>JAKSCG010000237.1 GCA_022360715.1 Halanaerobiales bacterium
GATACTAAGACCATATCACTACCGGCTTCAATGGTCATAACTGCCCCGGTTACCGTTCCAAAGGTACTGACAATCGCGTTCATCTCCATACAATCAGTGATAATCAGACCTTCAAAGCCCAGCTTTTGTCGAAGTAGTCCGGTTAAAACACTGGAGGACAGGGTAGCCGGTATTCCTTCCTTTTTCTCAATGGTCGGGAAATAAACATGGGCTGTCATAATGCTGTCCAGGCCGGCTTCAATTGCCTTTTTAAACGGGTATAATTCAACTTTGTCCAATCTGGCCCATCCATGCTTAATTACCGGCAGGGCCAGGTGGGAATCAATATTAGTATCACCGTGGCCGGGAAAGTGCTTACCACAGGCGACAACCCCCTGGCCCTGCATACCGGTAATAAAGGAAATACCCAGTTCGGCAACCAGCTGTGGGTCTTCCCCAAAAGAGCGGACACCAATCACCGGATTATCCGGGTTATTATTAATGTCAAGGACTGGAGCCAGATTCATATTAATCCCTAGTGATTTTATTTCCCGGCCGACACTTTCCCCGGCTTCCCGGGCCAGCTCTTTGCTCCTGGCAGATCCCAGGGCCATATTGCCCGGGAAATGGGTCACTCCTTTTAAACGGGTCACCGTTCCCCCCTCCTGATCGGTCGAGATCAGCAGGGGCAGTCCCGGTCCGGTCGCCTTAGCAATCTCTTGCAGTTGTCCGGACATACTTCTTACCTGTTCCGGTGATTCAATATTTCTGGCAAAGTAAATAATATTCCCCACTTTATATTTTTCAATCATTTCCTTGATCCCGTCAGTAACTTCAGTCCCGGCAAAGCCGATCTGGAAAAGCTGTCCCACCTTTTCTGCTAAAGACATCTGAGCAATTATTTTTTTAATCTCGTTCATTAATTAAGTCCCACCCTTATTATTTTTATTTCCTCTGCTAATCAATACAGTATATACTTTCTGCTATTAGCGATAAAATCCTCCCTTTCCCGGCGCCAACTGTCGATTATATCAGCAACTGCCCGTCCTTCTGCCAGGCCAATCCTGACCTGATCACTTCCCATCAACAGATCAAAAAAATATTTATGCTGCTGATTAGCCGGGATCAACCAGTTACTCTCCACCGGATAGAGCTCAAAAATAGCTTGCAAGATAGTTAATCCGGTTAAGAAACTATCTACCTCATCCCTATTTTCCAGGAGCAACTGGACCCCCCCGCACTCCTTATCTTTATGTTTGGAGAAAGTGGGGACAAAGAAAACCGGTCTTAGCTTAACACCGGGGAGTTCTCTTTCCGCCAGATAATCACTTAATAGGTAGGGATCGATCCATGGTGCCCCAATATACTCAAAGGGATTAGCCGTCCCCCGGCCTTCCGAAATATTTGTCCCTTCAAAGAGACAGGTTACCGGATAGAGCAATGCTGTCTTAAACTGGGGTATGTTGGGTGAAGGGGGTATCCATTGAAGATCAAGGTGATCAAAGTACTCTCCCTGCCAGCCTTCTAATTCTACAACTTCCAATCTGGTCCCCAGCTCAAATTGTTGATTGGCCCAGCGGGCCAGTTCACCGGCTGTCATCCCGTGTCGTTGTGGAATCGGGTAAAGACCAATAAAGGACTGATAAGCAGGGCTTACCAGGTTCCCTTCTACCCTTCGACCGAGCGGATTCAGCCGATCCAGCACGATTAAATCCAACTCATTTTCCGCACAACTCTCCAGACAGTAAAGAAGTGTACTAAGATAGGTATAAAAGCGGAGACCGATATCCTGGATATCAAAAATCAGAACATCAATACCGGCCAGGATCTCTGCTGTCGGTTTCTTCTCCCGACCATACAGGCTATAAACCGGTAACCCGGTATATTGATCAATATTATGACCAACCTTAACTCCGGCCTGGACATTCCCCCGGACACCATGTTCCGGGCCATAAAGGGCAACCAGCTTTATTTCCGGGTGTCGCTGAAATAAATCAATATTACTTTGGAAGTTGCGGTCCAGTCCGGTATGGTTGGTTACTAACCCAACTCTTTTAGCTTTGACCAGCTCATACTGTTCGGCAATGAAGAGATCCAGCCCAGTTCGATAAACCATTTTTACCCCACCTTTATATTAGATTCTATTCAATTCCAACCCTTTTATTTCACTTAAACAATTTTGACCACTGAGCAATCAAAGCACATGCCGTTGATAACTCTGATTATAACAGATTTTAAGTTGTTCGGCTATCAGTCTTTTCGTTGATTATTTCAGGAGCTAAAAAATATTAACCTTTCAGACTGCCTCCTACGGTCAGGCCTTCTGTTAAATATTGTTGGAAGGCAAAAAAGATTAAGATCATCGGCACGGCTGAAAAGCCGGCCCCGGCCATCAAAATACCATAATTGGTGGCAAACTGCTGTTGAAGAGTAGCCAGACCAACCTCCAGGGTAAACTTTACCTGATCCTGAAGGATAATTAAAGGCCATAGTAAACTTTTCCATTGGCCCATAAAAACAAATATCCCCAGCACAGCCATCGCCGGCTTGGCCATTGGAACAATTAGCTTAAAGAAAATTTGCAACTCGGTCGCCCCGTCGATCCTGGCTGCATCCAACAAATCGCCCGGAAATGTCTTAATATACTGACGGAGCAAAAATACCCCAAAAACACCGGCTAACTGTGGCAATATGATCGCCGCATGGTTATTATATAAACCGATTTTTTTCATTAATAAAAACATGGGAATTAAAGTAACCTGAGCCGGGATCATCATGGTTGATAAAAACGCGGCAAAGAGCACATCCCTACCCCAGAACTCCATTTTGGCAAAAACATAGCCGGCTAAAGTACAGAAAAATATATTAAAGACAGTAATCGAAGCAGCAATCAAAAACGTATTAATGGTCCAGGGCCAGATCAAATCGGTTTCTTCAAATAGTCTCGTGAAATTATCCAATCGGAAGTTTAACGGATTAAACTCCGGGGGCATCTTTAACATAAAATCTGAGGGTGTAAAAGCTGATATGAACAGCCAGCAAAGTGGAAGCAATGAGGTTATTGCCCATAATATTAAAAGAGAAAAGCCAACTGCTCTGAACACCTTTTTGATGCTAATCTCCATCATTTTCTCTCCTTTAATCTTTAGTATTCGACATCACTGGATAGAAATTTAAACTGTAAAACTGAAAAAATACTGATAATGGCAAATAGAATCATTGCCTGAGCCGAAGCTAATCCGAATTCAAAATCGCGAAAGGCGGTCATATAGATTTGATAGACCAGAGTATAGGTAGAATAACCGGGTCCCCCTTGTGTCATCACAAAAATCTGCGTAAAAATCTGGAATGAAGCAATTGTATTAATAATGACCAAATACAAAGTCGTAGCCTTAACCAGTGGCAGGGTAATCTTAAACCACTTAATAATCGACCCGGCCCCGTCGATCTCTGCTGCCTCATATAACTCCTTCGGGATTTTTTTCATCGCCGATAAATAGAGGATAATGGCTGTACCCGGTGCGGCCATAAAAATCATTAACATCAGACTACCCAGAGCGGTTTTAGGACTGGTCAACCACGGTTGAGCGGCTACTCCTATTTTTTCTAAAATCAAATTAAATAACCCAAAATTGGGATCATAGAGCCAGCGCCAGATCATCCCCATCACCACCCCGGAAGCAACCCCGGGTAAATAATAAGCCATGCGAAAAAAACCCTTGACCCGCTCAGATAAAGGATGGAGAAAAGAGGCGAGCAATAAGGCTACGATAATCCCGAGCGGAACCATCACAACCGTAACTATTGCCGTATTCTTTAAGGCCTGCCAAAACACATAATCACTGAAGAGATAAAAAAAATTATCCAGACCGATCCATTCATTCCCCCATACCCCATATTCCTGAAAGGACAGCAGAAAGGAATAGAGCACCGGATAAACAATAAAAGCTAAAAAGATCAATATATTTGGTAGGATAAAAAGATAAGCCCACTTCTTTTTAATAAGATAGCTACCGATACCCTTTAAAGTCAAAGCTGTTGTTTTCATTGTTCCCCACCCCCCTGGACTGATGAGCAGAACAGGGCATAAGCCCTGTCCTGCCTTATTTCTTTCTATCGTTTCATCCTCTTTAGAATCCGGGTCACTTCCCGGTCAGCAATTTTCAGGGCCTCTTCTGCCGTAATCTCACCCAAACAGGCCAGTTGAATCTGGCGTTGGATCTTTTCACCTATTTTATCCCAGTCAGGGATCAGCGGGGGCCAGGCCATCGCCGTCTCCATCATCTCGATTACCAGCAGCATGTTTTGCTCATGAGCATAGATCTGGTCGGCTGAAACTGAGGAACGGCTCGGTACAAAGCCATGGAATTTAGGAGCTACTGTTTCCTGGGCTTGAGTGGAGGTGGCATATCGTAAGAACTTAATAATCATAGCGAGTTTGGCCTGATCTTGTTGTTTAAAGACGGCAAAGCCACCATTTAAGACAAAAGAACGCGGTTCCCCACTATTGCCGATCGGATAGTTGGCCACAGCCAGGTTAAAGTGTTTTCGCCCGGCGGTGTCTTCCCCCTCCTCAATCATTTCCGCCAGTTTTTTATTCTGGGAATTAATCGCACCAATTCCCCAGACACCGGTAGCAGTAGCGGCCACACTCTGTTCAGTCGTATAAGCAGCCCACTGTACACCCTGGTTCATTCCGGCACTATTAGGCAAGGCAATTCGGTATTTATGTTCCAGGTCGATTAATTTTTGCAGACCGGAAATACCTGCGGCTGAATCAAGGGTAAACTCAGTCATCTCTTGATTAAAAACCTTGGCTCCATCACTAAGTATAATCGGCCAGGAATCATAAAAATCCGGCTGGACATTATAGACAAAACCATAAACATCCACTTCACCGTCACCGTCCCGGTCAAAGGTTAACTCTTGCATTTTCCGAACAAATTCCTGATAGGACCATTGGCCATTTTCCGGTAATGCCACCCCCCTTTCCCTAAAAAGGTCGGTATTTAAATAAAGATGATAGGGGAAAAGGTACCACGGCCATCCGTAAATCCCTCCTTTATAGGAATAACCGGCCAGCGCGGCTGGATAAAAGTCTTCGATCTCCTCAGCCGTAAAGTAAGGAGTTAAATCCTCCAGCACACCCTGTTCGATATACTTCATTTTAGTACCCTGGAGGACAATATCCGGTAACATCCCTGAGGCCACTGCTACATCAATTTTTTGGTTGCCACCACCCCAGGTTAATTTGGTGAATTCAATTGTGACACCGGGATTCGCTTCTTCAAATTCCTTGATTAACTCCTCCCCCCAGATATCAACATCAGCCCCGTTGGGAAAATCCCATAACTGAATTGTCCCCTCCCATTGCTCAGCCGTTACAACTCCACTAAAAAGAACGATTACAAGACTTAGCAAATACAATAACTTTTTCATTTTTCATTTCTCCTTTTTTTAAACTTGTTTATACTAAGAGTTCCTTTCCCGGCAAAGAATTACCCCGGGCGATCTTGGCCCCTTTGGGCCGCATTAACCCCACTGCATATTGACTGTGGGCTAAACAGCCCCGCAGCTTGGCCAGAGCTTGATAATAGTCTAAATACCTAAACGAAGAAATCCCACCGGCAAAGAGTTGATACTCCTGAACAGCCGTTAACCATTGTTGATAGCTGTCGGAAATATCGACATAGGTATCAATTTCAAAATCATACGGATCTTCCCAATTTTCTGCAAAAAATTGGGTATAACAAGCGTGGGCCGGCAATTCCCTTTTAATCGCCGGTAAGGCGGCATAAAATATGGCATCCTGAACAATATAATGGGTGTATTCGTGGTCTTTATGGATACTACCCTTCCAGTGGGTAATTATTATATTGGGTTTTTCGGCCCGGATTAAATCGGCCACTTGATATTTAACCTGGTCATTAAGCGGAAGTTCGGCATCTCGATAAGCCAGAAAAATGGCCTGAGCCCCCAGTTTTTCCGCCGCCCGGTCTCCCTCCTCGATTTTTTGTTTAGCATAATCTTCCGGAGTCATGGTATGATGCCCTTTCTCTCCCGGAGTCAGATGGACTAAAACAGCTTGATGACCGGCCTGTGTATATTTTGCTACCACTGCCCCGGCCATAATCTCGGCATCACCGGCATGGGCCCCAATCACCATTATTTTGTGTGTTTGTTTTTCTTTCTGATCGTTCATTCCAACCCCCCTCCTTTTTTTATTCTAAGGTTTTAGTCATAATCGAAGACTCTCTGGTTTGCGCTAAGTTCCCTTTTTCCCGATAAAACCTGGCCGCCTCACCACCGGTCCAGGCCAACCAGATAAAGTGGTAGCCCCGTTTTTTCATCATCTCGACAACATACCAGAATAATAAAGAACCTACTCCTTCTCCCCGCAATTTTTCACTGACCCCAAACGGGCCAAAATGCGGTCCTTCAAACTGGCAATAACCCAAGACCTGCTGATCTTTAACCGCAATTACAATCTGATCCCCGGTTCCTGCTTTTATTTTTTCAACAATATTACCGGCCCAGTCACCGGGAAATTCTCGCCTTAAAAAACTCAATAGTTCATAAGTATACTTTTTTTCAAATCCCTTAATCTCAATTCCCCGTTCTTGCAATTGATTAAGCTTTTTTCGAGCCTTTTCCGGTGTAACCATATCCTGAAGTTGATTGCCCATTCCCAAAACTCTCATCTTTTCCTGAAAACCATTTTTCTGCAAAAACCGGACTGCTTCCCCGTATTTCTCGACATCTACCCCCGGAAAGAAGTAATTAGGGACATAACTCGCTACATAGACCTGCTTTCGTTTGTTTTTCTTAAAATACTCCAGCACACCATTAAGCAATTGTTGACCAATCCCTTGCCGCCGATATCTTTGATCAACAAAAAAAACGGTGATCCAGCCCAGCTCTTCCTGTAAACCGATATTCTCTAACGGGACTTTCCGAATAATCCCCAAGATAAACCCGACAACCTGACTATCTCTCTCTGCAACCAGACAACCGGCCGGATCAAAATTGCTATCTGCCAACACCTTAATCTGAAAAGTGTCAGGTAAGATGCAATCGCGGGACAAGGACTGATTCCATAAGTCGATGACCGCATCAAAATCATTCAACTGATAGTGACGAATTAATTCCCCCAATCTCATTTTCCTCCTTGTTCTTTTAAGTTATTACTAATGTTGATATTATCCTACTATATATATTCATTTTATTTGCAAAAATTCCTTCTTGTTTTTTTAAAAATTATAAAAAAATTTTATTTTTAGAGAAAAATATATACCATCCCGGACTGAGATGGTAAATTTAATCCACATTTTTATCTCTTAGCTATTATCCTTTACTCTATCTCGTTTATCTTGCTAAAATATTTTTTATCCCGCAGCAATGTACTGTAATCAAAGATTACATACCCATCATATCCCTGATTACGACAGATTTTAATCTGCTCAATTAACTGATTACTGTCAATTTTATAGGCACCCAGTCCGATCAGAAGCTGACTCTTCCATTCTTTTTGCCGATAGGACTCAAGCCATGCAATTAATTTTTGCTGATCATCTGTATAAGCCATTGGGACCAAAAGGTCGATTATCTCTTCTCGATCCCATTCCGGCCAATCCTGCAAACGCCAGGTGCTGGCATCATCGAAATCAGGGTATACTGCCGCTGAAACAACCATATTTCTGTCGATCCCCTTCACAGCCTGATAAACTCCCCTTACCAGCGCAGTAACCCGTTGTTGTCTCCATTTATTCCAGGCTGATTGCTGTTCTGGGCTAAATTGATCGACTTTTAAGGGATCAAAGCCCAGGTCTTTTTTAGCCTGTATACGGCATCCCGGACAATAGCAAACCTCGGGATTAGGATAACGGACAAAATCAAAATGTATCCCGTTTACTTTATATTGCCGGACAACTTCGGAATAGATTGCCAGCAAGTATTCCCGGACACCTCTATTAGCCGGACATAAGTACTGGCCTTCATAAATCCCGCTCTCCGTTAACTGCTGCTGAGTATAATCATTTAATGAAACACCATGATAATTATGCATAACCCATTCCGGATGCCGTCTAATAACATGGCGATCGCTCCAGGGTTCTTGATCCCCTGACCAGGTAAACAGGGTATTGATCCAGGCATGGATTTTTATCGGCTCTCCTGCCAGAAGATCGAGCAGGTAAGCCAGCGGATCAAAATCTTTCCCTTTAACCGCCGGATCAAGCGGGTCAATAGTTGATTTATAAAAAGTCTCACCACGCCCCCTTACCTGAACAAACAATTCTTCAAAATTATTCTTAATAGCTATATCAGCCATTTCTCGGATCGATTCAGGTCCTTCCAGAATATTCCTGACTACCCATAACCCTTTTTTCATGATAGCCCTCCTATACCCGGCTTTTTTTAATGGCTTCCCTGGTTTTCTTAAAATAATAAAATTTTGATACATTTAGCGAACTAAAGAAGGTCGAAAGGTTCGACCCGGGCTCATTCCTGACAGTTTCCACAGTAATATACGCTTCCTCCCAAAAAAGATTCTTTTATTATCCCATCTCCACACCGTGGACACGGACTTTTATATGTATTTTTACTCATAATTGTCTTATATCCGCCTGGATTGCCATATAGATCTTTCTCAACATCCCTACCTCCTGAATCGGCCATCAGTGTCAGAACTTCTTTTATGGAGTTGACTAGTTGCTGGAAATCCTCCTCTGACAAAGTTGATACTTTCCTTTTTGGTTTAATACTGGCGTCAAATAAGACATCCTGTAAAACACCATTTCCGAATCCAGGTATCCGCTGTTCTTTTGACAATAAAGCTTTGACTGATGTTTTCTTCACATCTAGTTTATCACTCATTTTCATCAGATAATCGCTATTAAATTCATCGCTAAAAACAGACCGGGTGGAACGTGCAATCAAATTATAACCAACATCAAGGGTCTCTTGATAGGCATAAAGACCGCCATACATTCTAATAGTACCCACCAAATAGGTTCCATCATCGAACTCTATAAGTAGTTGATGTCGCTTTGGTAGTTTCTTCTCCTTTTCTATATAGCGAAGGGATGCTCCATCACAAAACATTAAACCAAATTTATCGGTCAGGTTTACGTGCAACTTCCCCCCATATGCCTCCGCATCAATAATGGTTTTTCCACAGATCATATCAGGATATGAATCAGGGTCATCGTTGGTATACCAGGCATAACTATGATGAGCCGTATCAGCAACCACACGGTTTATCGTCTTACCGATGAATTTCTGCTTGATTTGTTTTGATAATGCAATTGTTTCTGGTATTTCAATCACTTTAGTCACCCTTTATTTTATATTTTTTCTAATGCCGCCTGATCTCATGCCTTTTTAGCAGGCATCAATAAGACGATTTGCTGTTCAGCACTATTGAAAGATCGTTCATTAATCCTGGTGACATCCAGATGTTCTTCTATCAAACCATGATTTATTAAAGGTTCACGTTTATCATATTTAAATACGCCATTGTTCATTACCCACTTTTCCAATATTTTCCATTCTTCAAAGTCACCCATATTGATTGTATGGGCTCCATAACTACCCCCCTGAAAAATTTTTTTCTCAAAGGGCTCCTGGACCTCCAAATCCTCTGGTATGGTTACCCAACGCTCATAGCCATGTTCATCCTCATCAGAACCAAGGGGACTGTCAAATCCAAAGTGTCGAAGATCTGCTTTGCCATGAAGTAGATTATGTTCCTGTATGAATGACTGTATTGCTTCAAAAGTAGTTTTTTCAGGTACCTCTCCTTTATGGCGGATAGCAGCTACAGTCATGGGTGGCAAATTAACTATCCTCACATCATCAGGCATCTTATCGGATACTTTTTTCATCTGTATCCTCCTTTCTAAAATTTATTTTTCTTTTTGGGATGATATTAATGAAAATTATATCATTTTTTACTTTTTTAATCAATAGAGATAATATATAGATAATATGTTTATTTGGTTCATTTCCATCTCATTCACTCTGTAAATATCCTATGTATCTTTTTTAGCTGTTTACAAATAGAGAGTGTTTGCGGGCATCTTTCCTCACACAAACCACATTGTGTACATGCAGATGCATCCTTTTTATCAGTCCTTGCCAGCAGCCTATAACGATTTTTTGCAACCTCCTTTAATCCATAAACCTCATAAAATTGTAGCATTAGCATCAGGTGCGAAATATTAACCTGGTTTGGACATGGCAAGCAGTAATTACAGCCAGTACAATATATTTCTTTCAAGTATGCAAATTCTTGTGTGACTTGATTAATATATTTTTCCTCCTGTTTTGTCATATCCTGTTCATTGCTGGCAATAGCTACATTTTGTAAAAGCATATCAGTAGTGCTCATACCTGACAGCACAACATCAATATATGGATTGTTAAACACAAAACGTAAGGCAGGCTCAATCTGTAATCCGGACTTTTGTTCCGTGTCCTGGGATGGCAGAGGTTGATTTAAACGACCACCTACCAGCGGGCTCATAATTGCAACCCCCAATCCCTGACTTTTTGCAAAAACCATGTCAGGAAGAAGACTGCGGTTGAGAAAATTATACTGACACAACATTGAAGAGAATACACCATTGCCTTTTTCAATAATTTTCGACAATCTCCCTGATCTCTCATGAGCAGAAAAAGAGATATGTCTTATAACTCCCTGCTCCTTTAGTCGTAATGCCCGCTCCAATGGACCGTTTTTTACAGCGATAAGGTTCTCAAACTTATCAAGGTTAATTCCCCAGAATTGATAGAAGTCAATATAGTCGGTATCAATCTCACTAAGACTCCTATATACTGCACGTTCCAGGTCATCTCCAGATGATGTTTTTACATCATATTTAGTTGCAATAAAGACATCTTCCCTTTTTTTTTGAAAGCTTTTCCTAAAATACGTTCACTATTCCCATTGCAATAGCGCGGAGATGTATCAAAATAATTGACTCATGCTTCCACTGCCCTATTTAAGAGAGCCACATGGTCTTCTTCGGTAGCCTTTTCAGAGAATCGCATACAGCCAAAACACAATTTTGATATATTATATCCTGTATTCCCAAATACTGAGTAACGCACTTTTATTCCTCCAAACGCATTCCGATTTTTCGATAGATCTGTTGGATAGTTTCTACTGAAATACCAGCACATAACAACTGCATCGCAAACCCAAAATCTGCCTGGTCGATGCTAAATGAATTTTTAACCTGCTGCTTCATAGATTTAGCCAGCTTCCTGGCTTGCTTTTGGTCCATTGTTTCATGTGTCCAAAGGCCGTTTTTGATCTGGAGTCCATACTGCTCACGTTTGTTCCAAACTTCAGTATCCATATCACATTCCCAGACATGACAACGATAAAAGGTGGGACCAAGTTTGTTAATAAAGTCAATGGTATTTTGAATTGTCAACGTTGTTTCTCCCGGGAATCCAATAATAAAAAATCCAATGGTATTTAAACCATATTCTTTTAGCAGATAATGTGCTCTTTCCAATTGAGTAACTGTTACATTTTTATTCATCCGTTCCAATATGGAATTATTGCCTGACTCCAGCCCAAGCAGTACACCAATACAGCCACTTTTTTTCATCAGCCTGACAGTTTCTTCATCAATAACTTCAGTTCTAAAGAATGAGTACCATTTAAACCCGTATTGGTTACGGATCATCATTCTCAACATATCCTTAAAATCATATAGTGGAACATTAATGGCCTCATCAGTAAAATGAATAATATTCGTTTTACCTATTTTTTTTAGAGTATTCATATCCTGCTCTAAAAGCGAGAGGCTTCGACGCATAAATTTCGTATTTTTATTCTTAACTGCACAAAAAGAACACCGATATGGGCATGAAACTGTCGCTTTCATTGATGTTATTGGGGAAATATACTCTCTGTAACTTTCCCAATAGATAGGTGCATCTGCTAAGGAAATATCCTGTTCTTCAGTAAATGTTGGGATATAGTTGCCTTCGTTAAGATAAACAATATTTGGTATTGGTGAAGATTTTCTTCTCCCTTTTCAAGTAACTTTTTCAGCACCGGTTCACTTGCATATTTTACAATATAAATATCAGCCCCAATAAATTGATATAATGCTTTGCTTTCGCGCTGATTAAGCTTTCCAAGTATTTGCTGAAAAAACCTTCCTCCAATGATAACCTGAACTGTTTTGTTCAGTTTCTTAACATAGCGAATAATCTGTCTATATTGTTTAATGTTATCAATATATCGGGAGCATAACGCTATATACCGCACTCCCTGCTCCAAATAGGATTTTAATCGCTCTTTTCCCTCTTCAAACCGCTGCATAATCTTAACACTAAATCGGCTGGAAAAATACGAAGCACCTTCAATCAGATGAGTCGTCATACTCGAGTTTACATTACTGGTAAAATCGATGGAACCAGCTGAAATACCAGCATCTGCTAAAACTTTATATATGCTCGAAACATCATCCTCATTATATGTTGATCCTATAAGAACAATATCAATTGGTTTCATAGATCTCTCTCTTTCTTAGCTGTTACTTAAAAGTTATGGCATAGATAACTTAGATAACATACGAATTACTTTCATCTGCTGCATTCGCTGACATTTTTTACAGATGAAATCTGAGGGTACATCTCTATAACCGAATACTTTATCCCTCAGTAACAAAGATTGTGGCGAATTGACAATATCCAATAATTGAGCATCTCTTATATTGCCATACTGGTTTTGTTTCAAGTAATCCATGTCACATAAAGGCAAAAATATATACCACCCCTGGCTGAGATGGTAAATATAATATGATTATTTAAACCCTGCTTTTTTTAATCGCTTCCCTGGTCTTTTTGATCGCACTGATCGCTTTATCATATTCAGTGGTAGCAACACCTAAAAATAACATATCAATTACGGCTAGTTGAGACATCCGCGAGGTAAGGGCACTACCCCGGAAAGGGGTCTCATTTGAGGCATTAAGTAACAGTTGATCAGCATATTCGGCCACCGGCGAACCAAGATTAGCCGTAATAACAATTATTTTGCCCCCGCTATTTTGGACAATCTCCAGGGAATCAACCAATTCCTGGGTTCGGCCCGAATTAGAAATAGCTATTACCAGGTCCTTGTCTGACAATAATGCCCCAACGGTTTTCTGATTATGGTTCTCCAGTAAGGCCTCGGCATTATACCCAATCCGTTTAAATTTTAAGGCCAGGTCCTGTGCAACTACTCCTGAAGCATAATAACCAAACAAGAAAATCCGCTCCGCCGCCAGGATCATCGCGATGCATTGCGCAAGATTGCTTTTTTCCAGCATCTTTTTTGTTTCTTTTAGCGATTGATTATACATCTGAAAAATTTTATTGATAATTGTATTCAGGTCATCATCGGCTTTAATCTCACCGTAAATATGTTCACCCTCGTTATGGTCACTTTCCTGCGCCAACATTATTTTCAATTCCTGGTAACCAGAATAGCCTATTCTCTGACAAAATTTAACAACAGTTGCCTCACTTACCCCTACGTTCTCCGCCAATTTGATAATTGATTGGTGGATCACTTGGCCGGAGTTTTTAATGATGTAATCAGCCACCCTTTTCTCTGCTGGTTTCAGTGAATTAAGATGTCGTTTGATCCTTAAGATTCCGTGGGGCAGATTATTGTTCTCCATTACCGCCATTATCACACCTCTTTCTTAGCTTTTTATCAGTTTTATTTTATACACCGAATCAGGGTCTGGATCTGATTCGCTGAATTGATCGGTATTAATTATCTTTTCTTAATATTACTTGATGACTATCCTTTTTGTCAAATAAACACCCTTATGTTTTGACCGGTGGAGACGATATAATCCCCCGTAAAAAACAGGGGATTTTTTTAGGATAACCCGTTACTTAACAGACCGGGCAGTTAAAGAACAGATTCAATTCGCCCCGAAACGGAGATAGCTCTTTTTTGTGCTGTAATAAATTACCATTTTAAATATTGATAAAACTGCTTACCTGGTGTTATATCACCCAGTACCACCTTTTTTTGGGCTCCGGTCGCCCCCGGGACATTATTGACCCTCCCTTTCATTGTCTGATAGGCCAGTACCGCAAAGGCAATCGCTTCTTTGGCTTCACTGGAATATCCTAACTCTTCCTGGGTTAAAACCTGGGGAGACCCTTCCAGCAATTGCTGACTATATTCTTTAATCATTTTGACCAGGGTCGGATTATAGCTACCCCCTCCACCCAGAATAATCTGGTTAATTTCTTTTTTGAGATATCTTAAATAAGCATCAACTATTGATAAGGCAGTAAAGGCAGTTACTGTCGCCACTGTATCCTGTTCTGTTAGATTAAATTGAAGCGACCGGCTAATTATTTTTTGGGCCAGTTCTAAACCAAATTCCTCCCGTCCGGTAGTCTTGGGCGCCTTCTTTAGTATAAAAGGGTGTTGCATTAATTCAGCCAATAGTTCTGAACTGACCTTTCCCCTAGCTGCCCAGTTCCCGGCCCGGTCATATTTTAGTTGATTGCCGGTCAGGATCGAAATTACCCCATCGATTAACATATTTCCCGGCCCGGTATCAGTCCCCCGGACATCATCCATGCCCCCCTCGGCCGGAAGGTAAGTGTAGTTTCCAATCCCCCCAATATTTTGGAGGACCCGGTGATAATGTCGACTGCTATAAAGAAGCTGATCTACATAGGGGACCAGCGGTGCCCCTTCCCCACCTGCCGCTATATCCCTGACCCGGAAGTTACTAACGGTGGTAATACCTGTCCTTTCGGCAATTACACCGGCACAACCGATTTGCAGGGTAGAAATTGCTGCCTGATCCTGGACATCATGATAAATGGTTAGACCATGTGAGCCAATCAAATCAAGCTGACTGGTCGTTAAAGCGGCTTTCTCGACTACCTGCTCAACCGCTTTGGCCGATTCTTCGGCTAAACTAAAGTTCAACCGGCAAATCCGATCAACTCTCCCGGTTTTTTGATCACAACAAGTTAAGACTTCCTGGCGCAATCCCTCTGCCAACGGCAAAGTAGTAAATTCTACCAGTTCTACGTTTAAAGGAACTCCTTCCGCAATTTTAACCAGGGCGGCATCAATCCCATCAAGTGATGTCCCGGACATCAACCCCACAACATATTTCATTTAATCCCACCCCTTTAATAAAATAGTTAAATTAATTCCTCAGTTTAGGATCCATCGCATCACGAAGACCATCCCCGAGTAGATTAAAAGCCAGCACGGTAATCATAATTGCCAGTCCGGGAAACGTGGAAACCCACCAGGCCTGGCGCATAATAGTACGTCCATCACTTAACATCTGTCCCCAGGAGGGAGTAGGTGGCTGGACCCCAAGCCCCAGAAAGCTTAAAGAGGATTCCGTGATAATAGCACCAGCCATACCCAAAGTTGCCATTACAATAATCGGGGCCATCGAATTAGGCAGCATGTGTCTAAATATAATCCGGAAATAACTTGCCCCGGATGTTTTAGCCGCTAAGACAAATTCCTGATTTCTTTTGGAGAGAAATTCACCCCGGACTACCCGGGCATAGCCCACCCAGCTCACTAAACCGATCGCCAGCATCACATTCCATAAACTAGCCCCTAAAACAGCCACCAGGGTTATCGCCAGCAAAATACTGGGAAAGGCCAGTAAGATATCTACCAAGCGCATGATAAAATGATCAGCCCATTTGCCAAAATATCCAGCAATTGCCCCTAAAATAATACCGATTATCCCTGAAATACCAACTGCTACAACCCCGACTATCAATGATACCCTGCTCCCGTATATAATCCTACTTAAAATATCCCGACCCAATTTATCTGTACCCAGCCAGTGTTGAAAAGACGGCGCTTGGAGTGAAGCACCCAGATTAATATTTTCCGGATGAGCAGGACTAAGCAAGGGGGCTCCGATCGCAACAATCAATATTAATATAATAATGTAAAGTCCGACTTTAGCCCGCCGATTTTTTTTTAATTGGTGTAAAACCACCTGGAATGTACTCGGTAAGGAATGCATCTAACCCCTCCCCCTGGTTATTCATATCTAATTTTGGGATCGATCAGTCCATATAATAAATCAACACATAAATTTGCTACTAAGATGGAAAAAGCGATAATTAATGTAACCCCTTGCACAACCAGATAATCCCTTCGAAAGATTGAATCAACGATCAAACGTCCCATCCCCGGTCTGGCAAATACTTTTTCCGTTATAACCGAGCCGCCCAGAATAAAGCCCAGTCGAATACCGATCATGGTAACAACAGGGATCAAGGCATTTCTAAAGGCATGTTTAGTGATAACTTTCCACTCACTTAAACCTTTGGCCCGGGCGGTTCTAATATAATCGTGACCAATCACTTCTAACATACTGGAACGGACCAAACGGGTTGTCAAGGCTGCCCCGCTAGTTCCCAATGTGACGGCCGGTAATACTAACTGTTGCCAGGAACCGACTCCGGTTGCCGGAAGTAACCCCCATTTTAAAGAAAATAAAAGGATTAACATCATACCCAGCCAGAAATTAGGCATTGATACTCCAAGCAAAGCAAAGCTCATCCCCAAATCATCAATCCAGGTGTTACGTTTGAGCGCTGAAATAATCCCAATGGGAAAGGCAATCAGATAAGAAATAAAGAGGCTGGTCAGACTTAAAATAAATGTATGTTTAATGCGCTGTCTAATTAAGGTTAAGACCGGTTGTTGATAATAGATAGAATCACCGAGGTCTCCCTGCAGAACATTCCGGACAAAATTCCAGTACTGAAGAGGAAGCGGATCATTTAACCCTAATTTCTCACGCATTGCCTCAATTTCAGCCGGCTGGGCATATTCTCCCAACATAATCTGGACGGGATCGCCTGGCGTCAAGTGCATAAATGAAAATACGATTATCGAAACTCCAATCATTACCGGAATCATTAAGAATATCCTTCTAATAATGAATTTGCTGATCGCCTTCACCTCCAGTTAAAAATAGCGAGGAAGGAGAGTAGATCCCCCTCCTGCTAGTTACAAATTTTTATCTCTTCCAGTAAGCATTTTTTAAATTACTGAGGATAGTAACCGGATACGGAGCCGGTTCAAAGCCTTCAATCCCCTTGTTATAGGCCGATAAATCCGGTTTAGAATAAAGGAAGATCATCGGGACATCATCAGTTAGCACCTGATACAATTGAGCGTACACGGCCTTTCTTTCTTCAGGATCAAGGGTAGTTCGCCCTTTCATGATTAAGTAGTCAGCAGCCGAATTACTATAATACATTCGATTGGCCCCGCCTTGAGGGGGTGTCATCTCCGAATGAAAAAACCAGTAGGAATCAGGATCAAGGATCCCATACCAACCCAGCAGATAGATCTGGGCTCTCCCCTGCTTAACATCAGCATAGAAAGTACCCCATTCCAGTAATTCAATCTTTGTTTTAATACCAACGGCATCCATCATCTGCTTCATGATTTCCGCCAGTTCCTTCCTGCCCTCACTGGTTTTAATTACCACCTCTTCTCCACTATATCCGCTTTTATCTAACATTTCCCGTGCCTTGCCGACACTAAACTGATATTTATTGATCTTAGGGTCATTGGCATATTCTTTGGCTAAATAGGAAGTAGCTGCTAAAGGAACATAGGTTCTTGAACCTTCAAAATATTTAGTGATTGCCTCTTTATCTAAAGCATAGGCAATCGCTTTTCTTAAATATTTATTATCAACCGGAGAGTTTGTTACATTAAAGCCAATATACTGGTAGTTAGTACCGGCAATTGACGCCAAGATCAAAGACGGATCACCATTAATTATCACAATATCCTCTTTGGTTATATCCATTAAGACATCAATTGTTCCCGTTTGCAGTTCAACAACACCAACTGAACTTTCCGGCAATATTTTATAAATCACTCGATTTAATTTGGGAGCGCCTTCAAAGTAATCGGGATTAGCAACTAAAATTGTTTCCTGTTCTACTAACCGACTTTTAAATTTAAAGGGGCCTGTCCCGACAGGATTGTGATCCAGTTTACCTTCTTTTTCGGCAATGTGTTTCGGGACAATTCCGGTATTCATATTGACCAAAAATGGAGCAAAGGGTTCCTTCAACTCAAAAGAAATGGTGTATTGATCAATAATTTTAATTCCCGCTACCTGATCGGTTTGACCATTAATAAACTCTTCTGCTCCCACAATATTTTTGTAGTTACCTGCTTTGGGAGAAGCCATTGCCGGATCTAAAATTGACTCATAAGTAAATTTAACATCTGCGGCCCTTAACTCACTACCATCATGAAATTTGACACCTTTCTTCAGGTAAAAGACATAAGTTGTATCAGAAGTATTTTCAAAAGTTGCCAGATCAGCAACATACTCTAAATCTTTGGTTAGCTTAACCAAACCATTAAAGATCTGTCCGGTAATATACATCCCTGATGTACTTGTAATAAAGCGGGGATCAAGTGTAGTTGCATCACTATTCATCCCAATCCTGATATCTTTCTCCGCCAAACCTACAAAATTAAGTAAAAACAAAGCGATTAACAGTGTTAAAATAACATAAAGCTTTTTCATGGATTAATACCTCCTAGCATTTTTTAAATTAACTACTATTACTATCAATTAATTTAAAATCATCCCCCCTTCTGTTCCCTGCTAATCCTGGGCAAAGGGATCAACCGCATCCCGTAAGGCATCACCAACAAAATTAAAGGCCAACACAGCAATAATAATAAAAATACCCGGAATCATCAGCCAGGGACTTTCCTTTAAAACACTTATTTGCTGAGCCTCCTTTAAAAGCAAACCCCAACTGGTCATCGGTTCCTTGATCCCCAATCCCAGAAAACTCATTGAACTCTCCCCGATGATCATCCCGGGAAAGGATAGCGTAGCCGCCACAATCAGATAAGTCATCGTGTTGGGCAGGATATGTTTAAACATTATTTTAAAATCAGACTGGCCCAGTGCTTTCGCCGCTCTGACAAATTCTTTTTGTTGAAAACCCAAAAACTGCCCTCTGAC
Source organism: Halanaerobiales bacterium (assembly GCA_022360715.1). Classification (GTDB taxonomy): domain Bacteria; phylum Bacillota; class Halanaerobiia; order Halanaerobiales; family DTU029; genus JAKSCG01. The sequence continues at coordinate 19,026 of JAKSCG010000237.1, forward strand.
CACCCGGGCAATTCCGGTCCAACCAATTAAGGAAAGGACGGTAATAATTCCAAAATAAACCTTGACTGAGGACCATTCCGGAGGAAGGATCATACTTAAAGCCAACCAGAGGGGAATCCGGGGGAAAGATCGAAGCAGCTCGATAAAGCGCTGAATCAAGTCATCAATCCTACCCCCATAGTAGCCGGAAATCCCTCCCATAATAATTCCGATAAAAAAACTAACGGCGATCCCAAAGATACCAACACTTAATGAGACCCTACCTCCAACCAGAATTCGGGAAAAGAGGTCTCTCCCAAAACGGTCGGTCCCAAAGAGAAACAATTTAACCGGTGCATCCTCGGCCAGCCCAAAAAGATGGATATTGCTCGGAATTATCCCAATTAATTTATATTCTGAACCCCGGACAAAAAATTCTACCGGATATTTTTTACTGGGATCAATTTGATAGTTAATCTCCAAGGTAACCGGATCCCTTGTTTTCTTTTTACCGTAAACAAAAGGACGGAGGCTAAAATTACCTTGTTGATCAATAAAATGGAGCTGGCTGGGCGGGGCATAGATAAAGGCCGAGTTTTTTTCTGTCATATCATAGGGAGCGATCAACTCGGCAAAAATTACCATTATATATAATACTATTAGAGTTACTGAACCGACTATCCCCAATTTATGTTTAAAAAATCTCTTCCTGGCTTTGGCCCCTAAACTAAGTGTCTTTTGGCGAACAGCCACGTTTTTGAGTACTGACTTTGTATCCATTGTTATCTTAACCCCTTTTCCTCAATCATATCTGATCCGCGGATCTACCCAGGCCAGGAGTAAATCTGCGATCAGATTACCAACCAACATCATTATTGCCGAAAACATTAGAAAGGTCATCACCAGATACTGGTCCTGATTAATTAAGGCATCATAAAAAAAAGGACCCATTGTCGGCAGATTAAGAACAATTGCCGAAATAATGGTACCGCTGATCAGTTGCGGGAGCTGCATCCCCAGCATGGAAATTAAGGGATTAATGGCATTACGGACAGCATGCTTGTAGATCACAACTCGCTCCTTTAATCCTTTAGCCCGGGCTGTCTGGACATATTGCCGGCCCAGGACATCAAGGAGATTCCCCCGCATCTGCCTAATCAATCCGGCCATCCCTGCCGTTCCGATCGCAATTAAGGGAATCCAGATGTGTTTTAACAAGTCAAGCAATTTGGCCCAACTCCAGGGAGCCCCGATATATTCATTGGAAAAAAGACCGCCCACGGCAGTGCCTCCCTGCGCCAAAACCAGGTACATCAGCACCAGGGCCAGAAAAAAATTAGGAATAGAAATACCGATAAATCCGATAAAAGTAAAAATATAATCAAGAAATGAATATTTATGAGTAGCTGAATAAATACCGATTGGAATAGCCAGTAGCCAGGTAAAAAGCATCGTTGCGCTTGCCACCGTTACCGTCCAACCCATTCTTTCCCAGATCAGTTCGGCGACCGGACGCTTATAGGCAAAAGAATAGCCAAAATCCCCTTCCGTAATAATCCCTTTCACCCACTTTAAATACTGTCGATAGGCCGGTTGATCGAGGCCAAGCCTTTTGCGCAGCTGGATAACTGTTTCCGGCGAAACCCGAGGATTATTAAAATACTGACTGCCAAATTCCCCTGGTTGTAATTTAATGACGGTGAAAGAGAGGATCGAGATCAGGATCAATAATGGAATCATCGATAAAATACGCCGGACAATATAGTTAAACATAGTGATCGACTCCTCTTAAGAATTAAGGGCCAGGCCGGTTTTCTTGGCCTGGCCTTGCTTGACCCTACTTCTTAAAGATTGTATCAGTAACTCTGACAATAATATTATCGTCATTCAAGAAGTAATTACCGATATTATTTTGAACTACATAGAGATCCATTCCCTTAGTAATAAAAATTACCGGCAGTTTTTCGGCATAGATCCGTTGCCAGTCATCATAGTAGGCTTTCCGCTTGACCGGGTCCATGGTGACCTGGCCTTGTTCAAATTTATTAAATACCTCTAATTCCCAGGGATACATGTTCTGCAAAATTGGTTTCTTGTCTTCAGACATAGTGGAAAGGTGCCAGTAATATAAAGCACGACCGGGTTGCCAGATTGCTTTACGGAACTGGGGATCAGACTGGTTGCCAAAAGCCATGATCATTGCTTCAAACTCTCCGGCCAGGGCTTTGTCAAAGACCAGACCTGATTTAATCAAATTGAGATTAACTTTAATGCCTACTGCTTCCAGATTGTCTTTCAACAACGAAGCAATATCAACCCTGTCCTGAAGGTTAACCGCAGTCATTAAGTTGAACTCAAAATCACTACCATCCTTAAGTTCTCTAATCCCGTCATTATCGGTATCTAAATACCCCAACTGATCAAGGAGTTGACTGGCTTTTTCTAAACTAAATTCACGACGGAGTTTTTCAATTTCCGGGTTATAAAAGGCCTTATTTGTCGGTACTACCGGCATACCCGACTTAATGGCCAGGGTATTATAAACCTCTTCAATAATTCTGTCCCGATCAATCAGGTGGTCCATTGCCTGACGGAACTTTAAATTACGGAAGGCTTCCCGTAATGCTTCATTTTCCACATCAAAATTAAATGATAGATGGGTAGGGCTCGGAGTAGGATTAACCGGGCTACCGGTCAGCACTCTGAAGCTGGCCCCGGCCAGTTCGGCTTTTTTCAAAGTAGTAAAATCTTTCCCTTTGATTTGTAACTGATCGATCTCCCCGGCCTGTAGTTTAGCCAGGGCTACTTCATTATTTTTAACAATCAGATAGACCAGTTGATCTAAATATGGTAATTGATTCCCTGCTGAATCATAGAGCCAGCTATGGGGGTTGCGTTCCAGGACAACCTTCTGATCGGTGATATACTCTTTCAGCATAAATGGACCGGTACCAACAATATCTTTTAAATCCGTACCGGTTGACCAGGCTTGATTAATTGCCCCGGGATTATCTGGATCAAGGTACTTCTCCAACTTATGTTTGGGGGTAATCGGGGCCTGTGCTAAAATCTTAATAAACGGCCCGTAAGGAGCCGGGAGAATTGCTTCGACAGTATAGTCATCTTTTTTCTCGAATCTGACCATTTCACCAGCGATTTGATAACGGTTTACTTCATTAGCTTCCGCATGGGGATTTAGGGTCAGATGATTGAAGGTAAAAATAACATCATCAGCAGTAAAGGGATGGCCATCTGACCACTTAACCCCTTTCCGCAGGTTTAAGGTTACCACCGTACCATCTTTACTAACTTGCCAGCTTTTGGCCAGGCTCGGTTCAACTTCCTTGGTTACAGGGTTTTCATCGGTCAGTGAATCCAGGACATTACCCATAATTACAAATATATTCCAATCAATCGCTCCATAATAATTAAAGGACTGGGGAGCTGATGTCAATGCAAGCGTATACTTTCCACCATATTGTCCGATTTCGTTAATTATCTCCGGGCTGACGGTTTTTTTCTCCAATCCCTCGGCCGTAATATATCCTGCAAGGCTAAACAACAATGTTAAAGTCAGTATAGTTAAGACTAGTCTTTTCATCTCGCTTCCTCCTTAATTATTTTCCACCAAACTACTCAATGATCCCACGAAGATGGCCCCCGTGTTTAACTAACAATTCCCTGGCTTCCTCCAGAGAACACCCCCTCTCACACAAAATAATTGCCTCTTTTACATTATAATTAGCCTGTTCTAAATAAGTAAGAGCCGTCGGGAGATCGGATTTAGTAATATCAATAAATATCCTTTTGGCTCGCTCCCGTAGCTTGTGGTTAATTGCCTGGAGATCAACCATCAAATTGGAATAAACCTTACCTAGTTTAATCATCACCGTGGTGGAAATCATATTTAATATTATTTTCTGGGCCGTCCCCGCCTTCATTCGGGTAGAGCCGGTCAGCACCTCTGGACCGACAATCGGAGTGATTGCTATATCAACAATTTCTCCCAGGGTTGATGGCTGGTTACAGACCAGAGCAACCGTCGCTGCCCCCAATTTTTTGGCTTCCTCAATTGCTCCCAGGACAAAAGAGGTATTTCCGCTGGCCGCGATCCCTACAACCGTATCCAGATGGTTGATCTTGTTCTCCCTGATCTCTTCAGCTGCTAACAGGGCATTATCTTCAATATCCTCCTGGGATTTAAACATGGCTTTTGCGCCACCGGCCAGGATCCCTACCACTATCCCTTCTTCAATACTAAAGGTTGGTATACACTCTACAGCATCCAGTACCCCCAGCCGACCGGAAGTACCAGCCCCGACATAAAACAGACGACCTCCCTGAGCCATCTTAGCCGCAATTATTTCAATGGCCCTGGAAATATTGGGAATCTCTTTGTTTACAGCTGCAATAACCTTTGCATCTTCTTTATTCATTATTTCGAGGATCTCAGTAGTCTTCATCTGATCAAGTTCCATGCTTGCTAAATTTCTTTTTTCAGTAATCTTTGCCGCCTTCATTCATAACCCCCATTATAATGCTATTTAGGTAATTTAAATTTATTATATTATATTCTAGATAATATCAAAAATTCCTTCTTGGTTTATTTTTCTTTGTAAAAAATATTTATTTTTGAGGAGGATGACCCAACAAAAAAAGATTAGCATAAACTAATCTTTTTGGATTATCTTTTTGAGGTAAACATATTTGTATACCGGTTGCTATAAGGCTATTCGTTTGCTCCACTATGATAAAAGCGTTTTTTATCCAAAACCTAATAATTTCGGCAAAAACATTGAGATTGCGGGGATAAAGGAAACTAAAAAAAGGATTAATACCTCGGCAATAATAAAAGGCCAAATACCTTTTGAAATTTGCTCAATCTTGAGGTCGGCGATTCCACAAGCAACATATAAGCAAGCCCCCAGCGGAGGAGTCATCAATCCGATATTTAAGGAAAGAACCATAATAAAACCAAAATGTAGCGGGTCAACCCCAACACTTATCGCCAGCGGAGCAAAAATTGGACCTAGCATTATTAAAGCAGCAGTAATATCCATAAACATACCAACTACCAACAGCATAACATTAATTAAAGTTAAAACCACAAATCGATTGTTACTAATATTCAAGATTAAACTTGCGATACTCTCAGGGATCTGTTCACTGGCGATAAACCATGATAAGACTGAAGCCGTAGCAATAATAATAAAAACCATACCGGTAGTCCTTGCCGTGTTATACATCAATCTCCATAAATCTTTTAGTTTTAAATTCCTATAGACAGCAAATCCTAAGAATAAACCATAAATAACAGCTACTGCCCCTGCCTCTGTCGGGGTAAAAATCCCAAATAGAATCCCACCCAGGATAATTAACGGCAATACCAAAGCCAGCAAAGCATCTTTAAATCCAAAAATTACTTTTTTAAACTCTAATTGACTCTCTTTTTGGGGATAGTCTCTTTTCTTAGCGATAAATCTATTCATAACCATTAATACAATACCAATAATTAATCCGGGAATGATCCCTGCTGCAAATAATCCTGCGATTGAAACCTGCATAATAGACCCGTAAACAACCATAATAATACTCGGCGGAATTGTTGGTCCTATTATTGATGAGGCAGCTGTTATTGCCGCACTGAACTCGGTGTCATAGCCATCCTTCTCCATGGCAGGAATTAGCATAGAACCCAGTGCTGCTGTATCAGAAACCGCTGCTCCTGTTAAACCAGCAAATAAAATACTTACAACCACATTTACCTGCGCTAACCCTCCCTTTAAATGACCCACCAGCAAATTTGCAAAAGCAACCAAGCGGTCCGTAATTTTAGTTTCATTCATAATTTCCCCAGCAAAAATATAAAAAGGCATGGCCATTAACGGAAATAAATCTATTCCTGCAAAGATACGTTGAGGAATGATCTTTAAAAATGAAGGCATTCCCATTTCAAAAATAACTATAACTGAGGTTAAGCCCAACGCATAAGCTATCGGTACTCCTAAAAATATTAAACTTAATAAAGAAATGCCAATCAATGTCCCCATAAATTCACCCCCTTATCTTTTTTAGCTTTTCATTTTTAAGAACATAACCATTCGGTTTAATTTCCAAGATAATCTGTAAAAAAATTTGGATCATATTCATCAAAGCAGCAATGGGGATTATTAATAACGGCCACTGCATCGAAATTCCCATCGATGTGGAGATCTGATATTTAGCCCCACGAACCATCAGAATTCCATATGAAAACATGATATAAAAGAAATAAAAGATAAATACTTGGGTAAAAAATACAATTATTCTTTGTAATATTTTAGGAAAACGTTCAATTAGAAAAGTAATCCTAACATGTTCTTTTCTTTGTTGACAAACACTGGAGCTCAGCAAAGCCATCCAGATCATTAAATACCTGGCTAACTCTTCTGACCAACGCGGAGGATTGTTTAATACATAACGAAAGAAGACTCCGTAGATAACTACAAAAACCATTACAAATCCAGTTATAATAGCAATATGCGCTGCAACTTTTTCAAAAAATAAAGCTATTGCTTCTATCTTTTTAAAAAATTCCTCTTTATTCAACCGGCAATCCCCCTTTACTAAATTATTAAGAAGCAGAAATGACTTATTTAGTCATTTCTGCTTCTTGTATTACCAAGTTTCTTTGGCTAATTCTTCTTTGGCTTTTTCAATAGCTTCCAGATATCGGTTTGCCCAATATTCCCCTCTTTCACCCAGTTCATTTTTAATAAATTCTTTGGCTGGTGGAACTGCTACTTGAGCAAATGCCGCCAGTTCCTCAGCGGTTGGATTATAAACTTCCATATTCTCTCTCAACAGTGGTATGCCATTTTCTGAAGAATCAACTATTCTATTTAGACCACGTCCTGCCATATTGGCAATCTTAGCTGCTTCTTTAATAATCTCCTGGTATTCTTCTGATAGTTTATTAAACCATTGAGCATTAACCAAGAACCAGTGTATGCCATATAAATGATTGGTCATAGTCATATATTTTTGAACTTCATAGAGCCCGGCTGAAATAATCGGATTAAGCGGATTATGCTGCCCCTCAACAACACCTGTTTGCAATGATGTATAAACCTCTGCCCAGGAAACCGGGACGGCAGATGCCCCCAGTGATTCAAAGAAATTAATATGGCTAGGCATGGTCATTGTTCGAAATTTAATATTTTTTAAATCCTCCGGGCTCTTAACAGGTCTAATGTTATTTGTTATCTGATAAAATCCTCCTATCTCAGTTATAGCAATGGTTTTAAGGCCTGTCTTTTTTTGTAATTCCTCAGCAAAGTCTTTACCAAATTTCCCATCAAATACCTTATAGGCAATATTATAATCAGATATAGCAAAAGGTATATCTAGAATTCCGATCAACGGGAAAAATGGAGCAAGTCCGCCATTGGTAGCGATATAACCCTGAATCATGTTATTTTGCAGCAGCTCCATGGATTCTCTTTCCTTACCCAAAATATTCGCCGGATAAATTTTTACTTCAATATTTCCGTTTGTTTTTGTCTCGACGAGATTTTTGAAGACAATTGAAATAGCTTGATCAACAGCCTGAAATGGATTAGGTGGATCAGTATGAGCCAACTTAAATACTAATTTTTCACCAGATAAACCGGTAACTGAAAAAGAGAGCACCAAAATAAACAACAAAATGGAACTAATTAATATTTTTTTCATTTGCTTTTCCCCTTTCTTTACCTTTATTTTTAATTAATTGTACTTATGTAAGCACCTAAATTATGATCAACTATTCCAGATATACTGACTATACCTTTCGTAATTATTTTTATTAATATCGCCAATACCCAAACCCTCCGGTATATATATTCTTCCTTCCTTCATCTCCATCTCAATTAGATCAGAGTCAGCAAGATACCACCTGGAGCTTGGTTCTACATCAGCCGGATATTTAAACCCTGAAAAAGAAGCCAAATTCAAAATACTCATTGCCCCAATTCCTGTCTCTGGCATAGTACCTCCCCATAATTTGACTCCATTTTCAACAGCAATTTTATAAGTCTTTAAAGCAAACCATAAACCACCCAACCTTTGTACTTTAATATTCCATATCTTCGATATATCTAAGTCGACAATATCCTGGGCTATTTTATCAGATTTTAAGGATTCATCAAAACATATTGGTGTTTCTATCTCTCTAACCAGTTTTAAATGGTCTAAAATATCATCATGAGATAGGGGTTGTTCATGGAATAAACATTTATATTGATCCATGGCTTTAAATATTTCCAGATGCTGGTCAAGATGATAAGAAGAATTAGCATCTGTCCAAAATGGGTAGTTATAACCGAGTATTTTTCTGGCAATTTCTACTGGTTTTAAATCCCAACCCGGTTTAATCTTTATTTTTATCCTTTGATAACCCTCTTCGTAATATTTCTTGATCCAATTAGCAAAAGTTTCTAAAGATTGATTTTGAGGAATGCCGATTGAAACACCTGATTCAACATAATCTGTTGATTTTAAATACTCTTCAGCAACTCCCATTTCTTTCAGTTTAAATTCAATTAACTCCTTTAAAGATAATTTATTTTTTTTAGCTACCAGATCCCAATAAGCATTTTCCACCCCAGCCTTGGCAAAATTATTTCCGCGAATTCCCGCAGCTAAAAGATAATTTAATCCTGCTATTGATTCAATCTCTTTTCCGATAATACGATCAAAAATCCATTCCTTCAAAACTGCTTTAACTGAAGATATAGTTTCTGATGAATAAAAAGGTGCTTCAAAAGGGGCAGATTCACCATAACCAATCACCCCTTCACTTTCCAACTCAATTATTAATGACTTACGAACATACGAAATTCCACCACTGATTTGAAAAGGAATTTTAAAGGGAATTGATACCTCTTTCATTCGAATCTGATCAATACGAAATCCTTCATTCATTTTTTTCCTCCTTTATCAGAACACCGGTTCTAAAATTTTGTCATATCAAAAGTTTATGTAATCCCCCTCCTGAAGGCTACTAGCTTAATTTGCTAATTTAAGGATTGAACCTAACAGCAGGTCACAACCAATTTTTATATCATTAAAATTTGTTCTTTCTCCCATAACATGGCTTCGTCCACCAATACTTGGAATAAAAATCATCCCAACCTCAGTTATTTCTCCTAAAACACAGGCATCATGAAGGGCTCCGCTATTCATCTTTTTATAGGATATTTTCTTTTCCCTGGCAACTCCTTCAATAATATCTTTTACCATGTTAGAAAGCTTAAGGGGCTTTGTTTCTCCCAATATTTTTATTTGAAAATCCAGACCATGGGTCTTGGAAACTTCTTTTATTTTTTCTTTTATGCTTTCCAAAGAAAGCGCAATCCCTTTAGGATCTATATCCCTTAAATCCAGCACAAAGTTAACACTTTCCGGAATAACATTAGGCATATTAGGTTTACAAGTAATTTTTCCAACTGTCCCTACGGTCGTTGGAAGTGCTTGCTCCCTTACAATGTGATTAATTGCCATAATAATTTGGGCGGCCCCGATGAGCGGGTCATGTCTGTACTCCATCGGAGTAGCCCCCGCATGATTAGCTACCCCCTGTAATTCAATCAAAACACTTTTCCGTCCGGCAATAGCCTCCACTATACCCACCGGGATATTCTCAAGATTCAAAATAACGCTTTGTTCTATGTGCATTTCGATCATTGCTTTAACTTCTTCGGGCTTAAGTACATGTTCACTCATTCTGTCTGGATTTAGACCAGTTTTTTTAGCTACCTCATATAGCGATATCCCCTGATCGTTTTTAAACGATTTTAAATCATCTACTGTGTATGCCCCTATTAAGGTTTTACTGCCAATTAATGCTGAACCAAAATTAACACCTTCTTCTTCAATAAATACTATAAGTTCAACTGGATTATATGTTTTAACCCCATTTTCTACCAGGACAGTGAGTAACTCTAAGCCCCCTACAACTCCTGCAATCCCATCAAATTTTCCGCCAAACCTTACCGTATCTATATGTGAACCGGTTATAACAACCGGCGCATCAGGATTAATCCCTTCTAACCGAGCCCTTATATTGCCTATGGGATCAATATTAATTTTCAATCCTATCTTTTTCATTTGATATATTAAATAATCTTTTACCTTTTGATCCTCATTACTATATGAAAATATTGTAATTCCTCGGCCTGGTGTAGAGGTGAATTCAGCAATTTTTTCAATATGCTCTTTGATTCTTTTTAGGTTGGTCTCCATAAATTTAAAATCTCCCTGGGCTAAAACTTTATTTTAGATAGATTTTTTTAATACTAGGGATCTTTAGTAAATATAATTAAATCTCAGTATGGTTTTCCTTATTATTAATTTTTCCATCTAAATTAAATTTATAAATTTTACGTGGTCTGCCTCTGGTAACCGGTTGCTCATAGCCAACTGTGCTAACCACTCCTTTTTTTAATAATTTAGCCATTATTCGATTTGCTGTCCTTAGGCTTACATTAAGACCAAATCCTAAATCTCTGCATGATAATTCGTCCCGGCCTAATTTCTTGATCAGACTTTCAATATGGGTTAAAGTAGAAACACTTAAATTAGTTAATTCGGTTAAATTTACTAATTTTTTATCATTTGTCAGAAGTTTATACTCCATACTATTCTTACAAATAGGACCTATAACCTCTTTGTCCTGATTAATAATAAATGCATTGAGTCCGTTATTTTTTTTAGACAGCTTCAATGCCTGCCTGGCATTTTGTTCAGCTTCGATGGCATTGCGTCCCATCCCTATGCCCATATTTATTACCATTGATAATTCTTCCTCTATTTCATGAATTAAAGGTATATTCTCATATAAGTTACTATACTCCTTAAAAATACCCTTAGTAATCAAAATAATAAATTCATTTTCCTCGATGGGGAAAACAATCGCATGATATTTCCTGGCATGTTCTAGCAACTTTTTATATAACATCAGTCTTTTTTCTTTCTTGCTATAATTTGAAAGATCATTACTTAAATTAATCCTAAAATCATTAATGTCAATAATTTTTACGATAATCTGATTATTTCTGGCAGTTTCAGCTTCAGCAAAAGTTGAAATTAATTTAAAGGTTTCCTGCATGGAATATAATGTTGGTAAAATCCGAAAAACAGGCACACCTTTAATTTTCAAGTACTGATAAACAGAATTAATCGCTGTAATCGCACCTTTAGTGAAACCACCCTTAAATAAGTTATAATGGAAATCAACATATTGATTAAAAGAAAATCTCATATATCCCTTTTCATTGATAAATAGATCAGATATAGGAATATCAAGTTCTTTATATACCTCTTTTACTTCTTCTAAAGTTAATAAATCCAGACTAACATTGGTAATATCAAGTTTATAATGAAATTTGGTTATAAATAATACCTTGTATAAACTAGTTCCAGAGATAGGAAAATAAAAACAGGGTTTTTTTGTAACATTATTTTGTTGCACAAAATAATAAGGTAAAATTCCGGTAAATAAGAAGCAATCTACTTTCTTTTCGTTTTTTTCTACTATAGCTAAAGTTTCTTTTTCGTTTTGATAAAACAACTTTTTAGCATCAATATTTTGATATTTTTTAGAAACCTCTACACTCTTATCAACTAAATCTTCCGGTCCAATAATTCCTATTTTTTGTTTCAATATCATTCATACTCCAATCTTTTTAGTCACTGTCTTTATATAGTCTTTATATATGTATATAATTCAACATGATCATTAAATTTCCTTCTTAAAAGAATAAAAAATTATTAATTTTGAAACTATTTATAACCAGTTTTAGGTGACTCAATTGCTAACTCTAAAAATAGTTTTTTGATTATAAGATAATTCTGTTATACTTATATATGGAGGTGTTTATTTTGTACCTGAAAAAAGAAATGCAGAATAACATTATATCTGTTCTTCAACAATATAAAGTCACTAAAGCAAGCATTTTTGGTTCATATGCCAGGGGTGATGCTACCGAGGAAAGTGATATTGATATATTAGTTGAACTATCAAGAAAAAGCTTATTAGACCTGGTAGGTATAAAAGTAGATTTAGAAGAAATTTTAAATAAAAAAGTTGATAAAAATACTTTTAATGGATTAAATTATTCTACCCGAATAGGATTAAAAGAACAAGTATTAAAGGACCAGGTGAGAATAATATGACTTCTAAGAAAGATATTGATTATCTTAAGGACATTCTTACCTCCTTCAATTTAATAGAAAATTATCTGATTGACATCTCCAAATATGAATTTATCACTAACCAGGAAAAACAGGATGCCATTATTAATAGATTAATGATTATAGGTGAAGCAACTAAACAAATATCTAAAAATCTTAGACTAAAATACTCAACTATACCGTGGAAAAACATGGCTGGTATGAGCGATATTTTAATTCATAGATATCATGGGATCGACCTGGAAATTGTTTGGGAAGTAATAAAAGTAGAGCTACCTAAATATAAAAATGAGATAAACAATATTATTAGTCAACTTTAATAATCCAGAGAAAAAAAGAGGATTCCTCAAATGATGAGGTCTCCTCTTCCCATTCGGTAACTTTTCTAAGCTCCCCTAACTATAGCCAAACAGGCTGTCCAGCTTGTTAGCCAGTTCTTTTTGCTTAAGCAAAACAAGTAAGCCCAGGAGTTCTGCCTGATCACCTAACTGGCTGCTTTTTATCTTCAACCTCCGCAACCCTTTAAACATGATCCGTGAATTGATATACTCTTTCAAACGATTAACTAAAAAGGGAACTCGGTGAAAGATCTCCCCATTTAAAATCAGCAGATCCGGGTCAAAAAGTTCGATATAATTAGCCAGGGCCAGCCCTAAACTGTTCTCGATTTTATCCAGGACCACCTCACCCAGGCTGTCTCCTTTTTCTGCTTCCTTCAGCACATCGATCAAGGTAACCGGATCATAGCGGTGCAGGCTTGATTTAACCTGGGAAGCAAGCCTGGTCTTGACCTGATTAATTAAAATAGCTGGGGATAAAACCGTCTCCAGGCAGCCCCTTTTTCCGCAAAAGCAGAGCTCTCCCTGCGGTTGGACCACTACATGGCCCAGCTGTCCGGCAAACTCGTTATTAACCAGGTCTTGGGCAAACATCATCGCACTACCGATCCCTGTTTCCCAGAAAATATATAATAACCCTTTTTGATAATTAATTCGGCTGAAATAACTTTCACCCATAGCCATCAGGTTGACATCATTTTCCAGCCAGACCGGAAAGCTAAACTCCTGTTCCAACCAATCTTTCAGCTGTAGATTGGTTACTTTCAGGATCGTGGAATAGACTGCTTTGCTTTGCAGTTTATTGACAATACCGGGGAAAGATATACTGAGACCGAGTATTTTATTAGCAAGCTGATCACTTTCACTTAAAAATTCCTTCAGTATCTTTGTTAAATTAACGACCAGGTCTCCCTGGTAATCAATAAGATAGCCCTTTTTCCGGATCACTTCCCCGTTTAATGAGCTTAATGACATTCCCACCCGGTTTAGTTTCAGGGTCATCCCGACAACCAGCAAGCGCTGATTGTTTATCTTGTATTTTTCAGCCCTTCTTCCCCCGGTAGATTTAGTCATCCCTTGCCAGGTAATTAACTCCTCATCCAGCAGTTTATCGATCATCTTCCCAACTGTGGGGTAAGTTAAGCCGGTCTTACTGACTATATCACCCCGGGTTAAGGTTTTTTGCTCAGTAAATAAAGAATAAATTTTTTTCAAGTTTTTGCTCTCTACATTTCGCGGATAAACCATCAGATCCCACCCAAATTTAGTATTCTATCGCTCTGTTATCTTCACTTCTTAAAAAATGATAAGCCATATCGACAACTTTTAAGCTGACCAGACCATCCTCGGCCGGAACCGGAAAGGGCACACCCTTTTCAATTGAATCAACAAAAGAATCGATTAAGCCCTGATCCATATCATCACCCCAGTAACTCCAGAGCGGTTTGTCTTTTTTATTGGAGTATATTTCAATCACCTGGTTCATCGAATCTACTTCGATCATGCCCAAATTACCATATATTTTAAACTTAACATCACCCCAGATTGGGTAATGCTCATTTCGGGACCAGCTACTGTCAAGCGTTAGATCAAACCCCTGGTTCCATTCCACATTCAATAAAGCCAGGTCTTCTACTTTTAATCCGGCCCGCATCGTATTAGCCATCGCAATTACTTTTGTCGGCCTGGCGCCAGTCATCCAGTAAACTATATCACAGACATGGACGGTATGGTCGATAAGAGCTCCCCCACCGGATAAGTCCGGTTGAGCAAACCAGCCGCCGGGATATGAGCCGTGGTTGGAGGCGGTAATATGCTCGATCCGACCAATAACCCCTTCTTTTATCTTATTCTTCATCTCCCTGATACTTGATAAATAACGGACCGGATAACAGATCCCCAGGGTGGAACCATGCTCCTGACAGGCCTTGATCATGGCCAGCCCGTCGGCACAGTTAGTTGCCAGAGGCTTCTCACACAGGATTGAAAGGCGATAAGGTGCAAGCAAACAGACCTGTTCCCGGTGTTTAGCATTTTCCGAAGCAACGATTACCCCGTCCAGTTTCTGCTCCATCAACTCTTTGATTGAAGCATAACTATTGATTTGATATTTTGCTGCCACTTCTTTAGCCCGGGCCTGATCATCATCAAAAAACCCTAGCCAATCTACTCGTTGATTATTAATTAACTTATTTAAATAACTGTAGGCATGAGGATGGGCAAAACTAACTATTCCGATCTTCACCTGGATTGACCCCCTTTCACATCTATAACCTCTCCCAGTTGAGCCGATTGATACATTTTCAAAGTTACCCGCAAAGCCTTAATTGCCTCCTCAACCCTGACCCCGGGTGGTCGATCTTGTTGAACTGCTTCAACAAAATCCTCCAACTCCAGCTGAAAGGGGGTCTTGGTTAAGGGACTAGCGGGAACAGCAACCTCTGCCCCCAAGATACTATTGAACTGGGTTTTAATCGGAATAGAACGTTCCGGCCGAATTGCGATAAGTCCATCGGTCCCGGCTACTTCCAGCCAGGAATGAAAACCTCCCTCATCATACCAGGAACCATCAAGATTAACCAACACACCGTTTTCCAGCTGAAAGATGGTTGAATAAATCTCAAATTTGTCCTCCCCGGACCGGCCGGCAGAGCATTTTCGCTTAGCATAGACCCTCCGCACGTCGCCAAAAACCCACTGGATAAAATCAACCTCGTGGATTAAGAGATCTACCACCAGGGAACTGGATGCTTGCTCATCAGCATACCAATCATTCCATCCCCGGGGATACCCCCCACCCCCGCGAAAACCATTAATTACTCCGGCCTCACCGATTAAACCTTCCTGATATCTTTGGCGCAGGGCCCTATATTCGGGATAAAAGCGGAGAACCATCCCAATACCGAGTTTAACCCCGTTTTCACGGCAGACCGACAGCATATTCCAGGCTGCTTCTTCATTGAGGGCAATCGGTTTCTCACAAAAAACATGTTTCCCGGCCCGGGCCGCTTTAATTGTATATTCCTGATGCAAATAGGTAGGGAGACAAATATCAATGATATCAAAATCAGCAGCGAGTACTTGCTGATAATCCCCGGTCGAATCGATCCGGTATAACCGGCTAATCTCTTCTCTTTTTTGCTGATCGAGCTCGCAAAGTACTACCTCTATCTTTTCCATCTTTTGATAGCAGTTAAGATGAACCTTACCCATCGTTCCTGCCCCAATCACCGCCACCTTCATTGCTAATCCTCCTTCACAATCTATTAGAATTATAACACAGAATAAAGAAAAGTTAAAAATTACTTTTATTTTAAAAAGGGGAGAGGGAAACCTCTCCCCCCGATAAATATCTATTTAAGATATTTACTATAGGCTATATCTCTACCATTATCACTAACTGTTAGAAACATTACCTCTCCGTTCGTCCAGAATATCCCTTCATCATTAAGCGAATTTATACTGTTATTTAACCTTTTCCATTCAGCATCCTCACTATCAGCCACAAATATATCTAAATTACCGTCTCGATCCGAAAGCAGATAGAACTTTCCTTCATCCTCTTCAAAGAAAACTGCTCTTTCCGCCCCGTCTGAACAAAGACCGTCAACCTTACCGTCTTTAACCCAATTTTCTCCTTCTTTATGGGCTTTATATACTTCATAGTTATTAGCACTATCTCTGGAAATGTAGTAAGCTAAAGTTTCGGTCCGATTAATCCAGAGATGCCAGTTAACCCCACCATCCACACTAAGACCCGGCACTTTTTTAACATCGGTCCATTGACTGCCGTCCCAGCTTGCCCGATAAATATCATAAGGCCAACCACCACCGCCAAAATACAGATGGTTCCCCCGTTTCACCGGACTTATACAATTACTATAATCATTTACCTCGCCAGGCACCTCTTGCGGTATACTCCACTCATCCGTGGTTTCATTATAGGTTGTATAGTAAATGAGATAACCCTGATGGACATAATAAAGGGTATTGGTCTCTTCATCATACCAAGGCATTCTTGCCATTTCATCTGAATTAAAGGGCAGTGAAACCGGAGCACTCCATCCCCCCATCACAATATGGTATATTGCCGGTACTTGATCCAGGATTATTTCAAATTCATTATACAAAGTCCCGTATTGGTCTGATTGATGTTCAACCTTCAAGTTGGTCACCGTTCCAGCCCAAAGATCACTGGTCATATATACCCCATTTTGGTCAACCTGAATTATCTGCGGTTCTGCTAATCTGTGTTGTTCTACTATTACTGTAGTATCCATCGTCGCAGAGCCTGCTAACGGCTCATCCCGAAAATACACCTGTCCGCTTAATGTGCCCTTTACGTCCTCCTGCTTTTTGATCGTTGAACACCCGGCCAGTAATCCGACCAACAGCAGACAGACTACAGCCAGTTTTAACAATTTATTTAGTTTATCCATGCTCATCCCTCCTTATAAAGAACGGTTTTCTCTCCTTAAAACTGATAACTGGCACTAACTTCAATGAAGTTGTCATAATCATATTGATCATAATCGTCCTCAGCATCAATCGGGTCATTAGGGCTGGTATACCTGATTATACAGCTTACACCGTTTGGTAATTCATAACTGGCTCCGACCCCATAGCTATTTTTATATTCCTCGCTTTTAACGGTTTCAACTTCGGTCCAGAGTTCGGCCCCCCGGAAAAGACCCCGGTTGAGTTTGGTACTTAACTTAAGGTTGCCGGTAATCTCTTCCTGCTCCGGATCATTTTCCAGGGCCAGCTGGAGAGTAGCATACTGGTTTTGCTGGAGCGGGAAATTGTGGCCGAGAGTAAAGCCATAGCTATAGGCTTGCTCCTCTTCTTCCGGTCGCTCTACTCCCACCCGGGCGGTCAGATCAACAGCACGGAAACTGGTCTCACCATGTAAGGTGACAGTGGCTGTCCCCTTTTGCTCCATTGTATAGTAATCAAGGTCGAGCGCCATTCCCAGATCAGCACCGGCTAATACCTCGGGGAAAACGGTTGCTAACTTGACATTACCACCCCTTTGTCCAATATAGTCTTCAATATCGGAGTCATCTTTATAATCAACATAGGGGTATTCATAGCCCGGGCTAAACTCCCTTAGACCTACCTCCAGGTCAAGCTCGGCAGACAAGGGATAGAAAAAGCCGACTTTAGCAATATGCTCATGTTTGATCTCCTCGACCAGTTCACCGCTGGCATCCCGGTCAGCGGTAGTTTGATAAATCACTAAACCGCTAATATTAACCGGTTCAAGGGAGTATTTCCCTTCCAGACCATAGGAGTGCTGAGCATATCTGGAGGGGAAAACATATGATTTCTCCCCGGCACTATTTTCAATTACTTCATGGTTGATTCTACCGAGGTAATACCCGGTAAGCTCACCTTTTTCCAGCCCGGTTTTAGCCCGGGCGGCATAAAGGAGACCAAATTGCGGATCTACGGCAGACGGGCGATACATATAGGCTGCGTCTATCTCCACCCCGCTAATATCCAGATTTGATAAGTGAACACCCGGCCTGGAACCATCATTAATAATATAATCATGGTAATCAAGACTGATCTTATTACCTACCCGCAAATTAACCGGTTTACCCCCGCTATAGAAGGGTCCCTGGGCTTCCAGATAAAATTCTTCTAAAGTAAACTTAACGGCATCATTAGCCTTACGGATAATCAGCCAGTTCGAATCCAGTAACTCTAATTCAAGATAAGCCTTGAAAATATTGGAGGCCAGGATCTCAGTCTTTAAATCCAGTTCAGTATAGGTCTCAACAAGGTTCTCCGGTGTAGCCAGGATCTTAAAACCGACCTCACCCCCATAATTAACGGCAAAACTTGCCTCTTGTTGGATTGACTTGTCCAGATCAATCTCCGGCGAAGAGCCAGCCGCCTGGGCAATCCAGAGGTCATAACCACCGGCACCACCCGGTCGCCCCGATGAAGTCAGAAAGATAATCTCACCATTGGTCCATAAACTACGGTCCTGACTGGTCGAATTGAGGGGCCAGCCCGGATTGCCGGCTTGACCATCTACCATATCCAGTACCCAGACATCATAACCCCCTTCTCCTCCAGGCCGGTCAGAGTCAATATACACTTGATTATTACCTTCATCCACAAAGATGCTCCACTCATTACTATCACTATTGATCTCCCCTTCCACCGGAACAGGAAGCTGCCACTGGCCATTTTCCTTAACGGCCTGCCAGATCCCTCGCCCACCGGCGACTTGCTTCCCCCCATAACTGCCGCTGGAGACAAAATAAGCCAAGCGTTGGTCACTGCTTACCCATATTTTCCAGTCCTGACCAGGACTACTTAGCCGCTCCACCTTCTGAATATGATCCCACTCCTGTTTTTCCTCATTCCAGACGGCCATATAAAAATCATAGTCAGTAGCCGAACTATAGCGAGAGAAATAAAGGTGATCCCCTCTCCTGACCGGTGAGAGTTCGTTGGCCGGGGTATTAACCGGTCCCGGGACCGGTTGGGGTTCAGTCCAGTACTCTCCTGTCCATTCGGTCTGGACCAGATCATAATCATCGACATAATAAAGGGTATTAGTAGGTTGATCAAACCAGGGCATCCGCTGTACCCCCGCATCATTATGCACAAATGGTTTAAAATTTTCCCACTCGGCACCGGTCGGCTGGGATAAAGAGAACAAAATTAATAAAATCAAAGCCAAAACTAACTGTCTCATTGTAAAATCCCTCCTAGTTTAGTTTAAATGGTTAATCTTGTCCGCCCAGTTAATCTTGATAAAAACTGACAAAGATATCATAACCGCCAATCCCGTTTTCATAATCTAAAGCACTAAAGAAGAGCACTTTACCGTCAGTCCAGAGACTTCGCTCCGATAATTCGGTATTGATCGGTCTGCCAAGATTAACGGCTGTTTGATCTTCACCTGCTAACACCCAGATATCATAACTACCTAAAGAACCCGGTCGGTTGGAATCAATATATATTTTTCCGGATTGCTCATCCTTAAACACACTCCATTCATTACCTTCACTATTGATCGCGCCGGTCAGGGGTCGGGGTCTCTGCCATTCCCCGTCTGACTTAACTGCCTTCCAGACCCCCCTGCCCCCCCGGACTTGCTGGTCACCAAAGGGTCCTTTGGAAATAAGATATGCTTCTGTTTCCGCAGTATTAACCCAGAGCGCCCAGTCCTGGTCTTCCCCGCTTAATTCGGTCAACCGAACCGCCTCTCCCCACGTTTCGGTCTCCTGATTCCAGGTAGTCATGTAGAAGTCATAATCTGTTGCCGGAAAATAACTGGCAAAGTAAAGGTGATTACCCCTTTTTACCGGGTTAACCTGGTTCTGACGCGTATTTAATCCCGGGATCTCGACTTCAACCGGCTTAGTCCAGGCGGTATTGACAAAGCTGGATTGATAAATATTATAGTCCCTGATAAAATAAAGTGTTTTGGTCGGGGGATCATACCAGGGCATTCGGTCAACACTTGCCCCAGATTGTTCCCAGACCCGCGGTTCACTCCACCCCGAAGCAACAACGGCAAGACTGAAAAAAATACTGGCCAGCCCAAAAAAGATGAGCAATAGACTAACTCTTTTCAAACTTAAAACCCCCTTTTATTTATTGTAAATTAAAAATAACTATCCCATTCGATCGGTTTTTCCTTTAACGCCCCTTTTAATACCCTTCCCTGTACACTGGCCGGGATCTCTATCCCCAGCAATTCCAGGATCGTCGGTGTAATATCAATAATTTCTGCCTCACTTTTAACTAAGCCTTCCTTGATCCCGGCTCCGGCCATAATCAGGGTTATTTGAGCCTCTTCCGGTCGACCGTGAATCCCTCCTCCCCCTCCCCCTAAGATCGAAAAACCGGGCCGGGGTACCAGAACCAAATCCCCCAATCCTTTCGGGTCAGCATTTAAGGCTTCAATTTCCCGGGCGGTCAGGAGATCAAGCCCCGGAATCCCGCTCAGTTCCTCCAACAGGGATTGATAACTCCTCTGATCAATCCTCCCTTCTCGAAAATATAAGAAGCTGGAACCGCTTTGAATAACAACAAGATCTGTCTCCGCGGTAATTTCGGCATTATTAAGCGCAATTTTAAAACCGCTACCGGCCAGCAGTTCTTTTAAATGCGGGACTGCTGCTGGTTGGGTATTTAGTGTCATCCCATGATCTGAAGCGATAATCACTGTTGTTTGTTCCCTTAAACCGAGCTGCTCAAGATAGCTCAACATCTCACCCAGTTCAGTATCGATCTCAATTAACTTTTGTTCCATTTCTTCACTATATGGTCCATATTTATGTCCATAGCTATCTGTATCGCCTTCATAATAGACCAGGAGTTGAGGGCGGTATTGGGCGATCGCCGTTTTGAACTGAGCAACCCCCCGCTCCAGATAAACTTCTTCCCCCTTGTTTTCCAGCATAAAATGAGCGAGGACGACCGTTTTATGGCCAGCTGATTTTAATATTTCCGAGATGACCGGTACCTTTACATCCCTTAATCCCGTTACAATCCGGTCGGCCTTCCGATCATATTTGCTGTTATTGGGGATACCGGTCCGGGCCGGATAAGCCCCGGTAACCAGGCTGGTCTGGTTGGTTGTAGTGGTAGAGGGGAAGACCCCTGTGGCCTCTGCATAATACACCCCCATTTTAACCAGGGACTCAATTACCGGAAGATCATACATCGCTAAATAGTCAGGCCGGAAGCCGTCAAGCATAAACAAAACTACTAATTGCGGTGATTCCCCCGCCGGCAGAGAGTCTGACCCGGCCTTGACCGGAAAACCAAGGAACAAAAGAGGTAAAAAAACCAATAAAATCAAGTAGAATGCTATCTTCAATTTATTCAACTCCCGTCTGCCCTTGCAACAGATATGCCAGGCAATTACTTAAAAGCCGTTGCACATCTTGATCATGGTAGTTTTTACCTGAAAATAGATTAGCAGCAAGATAAAGTGAATTCTCTGTCTCAATAATTGCCCCATTTTTATAGGCGGGATGGGAAGGCATCGTCCGGAAATCGTTATACCAGTCGCCCAACACCCTGCTTTCCTCAACCATACCGACGACCATTCCCTGATTGTTTTCAATCCGGATCCAATCACTTACCCCTTGCCAGATCGGATGTTCTGCCCGTTTACATATAAACCCGTGTAAAGGGCGCAGGTTATTCCAGCCCAGATAGTTGATCCCGAGCAATTGTAAAAAACCGGTGCTGTCCCAGAACTCCGGCTTTATCCCCACCTGGTTTAAGGCCAATATCTTGCCGCCCTGTAAGAGGTAATTGCCTAGTCGATATTTTTCGGGAAGGCTGAGCTTTCGCAAGTCGGCTAAAAGCAGTAAGCTAATTCCGCTCAAATCGATCTCCCGGAAGCGCTTGTCCTCAATCACCTGATAGTTATAATCTAAATCGGTTAATAACTGGGCAGCATTGTCAATCACTTCTTGATAATTCAGCTTAAGTTTCTTCGACCATTCCTCCATTGCTCCGCTAACTACTATCCCTACATCAAGCTGAGGTGAGTGATCAAGTGGTAATACGATCCTGGCAATAACCGGCAAATGATCGGAGCCGTCACTCTGGATAACCCGGAAGGAATCCCTCGCTCCGCTCAGCATGAGCTCTTCCGATAGAAAAATATAGTCAATGCGGGACTGGGGATTGGTAGTAGGGAAGGTAAGATGACCATCAATTAGCTGCTGATAGCTTAAATGATCGTAATCAGCCATCAGGCGGGCTAAATTAAGGGCATCATTATACTCCCGGGTCATTAACATAATCGGCGTAGTTACCGCATGGTCGTTAAAATCCCCGACAATAATTAACGGTTTTTTTATTTTAGCGGTATGTTCAAGAATATCCCTAACCTGTTTTACCCTCAGTTTATTGCTGTTATGGGTCAGATGAGTTGAAGCAAAATACAATTGATGCTCCCCGACCTCGATCTCCGCTAATAAAAAACCCCTTTGTTCGTAAAAAGCCTGTTTACTTAATTTAATATTTTGGGCATACCTAATCGGATATTTACTTAAAATGGCATTACCGTACTCTCCTCCGCGGGCGGACAGATTTGGTCCATAGACATAGTTCATGCCCAGTCTTTCCGCAATATATTTGGCGGAATCGATCCCGCCAACCCGGGTAGTTTCCCGATCTACTTCCTGCAGACCAACAAGATCAGCCCCACTAGCTCTGATAATCCTGGCAATTCGATCCAGATCGACCTTAAAATCGGTCCCTAGTCCACTCTTAATGTTATAGGTCATTACCGTCAGTTCTCTTCCTTCGGCCAGCGCGATACCGGTTATTAACAACAGGGTGACAAATAGCAGTATGTAAAGATAACTCCTCGGCATCTTCTTGTATCTCCCCCTTTCCTGATCTTTTTACCGATAAAGCTGTGGAAACTCGCTTATCCCTAACTGTTCAGCCATTAGCCGGGAAAGAATGCTGAGATGACGGGTACCGGTAAAATTGATCGCCCCCGGGCCAAAAGCATAAACCGGGACCATGCTCCCCGAATGTCCCCCGGTGCTCCAACCGATCTTTAAATTCTGGCCATCCAAAAGTCCGCCATTCAGGGAAAAACCCCCGGTCTGATGATCAGCCGTGACTATTACCAGGGTATCACCACTTTTTTCGGCATAATCCAGCACAATCCCCACCGCCTGATCAAACTCCACTGTCTCTTTGATCGTTTTATCCGGATCATTTTGATGACTGGCATCATCAATCCTTCCCCCTTCGATCAACAGAAAAAAGCCTTGCTCATTTGCTAAAAAACGAAGGGCTTGGACCGTCATTTCCGCCAAACCGGGTTCAAAAACAAAGCGTTCATCATAATAGTTCAGATCACCAAAATTGAATAACCCCAGAACGCGCTCAGCTGTAGCTAGATTTTTTAGCCCGGCAGTAGTATCAATAAAGGTATAGCCCTTTTTCTCAGCTTCTTTAATCAGACTGTCGGGTTTCGGTTGGCGGGTAAAGAGGTCGGCACCAAAAGTATCGAGACCCCCGCCCAGCAGCAGATCAATATCTTTATTCAGCAAATCGGCGGCAATCTCTGCTTTATTTTGTCGGGAAATATTGTTAGCCCCAAAAGCGGCTGGGGTAGCATCAGTCAGATTGGTCGTGGTAACTATCCCCACCTTTTTACCCAGCTCTCCGGCCAGGATTAAAATACTCTTCAACTTCTCCCGGTTAGGGGAAATAGCGATAAAGCCATTATTGGTTTTATATCCGGTGGCCAGTGCGGTGCCGGCTGCTCCGGAATCGGTAATCAAATTGTTGGCGGAATGAGTCAGGGCAAAACCGGTATATTTGATCCGGTCAACGTTAATGCTCCCATCAGCCCCCTGGCTGGCTACCCGGGCTGCCGTAACCTGCTGTATCCCCATTCCATCGCCAATCATTAGTACTAAATTTTTGACTCCTTGCCCCTGACCAAAAACTGTCAATGTAGTGATCACCAGGAAGATGAGCACTAATAATCCTGCTGGCAAGCCTCTTTTCATTTAATTCCCCTCCCCGGTATATACTTCAGCAATCAGCGGTCGGTGATCGGAGTAATTACAAGCAATCACCGCAAAGTTGTCGACCCCGATCTCCCGACTAGAAAAGATGTAATCAATTCGGACATTAGGCAACTTACTCCGATCGGCAAAAGTCATCCCCTCTTCTGTCGATAAATTATTTTTTTCGCTGAATTGAAGAAAGAGGTCTTCCATTCCGGCGGCAAGGACCTTACCGATCTCAGCCCGCTCCGGGGTAGCATTGAAATCACCGACCAATATTGCTTTTTCCCCGGGTTTAATCAGCCGTAATAACTCCTCAACCTGTTTGAGCCGTTCTTCTGCCACCAATCCCAGATGAGTATTAATCAACTTAAATCTCTCCATACCCTTCTCCACTACCGCGACCACAGCTCCGCGGGGTTCACGGCTACTGGTCAGTTGCCGGTTATAACTACTGGTGATCGGCCAGCGGCTGAGCACTCCATTCCCATATTTAGCTACAGCTAGCTTTAAATTGGGATAAAAGCAATAATTATAACCGGTTATTTCAGCTAATCGGCCCATCTGGTCAGTAAAATAGCTCCGCGGCATATATTGGTCAACCTCTTGCAGTCCGATCAAATCAACCTGCCGGCTGAGGATCAGCTCAGCGATTCTCTTTAAATCGATCTTCCCGTCCAGCCCTTTCCCGTGGCGGATATTATAACTCATTACCTTTAATCTGCCCATTAACTACCACCTCCCGGCCAGAATAAATTTTTTTCCGTTAACTTTAATTGGGAAAAAATCTGACAGCCATAATCTACCTTACCTACCCAGCTTAAACGATGGGCATCACTCCCGAGCGAGAATCTCACTCCCTTGCTGGCCGCTGCTCTGACGAATTCCGGCCCCGGGGCTAAGGTAGGATTGTGAATTTCAATTGCAATATTATTCCCGGCCGCTAATTTAATTACCTCGGCCTGCCATCTTTGATCAAAAAATTTATTCCTGATCTCCCTCTCCACCAACCTTTTATCGGCAAAACTTAAGCCGGTAATTTGCTCCGGGGGAAAGGGGAAGTATCCCATCATGTGCCCGGCTATATCTGTATTATGCATCTGGAGTAGCTTGAGTACCTGTTCTTTATAAATCTCCCAAATCACGGGGTCCATTAGTTGAACCTTTTTAAAGTCAATCCCCTGGGGCCAGGAGTGGATACTGCGGATAATAATATCAACCATTTCACGCAATTCGGTCCCGACCGGAAAATCATAGCCGGTTTCAATCCCGGTAAAGACCTGTAGTCGATACTTAACTGCCTGCCGGCGGATCGCCCTTAAGTGCTTCTTTAGTGCCGCCATTTTGGGCTCCAGTTGGCCAAGGTCAGCAAACTCAAAGTGATCTGTTATCGCAATCGCTTTTAGTCCCAGCCCTGCTGCCCTGCTTAAGACCTCCTCAATACTTCCTTCTCCGTCCGAAAAGTTGGTATGGATATGGAAATCAATATTATAAAACATTATTCCTTCAACCCGCTGACGGTGATTCCCTCGACAAAAAAACGCTGAGTAAAGATAAACAACAGCAAAATCGGTAATAAGGACATTAAAGAAGCGGCATAAACCAAATTAGGATACTGTTCATACTGGCCGTTAAACAGCGGAATGGCAATTGATAAAGTCCTCAAATGATCGGAATTAATGATCATCAAGGGCCAGATATAGGAATTCCAGTGACTGGTAAAGGTAAATAAGGTTAACGTTGCTAAAGCCGGTTTAGTTAACGGTAAGATCAGGCTAAAAAATATTCTAAATTCAGTACATCCGTCAATCCTGGCCGCATCAAGTAAGGAATCCGGCAAAGACAAAATAAACTGTCGCATTAAAAAAATACCAAAGGCACTGGATAAACCGACTACAATCAGCCCGGTATATGTATTGACCAGTCCGACTTGATGGGCCATCACATAGAGAGGAACTATTGTTACCGGATAAGGGACCATCATTGTAGCCAGGATCAGCCAGAATAAAACTTTAGCCCCTTTAAATTTATACTTGGCAAAACCAAAGCCGGCCATGGCTGCCGTTATTACCGTAATGATAGTTGGGATAATTGTAACAAAAGCTGTATTCAAGTAATAGCGGGCAAAAGGGATCATTGCAAAGACCTTTTGGAAATTCGCCAGGGTTGGTTCCTGCGGCCAAAAAGTCGGCGGAAAAACCATTACTTCCCGCAGGGGTTTAAATGCCCCCAGAATCATCCACAAAAAGGGCATCATCATCAAAATTCCACCGCCGGACAGGACTAAATAAATCATAATTTTCCGGGAATTGCCGATATATTGCTCCCCTCTTAGCTTGTCGGCTTGATCTTTTTTATTCATAGCTAATATTCCTCCCCAGCAGCTTCCAATTAATCAAGGTAATAATTACGGTAATTATAAACAGAAAGACGGACATGGCAGCAGAATAACCCATCCGGAGGTCAGCAAAAGCCCGCTGGAAAATATAGTAAACCAGGACCAGGCTTTTATCGACCGGCCCACCCTGGGTCATAATATTTACCTGGGCAAAGACCCGGAAAGCCCCGATCGTCGTTGTAATCATAATAAACAGGGTCGTCGGCTTTAACAGCGGTAAAGTTAAATACCAAAAAGTCTGCCACTTCCCGGCTCCGTCAATCTGGGCAGCCTCATAATAACTACGGGGGATACCCTGTAAAGCGGCTAAATAGATAATCATTCTGCTGCCGATCGACAACCAGATCCCCATAAGGACAAGGGCCGGGATTACTGTATCCGGATTGGCTAACCAGTTGACCCGGGTCCAACCGAAGAGACCAATCAACCAGTTCATAATCCCGATTCTGGGATGGTAGATCCAGGTCCAGATCACTGAAGCAACGGCGATCGGTGTAATCACCGGCAAGTAAAATAAAGCCCGGAAAAAAACAATTTTTTTAATTTTAGTGTTTAATAAAAGGGCGGTGATTAAGGAAAAAATGACAATCCCCGGGATTAGACCAAGGGCATAGACAGCCGTGTTATAAACTGAGCTCCAAAATCGTTCATCCTGCAACATGCTAATATAGTTTTGCAGACCAACGAATTCTGCTTCCGGGGAGATAATACTCCACTGATTAAAACTTAACCAAATTCCAACGATAGCAGGGATAAAGGTTACCATCATATAAAAGATAAAGCCTGGTGCCACAAAGATATAAGGTGCCAAAATCCTCTGCCATTTATTAAATTTATTTCCCCACACTCCGCTTCAACCTCCCTCTTGAACGGAGAAGGGTGATTACCCTCCTCCGTACTTACCTTACTTCTTGACAATAACTTCCTGATAAATTTTTTCTGCTTCCTGAACCAGCCAGTCAAAAGCTACCCTCGTTTCCATCCCTTCAATCGTAACCTTTTGCACGGCCTTTCTAACGGCAGTATCCATCTGCGTCCAGGCCCGGAAGGGATATGGTTTAGCCTTTTTTAAAGAAGCAAAAGGGGTCGCTAACAGGGGTTCTACGGCGAGCAGTTCCTGATCATCAAGCAAGCTTTTGCGGGCCGGTAATTCACCGGTTTTCCTGGTCATCTTCCGTTGGGCTTCTTCCGAAGTAAGGAAACTGAGCCATTTTGTTGCCAACTCCTGCTCTTTAGTTTTTTGACTGATTACATAAGCCCAATTAGTTACAATATTGGTCTGCTCAGCCCCTTTTTTTAAGGTCGGTAGTTCGGCAATTCCGAGCGGAAGGTCAGGGTGAGTACTGCGGAAACTGCCCAACATGGCGGGATGGGCTGCTACCATTCCCAGTTCCCCCTGCCGGAAAGCCATCCAACGGGAGCCGAAATCAAGGTCTTCCACCCCATATTTAACAATCCATTCTGTGGTAAACTCAAAGGCCTTAAAGGCTTCTTCATTATTAAACAAGGCCTTGCCGTCTTTGATAAACTCTGTCCCGGACTGGGCGATAAATGACCAAATAACCGGGCCATAACTACCGTGAGCCAGTCCCATTCTGGTAGTCATTCCATTTTCATCCCGTTGGTGGATCTTTTGGGCATAGTCTATTAATTCATCCCATGTTTCCGGTGGTCTGGTTAGCTTTTCTTCCTTAAAAATATCGCTGTTATAAAACAAAACAATTGTCTGGACATCAGTAGGCAAACCAAAATACTGACGATCATCCGCTAAGTATTTAATTGTTCCGGCGTTAAATTCTTGCTTGATTTCCTCAGCTGTAATAATCGAAGCGCTTAAAGGGGAAAGGACGCCCCTTTCAATAAAAGTAGGCACATCGGTCGAACGAATCTGAAAGGTATCCGGGCCGGACCCAGCCGCCAGGGATGAAAGCAGCTTGGTATAGTAATCACCCAGCGGAATTGACTCCAGGGCAATTTGCAGACCATACTTTTGCTCAAATTCAGCCGCAAAATCTTTAATCATTGCTAACCTTGCCGGTGAATGATGCTGCCAGTGGACAATCCGGGGTTGGGCCAGTGTAAAGGCCGGATTTAACCATAAAACAAAGACAACTAACAGTAGAACAGAAAAAACACGACGGTTTTTAATTAAATAATGCTTTTCCACAGAAAACCCCCTTTTATTTTGAATAGTAAGTTATTAAATTTATTTTAATAACTTTTAAGTAAATTTTATCATTTTGTACTGAATCAGTCAAATTATTTTTAAAAATTAGTTTTTTTATAGCTTTTTTACAACAATTACGTTGGGTAAATAAAGTATTTTTTAAATTGATTTTACTAACTTTAGTCCTATTATCCCACGTCAATATTAAATCCAAATTAACATAATGTAAAATATTTATTAATATTAAGTATTTAAAAATGGGTAACCATGGTTGATGGCTACCCTTTGCTTAAAGCATTTAAACATATATTAACTATCGGGATTAATTAATTACCAAAAGCTGTGCAGCCACCTTAAGACCGGCGTCAAGTCGAGCTGATCGGCCAGTCTTTTGAGCTGGGGAATTTTACTGTATTTATCCATCCCGATCGGATCATGCAAGAGCGGATTTAAACGATAATACCTTTTTCCCAAAAGGTAGTCTGTAACCAGGTAATCAGTTTGAGCGGCACTACTGAAGAGCAAAGAAACCAATGGCATTGGAGGGTCTGCCCCAAAATACCATTGCCAGGCACCCCAGTCAGCTGTATTACCTTGAATCCTTTTCGGTAGATAGCCGGTACCCAGTGAAATTAAGCTCATTTTCGGTAAACCTTCCCGTCCCGATAGTCTGGAAAGGGCATAAGCCAGGGCAACTGTACTTGGATTATTGGCTACTACTGCCCCATCAATATAGTTTTGATGGGAGGGAAAAAAGATTGGGGCCGCACAACTGGCTAAAGCAACATCGATGACCCGGGCATCTTGATCATCAGTATCTGATAAATTACTAAAAAAAACGGGACCCCAGCTGTTCCTATTTTCAGGGCATGCCTTAACTTTAAAAGCAGGAATCAACACATTATATTCGAGATCTTTTAATTTAAGATTTAACGGGAAAACAAGTTCCAGCACTTTCTGCAATCTTTCCAGACTATAGCGCGGTTGAGTTAAACCCCTGCTTTGCCGCTTAAAGATATACCGGCAAAGTTCTACCGAATAAAGTTGATCTAACCATTCGATCTCAATCCCGGCGGCCAGTCCCAGCGCAATAAGGGAACCGGTTGAGGTACCGGCAAACATGTTAACCTGCTTTAATAAATTGGGAGTATTCTCGCTTAATCGGCTTAAAACTCTGGCTGTTAATGCCCCACGAACCCCTCCTCCATCAAAGGTCATTATTCGGCATCCATCCATAGCTTTTCACTCCATAATAAAATATATATTATATTATGGTTTCTGCTTAAAATTGACAAAACCCAATAAAGAAAAACCCCCGGAGATAACCCCGGGGGTTTATTATGGAACAGAAGCATTGCCTAAAAACTAATACTAACACCGGCTTGGGCCGTGCTAACTTGATAGTCTTGCGCTTTATTTATATTACCAGCTGTGTCTTTTAATTCCAATAATTGATAATTGGCCTTGAAGTCAACTCCGTCAGTAATCGTATAGACTAGCCCTGCTTGATTGGTGTTGTATTTACCCTGATCAGCAGTAGTACCCTCTACTTCTTTATAGGTATAGTCATAATTAAACTTAGCTGCTCCTAAGCTGTAACCAACACCAAGGTTATACTCCGTCGTCTCTTCATCCTCATCTTCGCCAATATCTTCAAAGGCAAATCCGGCCCTGATCACTAAATCGTTAAATACAGGATAATCAACTACCTTTACTCCATAGTCGATCGTTACTACGTCTTTACCGGCAATATAGTCATCATCAGTTACGTTTTCATACCCGGCCTCTGCTGTTATATATTCATTTGCTGCATATTTTACCCCAAATTCCAGGGTTGTTTCCTCTTTTCCGGTTTCTACCGGGTCTTTAACCGCGTATTCACCGGTTACGGTCAAGTCTTCAGTTAAAAGTGGCATCATACCGGTCAGCGCCAACTTAGTTGTTTCATCTTCTCCTTTTTCTACTTGAGCATAGAATAAACTGGCTTCCAGTAAATCAGTTATCTGCTCACTTACCTTGAAGTTCCAGCCGGTCATATCGGCTTGACCCAGCCCGGTGGTAAACTGATCATAGTCATCATCATCAGCATCAAATATTAGATCATTTTCACTAATTGGCTTAAAGTATTCGTCCCGGTTCTTGTAATTGAACTCAAGAGCAGCAAATGGTAAGCTGGTAATTGCTCCCAAGCGAATCAATGAACCGTTATCAGCTCCGTCCACTTCAGGGACGGAATGAGCAAAATCAAGATAGGCGTCTATTTGGCCCAACTGAGCATTGAGGTCAATCCCTAATAAATTATGGTTCATATCTTCAACTTTAACTACCGTTCCACATTCACCGGTAAAGAATTCATTCCGGGCTCGCCGACTGCTAATGTTTACCCCAAAATCCAGGCCTTCTAACCCAAATCTCTTCCTGGCCCCCATCACATAAAAGTCATCACTATCTTCGACCAGATCTAGGTAAGCACCAGTTGTCGGATCATAGTCCTCATAAACGTCGTGTCCATTATCTAAATCTTTAGTTCCGGCAACATCGTAATCGATCATCCCAAAAAAGGTCTCTAAGCCAAGTTTTTTCCAGTCAACTACTATCCCATTAATTTCAGCCTGACTATAGGCATAGTCAGCTATGTCTACGACGTTTTCTTCGTTATAGACTGCTTTTAAAGCCTCATTTTCCATAACTAATTCAGCCTGATCCAAAATCAAGACATCTTCAACATCATCTTTTTCGTGCACATCCAGTTTGACAACGGCAGTTAAGCCATTAGCAACTATATTTGCCTGCAAGTCCAGAGTCTGTTCTACTTTTCCATCTGTTTTGTCATAGTCAATTTCGATCTTTTTGGAGTCGTCATCCCAGGGATCAGAATAAAGATAAGAGTCGTCCCGGTCTCCTTCTCCCAGGTCATATTCACCGTCATCGTCAGTATCAATGTATTCTTCTTGGATCAGCCTTCCTTCGATCTCTTGGTCGGTCAACTCTACATTGTATTTCCCGCTAAAGCTAACTACCGGAGCAACCTTTTCTAATGCAGTGACTCGTGCTTCCACCGCATCTACATCGGCATAGATACCATCGATTTTCTGGTCGAGTATCTTTAACTCTGCTTTAAATTCAAAGGTTAAAGCCTCAATCAAGTTAACCACTTCTTCTACCTGCTGTTCACTTAAGTTTTTGGATCCTCCGCTTGCCGGTGGTTGGTTTTTGGCTAAAAGAGCTTTGACAATTGCCGTTACATCCTCTGCCTGTGCTTTGCTTAAATTGTTAGCGACATCGTCGATCTCCTCAGCGAGCATTTTCCGTTCCATCTCGATCTTGTCCAGGATCCGGCTTACTATGATCGCAATCTCATAGCGGGTCAGGTTGTTTTTCCCCTTAAAACTTCCGTCGGGATAACCCTCAGCGATACCGGATGCCACCAACTTGTTTACGGCCCGATAGGCCCAGTGGTTAGCCGGCACATCAGTAAAAGGCCCGGCAAAAGAAGTTGTGGTGACAAAGATCATCAATAAAAAAACCAGTAAAAAACTATATTTTTTCATTTACTTCCCCTCACAGTTTAGTTTTCTGATTCAACTATTCCGGCTCAGGCTACCATAAGTATCCTCGTTTCCTTATGGTATTACCACCGAAGCTGAATCAGATTTATTTATCATAATCATTTTGTAGGACCATAGATTGAAAAACTAAAATCCACCCCCCTCTCCCAGATTTAGTAATACAAAATGATCTGAACAATTGGAATCTTTTTAAAAAACCCCAAGAGAAGACATATTATGGCGCCCCCCATAATGACCAGTACAGTCCCCAGCACAACAAGGGGTCAAACAAAGCTGGGAAAGCCAGACTGGTGAAAATTTTTTCTATCTTCTCTTGGAAAAATTTAATCAACTAAATACATTTTTGTTATAAGTATTTTATCGAACGTTCTACCTTTAACCAAGCTGTTATTATATAGACCGTTCGTTCTTTTTCCGATAAAAAAATGTCTCGGTGAGTTCGGCAGATTTATATCGAACATTCTTTCTATTGCTTTAAATTATATCACCACTAATTTTCTCTGTCAAGTCACTGAAAATATTTTTATTTGACTCCGTTTGCGGAATCTCTGATTCTTGTCGATTGAACTTGACAAGTGTTATCTAAACTGATATTATATTGATTAGGTTATAGACCGAATGTTCTATTAAAGGGTGGGCCGAATTATGAATACAGATAAAAATAAAATCAGTACCAAAGACAGAATCTTAGCGGTTTCAGAAAATCTTTTTGCCGAAAAAGGCTTTGATAGTACCGGCATTGATGAAATAGCCAGTAATGTCGGCATTGCCAAATCCGTGATCTATTATCATTTTAAGAATAAAGAGGACATTCTGAAGACGCTGTTTGAAAAATATTTGGGACAGGGTTTTGAGTTAAAAAAAGATAAAATAGATGAAATAGTTATTAATGATAATGTTAATTATAAGAAAATTTTTAGTGAAACGCTGAATCGTGCCGAATTATGGAGGAATTTTTCCAGGATATTGTTTATGGAATCAATGAAAAAAACTGATCCTGAAAACAACTTATTATTCAAGCTTTGGGAAAGGAATATGGAATTCCTTTATGTTGTATACAAAGATAAATTAAATGATCAAGCTATAAGCAAAAAAAAGGAATTATTAACTAA
Organism: Halanaerobiales bacterium; assembly: GCA_022360715.1. Taxonomy (GTDB): domain Bacteria; phylum Bacillota; class Halanaerobiia; order Halanaerobiales; family DTU029; genus JAKSCG01. The sequence goes on from JAKSCG010000237.1 coordinate 52,327, forward strand.
ATCATTCTTTATGTTGGGATTGCCCTGGATTGGTTTTCAGGTCTTTGTTGCTAGCTGGTCTGAATTCGTAGACATAGAAGAAGAGGAATTAAACAAAATGCTCACTGAAATAATGGATGAGTTTCTGGAAAAAATATGGTTGGAGAAATTGTTTAATTTATAACCAATAAGATCGCTATTTCAATATATATTAATACTACATGATTTTTGGGATGGTTATAGACAGAACGCTCTGTTTATTTATTTGCTTTCTAGACAGAATGTTCGGCATACGAAGGGAGGTCTGAGCGATATGTAATAAAGATATAAAAAAATTATCTAATCTATTCAATCCCGGTCAAAAAAAATTAAGGAGGGACTCAAATGAAAAGCAATAAACTAAAAGAAAAGATTGCTTCTTTCGGTATGAATGTAATTATTAAGCGTAGATACCTCTTTCTTCTTCTCTTGCTTGTACTTGTGGTGATATGTGCAGTCGGTGCTCAGAAAGTTAGGCTTAACAGTAATGATGAGGCTTTCTTTCCGGAAGATAGTCCTACATTAAAAAAATATGATCGATTTAAGGAGATCTTCGGTAGCGAGGAGTACATTTTTATCCTTGTTGAGAGTGAGCAAATTTTTAACTATGATGTTTTAAAATATATCGACGACTTAAGTCAGGACATCAACGAAAACTTGCCTTTTGTAAAGAAAGTAACTTCTTTAACCAACATTGAGTATCTTCAAGCAACAGATAATAATTTAATTATTGAGGATTTATTTAAAGGGGGAATTCCCAAGGACCCGGAAAAACTTAATCAAGTTAAAGATAAAGTTTTAGCCAAGAAATCTTATGTCGGAAGTATAATAACCGCCGATGCAAAGAGCACGGGAATAATTGTTCAAATTAAAGCTCTCCCTGACTCGGTTTATGCCGCTGTTCCCGAGAATTTTACTCCCATTCAGCAGGAAAACTGGCCGCCGGAAAAAATACTGATGAAATCAGATCTATATACTAATCCTGCTGCCCAAGCGGGACTTAATCAAGTACTTGATCCCCGCAAATTGATCACACCGGCTCTAAGGGTTATTCTCAATCGGCAACCGGAAGAAAATGTTAAAGTATATGCTACCGGAACGCCCATTATCAACTATGAGCCGGATCTAGTCGCTGCTCAGGAGGGCGGAAAGTTTGGTGTAATCGCTTTATTAGCTGCGGTTATCCTGATGTTCCTCCTATTTAGAAGTTTTAGAGCTATCCTGGGGCCATTTATCGTAATCCTGTTTACCATGATTATGTTGTTTGGCCTGCTAGGCTGGTTAAACCTAGAATTATCAATGCTGATTATTATTATTCCAACACTAATTCTGGTTATCTCGGTCAGTTATTCCATCCATGTAATCAATCATTTTCTTTACGCCTTTAATCAAACAGGGTCCAGAGCAGCAGCGATTAAATATGCCTATCAAGAATCAACCTGGCCGATCTTGATCACTGCGGTTACCACAGCTTTAGGATTCCTGTCATTTGTAGTACTCCCGATGCCTCCAATTAAAGTAATTGGGATTAGTTGTGCTTTAGGTGTCTTTATTGCTTATCTGCTTGTGATGACTATTATTCCGATTATTTTTTCGATCGGCAAAGATCGGACTAATAAAAAAGGGGAAAAAATCAAACAGGCCAAGAAGGAATCCTTTCGCGATAAAATGGTTAGCTGGTCAAATTTTGTTGCTAATAATGTTAAATTTACGGTATTGCTCACAGTTATATTAGTACTGGTTTTAATTGGTTTTTCCTTCAAGATGCAAGTTGACCCGGATATATTGGAAATGATCGGTGATGATATAAAATTTGTTAGAGATACCAAATATATTACCGAGCGACTGGGTTCTCCCTATTCTTATGAGATATTGATTGAACTCCCGGAAGAAGAAATGGCAAAAAATAGTGCAATTCTGCAGGAAGTAGATCGGATGAGCGATTTAATAAACAACTGGGAAACTACATCCAACATAACATCACTTACAAATATTATTAAAGATTTGAACTTGACAATGAATAATAATAATGAGGGATATTATACTATACCGGATTCAGAGCAATTAATCTCGCAGTATCTACTGTTATATGAAATGTCAGGGGGAGAAGGTTTAGAAGAGTGGGTTAACTTTTCTTATGACAAAATGCGTGTTTCTGTTCAGGTTAATGAGTTTAAGGAGCGGCTAAACAATGACTTCGAAAAAATAAGTGCTTATGCCGATCAGCATTTCCCGGCCGGCACAAAAGTAACAGTCGTCGGAAACATTCCGATCTCCCTGCAGGTAATGGAGTATATCTCGCAGGGGCAGATAACCTCGATACTATTGGCGCTATTGGTTATAACGATTATTATGATTATTGTGCTAAAATCACTGAAACTAGGCTTACTTTCGATGCTGCCTAATGTTATACCAATACTAACAATTATCGGTTTGATGGGTATGGTCGGGATTCCACTCAATTTATTTACCCTAATAATCGCTCCGATGATCCTGGGAATTGCCGTTGATGATACCGTTCACTATTTTGTTCACTTCAAGGAAGAATTTATGGAAGCCAAATCCTATTCAAAAGCCAATAGAGAAACCTTTAAAAAAATCGGCCCTGCTTTAATCTTCACATCAGTTATCTTAATGATTGGTTACGGGATATTCAGTGTATCAAAAATGCAGGCTTTTGCCCATGTAGCAATACTCTCTACTGCCGGCATCTTTATTGCCTTAGTGGCCGATATGTTCCTCACACCGGCTATTATTATGTACCTTAAACCCTTTGGCCGGCCGGTAAAGATAACTGAAAAGGAGAATGCCTCCTATGAGAACTAGAAAAATATTTATTATCTTTTTTTTATTGATGTTTTCCGTAAATGCTCAGGTATTAGCTGGGGAAGGGTTAACCGGCAGAGAGATTATTGAAAAAATGGAAACAGTAACTTCAGTAAAAGATATGCAGGCAGAAATGGTAATGAGAATTATCCATCGATCAGGTAAGGAACGGATCAGGGAGTTGAAAACAGCATCAAGTGAGAATGATGCCGGAGTGGAAAAATCACTTATCCGCTTTCTATCCCCGGCTGATGTACGCGGTACCGGTTTTCTCAGTATAGACAGACCGAACGGGGCCGATGAACAATACCTTTATCTGCCGGCCCTCGGCAAACCCCGTCGACTTTCCTCCGAAGAGCGAGGCGGAAGCTTTATGGGTTCTGATTTAAGCTATGAAGACCTTTCTCCCACCATCGATGATTATACCTATACATTGATTAGTACGGAAGAAATAGGTGGTAAAGAAGTATATGTTGTTGAATCACAACCTGTCTCAGCTAAGGTAAGATCAGATGTCGGGTTTGCCCAAAAGATTTACTGGATTAGAAAGGATATAATGACCCTGATTAAGGCTGAGTTTGCGGACAGCTCCGGGACAGTGATTAAGTTAATGGAGGTCTCGCAAATTAAACAGATCGAGGGGAAGTTCTGGCTGGGAACTAAAATTGACATAAAGGATTTAGAGGATGGTTCAAGGACTGTCTTAGAATATAGAAATATTGAGATCAATAGCGGATTGACTGATAATTATTTTACGATCAGACAGCTAACCCGCCCGCTATAAGGAGGAAAGAAAATGCCAAAAAAAATGATCTTAATATTGACCGTCACAATTCTAATCTTAGCCTTCCCGACAATGAAAGTTGGAGCAGGAGATCTAACCATAGAGGGAGAGTTGACCTCCAGACTGGAGGGTAGTTTGTCCGAAAGCGAGCTTCTCCTGTTAAGTAATCACCTAAAACTGAATCTTAACCACTATAGACCAGAGGCCGGGCTGACCACAGCTACCCTCGAAATTTCAGATCAGCGGGGGACTAAACTATCTTTAAAAGAGGCCTATGTCGAACTATATTATGCGGCAACGGATTTAACGATCGGTAAGCAACGGATCGCCTGGGGTAAAGCCGATGGAATTAATCCGACCGATAACTTTAATCCCCAAGACCAAACACAACCCTTTGCTGATGACAACAAGCTCAGGGTGCCGGCAGTCCGGGCCAGACATTATTCCGGTGATTGGATATTTGATCTGGTCTGGGTCCCCGCCTTTACCTCTCCCGTTTTTGCCGCACCGGGAGAACGCTGGTCAGTATTACCATCTGGTAGAATAAAGCCCGTATATCCAGAGGATAAATTGAAGCATTCCGAGTATGGGGTTAGGGCCTCTAGATGGACCCCGGCAGTGGATTTTTCGGTCAGTTATTTCAATGGATATAGTAAAGATCCGGCCTTTCCTCCCGATCCTAAAAGGGACGGAGGAGATTATATTTGGCAACCTGAATTTTACCGGGTTAATGTCCTGGGTGGAGACTTTTCCAAAGACTTCGGCAGTTTTGTACTGCGGGGAGAAGGGGCTTATTTTAAGCCGGAGGAAAACTTCCAATTGAAAAACCCATCTTACCAGTGCGTGCTGGGAGTGGACTTCAACCTGATCAATCAACTATATATAAATACTCAATACTATCGAGAGCAGGAAGCAGAGCGGGAAGCAATCAATATGATAACCGGCTCGGCCCAATATGAGGTCACCCCTTTTCAATCCTTTGAACTAAATGGGTCTTATGGGCTAGACCATCAGGATTATGTTTTAAACCCCGTCTATATAGTCGATGTAGTCGACGGCCTATCTCTCTCCCTCGGTCTTTACTTTTTTGCGGGAGATGAGGGGACTCTGTTCGGTAGTTTTGCGGAAAAGGATTATTACTATCTTCAGCTAAATAAATCTTTTTAACAATTGCAAACTGAGCACAGGGCGATATCATTATTCCCCTGTGCTCAGCTATTTGGACTTAATTATTTAATATTTTATCTGTTGGCTATATATCCCAAAACAGCCGACATTTTTCCGGTATATTCTTTGACCAGTTCAATTGTCTCCGGCAGCCTTTCTTCCGTCATCCGCATCACCGGCCCGGAAATACTAAAAGCAGCGGTTAAGTTTCCCTGATGATCAAAGATTGGCCCGGCTACACACCTTACTCCTTCTTCATGTTCGACATTGTCGAGGGCATAGCCTTTTTCCCTGATCTCAACCAAATGTGCTTTAAATTTAAGCTGATCGGTGATCGTACTCGGTGTAAAAGCTTTAAGTTCGATCCTGGCAATCACCTTCTCCATCTCGGCCGGTGCAGTAAAAGCGAGCAGTACTTTCCCGATCCCGGTACAGTAAAGGGGAATCCGCTTACCAACACTGGAATACATTCGGATTGTCTGGGATGGTTCAACTTTGTCGATATAGACGGCCTCTCCATTATCGATGATCCCTAAATGGATTGTTTCATTACTTTTTTCCATCAATTCTTCTAATAAAGGCTTAATCTCTCTTCTTAATTCAAGTTTACCAAGGACCAGATTACTCAGTTCCAATAACCTGATCCCCACTCGATATCCGCTATTTTTATCCTGCTTAACATATCCCCGATAAGCAAGTGTCGCCAGCAAACGATAAACACTACTTTTATGCATTCCTAAGGAATTACTTAACTCCGTCACCCCTAGGGCCCGATCAGCCTGCACGATTTTTTCCAGAACATTCAGGGCTCGGTCTAAGGATTTAATTAATTGGTCTGGTTTATCCATCATATTATTACCTCGAAATTCCAGATTTTATTCTTTACTAACTTTAATCCAGTTTCCTGCTAGCTTAGACTAATTTATTCTAATACAAAAATCTTAATTAATTGTATAATGTTTTCTACTGTTGTGTCAAATTCAATTTTCCTCTTTGTTTCTTGCAAGAATCCTCCCCGGACTTGAGCGACTAAATTTTCCTTGCTTGACGATGATTTCTCCGGCTATTATAACAAACTCAATCCCTTCCGGTTTTAAAGACGGATTATGATAATCCCCTGGGTGGCCGATCTTCTTTTCATCAAAAATTACTAAATCAGCATAGTTATTTTGCCGGAGCGAGCCAATCCCTTTTAAATTAAAAAGACTGGCCGGTAAAAAGGTCATTTTTCTAATCGCCTCTTCTAAAGGAATTAAACTCTGCTCTCTGACCATTTTACCTAAAACCCTTGGAAAGGTACCATATGAACGAGGATGTGGCTTTTCCCCAACTAGTATCCCGTCAGAGCCGATACAACAATATTTATCTTGAAATATATTTTCCCAATCTCTTGCACATTGTTGAAAAATTACCATAGTCCCGGCAGCCTCTGTTGCTAATAAAAGATCAAAAACTAGTTCAGCAGGTTCTTTTTTTAATTCTTCAGCAAGTTCTACGATCGTTTTACCCTCAAAAGCTTTTAATTTTGGCAAACTACTAATTAGCACATTTTCCCAGCCGGCTTCTTTGGCGATCGAATCCCATCCCGGAATGCCCTGTTCAATATCTTCTTTTATTTTTTCTCTAGTTTTTGCATCACTTAAGCGAGATAAAACTTTATTAATTCCCCCTTCCGCCACCCAGTGCGGTAACAAAGCCATTAGCATCGTACTCCCGGCTAAATAGGGATATTGGTCCAGGCTAATCCTAACCCCTTGACTACGGGCTTTTGTGATTATTTCGATCGTCTTTGCTGATTCTCCCCAATTATTTTTCCCACAGACCTTGTGATGAGAAATATGAACAGCAACACCGGTTTCTTGTCCTAATTTAATTGCTTCTTTAACTGAATCAACCACTGCACTTGATTCATTTCTGATATGAGTAACATATGGAACATTAAACTCAGCCGCAACCTGGCATAACTCTTTTAACTCTTGATAAGTGGCATAACAGCCCGGCGGATAGATTAAACCGGTTGATAACCCTAATCCCCCACCCTTCAAACTCTCTTTTAATAGCTCTTTCATTATTGCCATCTCTTGCCTGGTTGCTTTCCTTTTCTCAAAACCCATAGCTGCGATCCTTAAATTCCCATGGCCAACCAGACTGCCGATATTTTGAATTAAATGGCCTCTTCGGGCATAAGTAAAATATTCTTTGAAAGAGTGCCAGGAATAAACAGGCAGCTCACCTAAAATTATCTTCAGATATTCCTTAATTTCTTTTTCTTTCCCGGGATGGATGGGGGCAGCAGAAAAGCCACAATTCCCGACTATTTCTGTGGTTATTCCCTGTTCAATCTTGGGTAGGACTTCACCCTTTAATATTGCCAAATCGGCATGGGAATGGATATCGATAAACCCAGGTGCAATTATTTTTCCATTAGCATTAATTATTTTCCGGCCTTCTTTAATCCCTGTTGCGATTTTGATAATTTTCCCCTTGCTAATCGCTATATCCCCCGAATAGCGGGGGGTACCTAAGCCATCAACAATTACACCATTTTTAATTAGCAAATCATGCACTTGAAAGCCCCCCTCAATTATAACCTAATAAGTTTGGGATAAACATGACTAATTGCGGTATATAGGTAATTAAAAAAAGAATCGCTATTTCCACGATAATAAAGGGGAGAATATCTTTAGCGATAACCTTTAAACTGATCTTAGTAATACCGCAGGCGACAAATAAACAGGCTCCCAATGGTGGGGTCATCAAACCCATCGTTAAATTAATTGTCATGATAATCCCGAAATGGAGAGGGTGAACCCCTAAACCGATAGCTATTGGGCCAAGGATTGGAGCCAGGATAATTAGGGCAGCAGTTATATCCATAAACATTCCAAAGACCAGTAATAAAATATTGATCAGAAAGAGCATGACCAGTTTATTGCCGGTAATACTAATCATAAAGTTGGCAATAGACTGGGGAATCTGCTCACTGGCCAATACCCAGGCCAATATTGCCGCACAGGATAAAATAATTAAAATCATTCCTTGGGATGTCGCAGTATCCTGAATAATCTTCCAGAAATCTTTAACCTTTAATTTTCGCATAAACAAGCCGATTATTACGGCATATAAAACTGCAACTGCTGCTGCTTCGGTCGGTGTAAAGATCCCCCCCAAAATACCTCCTAAAATAATCAAAGGCATGATCAAGGCGGGAATGCTTTCTTTTAAAGCAATTATAACCTCTTTAAAGCTTGGGATCGGTCTTTTTTCGGCATAATCTTTTTTAATTGAAATAAAATAGCTCAAGATCATAATTGATGTCCCCAGTAAAATTCCCGGTATTATTCCCGCGGCAAACATGCCGGCAATGGATACATTCATCAGGGAGCCATAAACTACCATAATAATACTGGGGGGAATTATTGGACCGATAATCGAAGAAGCGGCCGTAACCGCAGCACTAAATCCCTTGGAATAACCCCGCTCGACCATGGAAGGGATTAAGATCGAACCCAGGGCTGCTGTATCTGAAACAGCTGAACCGGTTAATCCCGCAAATAACATACTCGTTAAAATATTTACATGGGCCAGACCTCCACGAATCCATCCTACCAACATTTCCGCTAATTTAATCAGGCTATTGGTAATTCCTGTTCGATTCATCACTTCCCCGGCCAGCATAAAAAAGGGCATGGCCATAATGGCATAACTATTTAATCCACCGAACATCCTTTGGGGCATGATTCCTAAAAAAGAAATATAATCCAGTTTAACTAGGGTAGCTAAGGCAGTAACTCCTAACGAGTAACTGATCGGCATTCCTAAAAAAATTAATGACAACAATACCCCGACAATAAAAATTGGTGTATTCATCTTTGATCCGTCCTTTCTGCAATCAGTACACCATCAATAATAATTGTCATCACTTGTTGCAACAAAGTCAGCAAACACCCTACTGATATGGCTAAATAAGGTATCATCATACTTATTCCAAGTGAACCTGTTTTTCGACTCAGGCCTTTTTCAGCAAAACTCAATCCGTTATAAAAAATGATAATCAAAAAAATGGCGACTAAAGCCTCTAAAATAAACTGAATACCGATTTGAATTTTTTTAGGAAATTTTTCAAAAAGGATATCAATTCTGGGATGTTGCCTGTATTTATAGACAATACTTGCCGATAAACATCCTAACCAGATCATGCTATAAACTGAAACCTCTTCAACCCAGGGAAGCGGATTAACCAGCACAAAACGATAGTATACTCCGGCTAAAACTGAAATAACCATAATAAATAATAAGACTCCGCAAACTGTCTTGGTTACATTTTCTAAGAGATGACTTATTTTACTTAATATAGCTTTTACTCCGCTCCTTTTTTCAATTTTATGGCTCCCTGTCTCTACCTCCCTCATTTAATCCCTCCTTGAACAAATCATGATAAGTGGGCTATATTGCTATAGCCCACTTACTATTTTTTAGTAACTATATACTTTTCTTTCCGCTTCGTCAGCAGCTTCCAGAATAGTTTCTACCCATTCTTCCCCAAATTTTCCCACAAAGTATGCAATCAGCTTTTCTTGTGATAAATTTTTAAACTGTTCCCGTTGGGCTGCGGTCGGCGAATATATTTCCATCCCTTGTTCCTTTAAATGGGCTATACCAGTTACCTCGGCAATTGTATTCACTCCCCGTGCCGCGACTTTCGCTGCCTCGGCTGCACTAATTAAAATATCTTGATAATTTTTAGGAAAACTATTAAAGGCTTGACTATTCATTACCAAATAATTCGGTCCATATAAATGTCCGGTTAAGGTTAAATAATCTTGAACTTCATACATTTTAAAAGATACCATGGCACTAACCGGATTGAAGTGTCCATCAACCAGTCCGGTTTGGAGAGAAGTATACAATTCAGTAAAAGGCATCGGGGTTGCCGCCCCTCCAATCGATCTAATAAAGGTTATATGGCCATCATGCTGCATTGTCCTTATTTTTAGCCCCTTTAAATCTTCTGGAGAGGGTACCGGTCGCTTATTTGTGGCAAAATGCAAAAAGCCCCCGACTTCGCCAATCGCTAATACTTTCAGTCCCACTTCATCATTTAATCTCTGCTTTAGAATTTCTCCATAAGGACCGTCAAACATTTCTCGAGCTACCGGAATACTTCTAAACAAAAACGGAATGGCATTAGCTTCAATCGGCGGAAACCATCGGCTCAAAGACCCTTCATTGGCCAGTGTTCCTTGAATTATGTTTTGCGTAACTGATTCTAACATATCAACATCACTACCTAATTGGGCACCAGGATACAATTGTACTTTAACTTTCCCTTCGGTTTGTGCTTCAACTAATGTTTTAAATACGAAGGCCATTGTATGCTCATAATCTTTATGAATATCGGTACCACCTAAATAACCTAATTTGATTGTATAAGTCTTATCTGCGGCCATGGTTGAAAATCCACTCAAAATTACTAATGAGATCGCTAAAATTAAAACTAAAAACTTTTTCATGGTAAATTTATCTCCTTCCAGATTTTATGTTTTTTTTAACTCTTTAACCGGCCAAATACTTAAGTTATCATCCCCCTTCGGTTATTATGTTTTAACTTCGACCACCATTTCGATCTCTACTGGAGTATTAAATGGTAACTCATTAGCAGACAGGGCACAGCGAGAATGTTTTCCTTTTTCCCCAAAAAGCTGAACTAAAAATTCGGATGCACCATTAATAACCATTGGTTGCCGAACAAAGCCGGGAGCACTATTAACAAAACCTCGCAGATTAACCACTTGAACAAGATCATCTAAATCAGCAATTGCACTTTTCAAGACAGCCAGACAGCGAATTACGGCAATTTTGGCTGCTTGATAGCCTTGTTCTTCCGTAACCTCAGCCCCAACTTTACCTTCATACTTTAATTCTCCGTTAATCCTACAATCCTGTCCAGAAATATAGATTAAATTCCCGGTTTTACGATAAGGGAGATATTCCGCAACCGGTTCTGGTACTGGGGGGAGTTCTATCCCCAGTTTTCTAAGTTTTTCCTCTACAAGCATTATTACTCCTCCTTCTTTATAGTTAGATTATTATTTAAGTCAGTAAGCTGACTAATGAGCTTTAATTCTTCTTGAGCAAGGATAGCAATATTTTTTAAACCGTGGCCGGTGACTAACACAACTACTTTATCGGCTGGTTTAATGACCCCTTTATCCACTAATTGCTTAACTCCGCCAAGACCAACCGCCCCGGCCGGTTCGGCAAATATTCCCTCCTCTTTAGCTAAACTGTGGATTGATTCCAGGATAGCTTCTTCCTGTAACTTAACTCCATACCCTTTACTTTGGTAAATTGCTTCTAAAGTCAAAGACCCGTCATTTTCATAACCGATTAAGGGATCATTGATTCCCGAAGCAATAGTGGGTATTTCTTTTGTCCATCCCTTTACCTCCCGTTGATTTTTCTCAAAAGCTTCAACTATCGGCGAACACCTTGCTGCTTGAACTCCTACCATTCTAGGATATTTATCTATTTTACCCATCATTTTTAACTCTTTAAAACCCTTTAGCGTGCCATATAATAAAGGACCTGCCCCGATCGGGACAAAGATGAAATCAGGAACACCGATTTGTTCAAACAATTCATAAGCAACCACTTTATTCCCTTCCACAGTATAGGGATTAAGATATGTTGTCGTTACGTTGTACCAACCGTATTTGCTGGTTGCCTCCATTGCTAAGCGGAAGGCATTACTGTAATGGCCTTTAACTTTAAATACCTCGGCTTGATAAACCCTAGCTTGAACTAATTTTTCCTTTGGAGTAGACTCAGGGACAAAGACGATACAGCGCATATTCCCTTTCGCCGCATAAGCTGCAGCAGAAGAGGAGGCATTACCGGAAGAAGCAATTACAATTGTATCAATACCAAATTCTTTGGCCTTACTAATCCCCACAGAATTCGGTCGGTCTTTAAAACTACCGGTAGTATTGCGGGCATAGTCCTTTATATACAAATTGTCCAAACCTAGCTGCTTTTCTAAATTCTTTGCTTCCAATAAAGGTGAAATACTCTCACCCAATGAGACAACATTGTTGCGCTCTTCGATCGGTAAAAAATCTATATAATCCCACATTTCTTTAGGATTCGGCGGCAGTTTCATCCCTTGATAATCATAAATAACCTCTAGAATCCCGCCACATTGACACTTTAGATAATTATCCAGCAGAAATTGCTTGGCACAGCTTAAACATCTTAAATTTATTGCTTGGATAGCAATCGCCCCCCCATGATAGATTGATTAGTCTTTTGTTTCGTTATACAAAACACTATTTTGTTTTTATTAATATATATATACTAGCTAAATACAAAAATCCCTTTTTTTTAACTTAATTTTATTAAAAACACTTTTTTTTGATTATTTATTTAATCGGTTTCCCTTGCCTGAGCCAATCATACTCAATTAAACGTCTGGCGATCCTCCACCACCGGCTGGCCGGTAAAAAATAGTAGGCCGGATCTTTTTGGTGATAGAAATTACTGAAGGCCGGTTTTACCTGCCCGGCCCCGACATCAAAAAAACAACTGGCATATCCCTTGTACTTTTTGTCCGGAAGACTCCCGGTAGCTAATGCCAATACATTGGAAATAATAATATTTTTTTGCAGGGTAGTGACTGCTCCCATCATCGGGAGGTATTTACCGGAAGGGGTTTTAATGATCGTAGAATCACCCATGGCAAAGAGGTCGTTAGCGGCATATAAGTATTGGGGATCAACCGGCATCCACCCGGATTCATCCCCTAACTCACTATTCCGAATAACCGTCTGTCCCTTATATACCGGGGCATATAAGAGGAGGTCATAAGGTGCAGTAAAACCGGTAAACTTTAGTTTTTGGGCGGCCGGATCAATACTCTCAAACTGGGAAGCAGTCTTCACCCTGATCTGATGCCGGTCCAGTTCCTTACTGATACACTTATTTAAATCATTGGAAACCTCAATTAACGGTCTTTCCAGGGGGGTATAGATCGTTAATTGATATTGACCTTTTAACCCCTTTTTGATCAGTAAGCTATTTAAGAGAATTGCCGCCTCATAAAGAGCTGTTGGGCAGAGGTCAGGCAATGAGGTTTTAACAATGGCTATTTCTCCCCCAGTAAAAATGTTTAGTCCCGCACAGAGCCCTTTAATCCCCTCCAGGGTATGCAGATTATGGCCAACTCCGGTCAAATCGGGGAAAACCGCGGGGTCAGCCTCAGTCCCGGTAGCCACTACCAGGATATCATAGGTAATCGGTTCCCTATTTTTCAAGATAATTTTTTTGGTAACCGGTTTAATTTCCAGTGCCTCATCGTGGATAAATTCCAGGCCGGGAGGAAATACTCCTGCCAGGTTCCGGTAGATATCCCGTTCTTTCCTCTCGCCAATCATTAACCAATAAAGGGAAGGTTGAAAGTACTGTCGTAACCTCTTTTCAATTAAAATCACCTGATTACCGGCCGGTAATTTCTGGCGAATCTTTTTGGCCACAACCAAGCCACCTATTCCAGCTCCAAGTACAACTACTTTAACCACCTGGCTAGCCCCCTTTGGACAAATAAAATTTAAGCTTAGTTTTTCACTAACCCGGCTCTTCTATACCGAATTATTCGGCCGATCGAAGTATTCCTTTGAGCAAAACAAAAAAAGCACTATGAAAAAAACGCTTCCATAGTGCCGATAGTGCTTAAAGATTATATTTAAAAAGAATAACTTAAGGCTGTCTCTATCCCCCCAATCCTTTTTTCATCTGCACTGGCTAATATTTTATCTGGGTCTCCCAGTTGGTAAAACCCACTCAAGTTTAGACTTAAATTACTCCCCAGGTCGACCTGATAACTGGGTTGAAGAACCATACTGCCATCGTCCAAACTGCTGATTACGGTAAAATTTAGAGCCGAAAAATCATCAAGGGGATAGTTAATATTTCCAATCAAAAAGTTAAGGTATTCTCCGGCCGGTATTACTCCGCTCAACAATTCCCCTTTTTCCAAAACCAGGTATTCCAGCTGGGCGGTAATCAATTGATCATAGTGATAGGTATAGCTATAATCACCGCCTAAAAGTAGGACTAGATTACCCTGTTCCCTTTGATCCCAATGATAGTAGCCCAAGGCACTATAAACTCCCAATGGGCCGAGATCCCCCTTGGCTGTTAGCCCGGCTCTGGTACAGGTCAGTACTTCTCCGGCAACCTGATCGGTCGCATGATTCATTAAGCCGTTTAGTTCGGTCAGATTAATTGCCGGTTCACGGATCAAGCTGGCAGTCAGGTCATAACCTTTATATCCGGCCCGACCCCTGATCCCCCATTTAATTTTACCTGTTCCACTAAAATTGGAAGCAACCAACGCTAAATTGGAGTTCCAGTTTAGTGGAACGTAAAGGGCCACCGCATCCTGATATTTCCCGATAGTTTCTTGCTTGATCGCTTCTGCTCCCAGGCTGTAATCAACCGGGTTGAGCATTGAGCCAAAAGACCATGAGATCGGCTGGCGCCCCACCGTTAAATAAAATTGATCAAACTTTCGCTTTAAATATAGTTTCTGAAAGCTGATTCTCTCCCCGTTCAACAGCTCCGGATTATAAATCTTCAATTCCACTTTAGCATCGGTATCCCCAAACCTTGGGATTAATAATTCCAGCTGCAAGGTTTCCTGAAGCAGACTCTTAATCTCTCCTTGATAAATAGTACTGATCAGGTTAGCTTTAATCTCCCCTCCTATTTCGACCTGGGCGGAGACCGGAAGTACTATTAACAGAATTAAGAGTATTAGGCAAAAGATTTTTTGTGACATAGCAATTCCCCCTCTTTATGACTGTAAACTCTCCAGGGTAAAGACCCCTTCCGCTATTTCCGGGTTAAACTCAATTGATAAGAGCTTAAACTCGGTCCGGGTATTTTCCCGCAGTTTATTCTCCATGACTGATTCGATTGGTATCCAGCGTTGATCGATCTGTTCAATCTTATTGACCATACTTACCTTTAACAGACGGCCACTCCGGGCATATAGTTCTTCCTTTAATCCGACAAACCGCTCTTGATCAACCCAGATTACCCGGCGGTAATATGATACTTCTTTCCCTTCCCGGGCAATTCCTTCTAAGACATAACAGAGCCTCCCGTCTAATTCCTCTTCCTGTAGTATTTTAAATTGGTACAACTCGGTCAACTGATCTGATTCCATCATGTCCTGGTATGAGAAATCGCTGCCCATCATTGACTGATTGAGCATATGCCCGGAGATTTTTACTACATCCTCTGCTTCCGGGAAGAACATCCAGAGATCTTCCCCCCGTTTTAAGAACTTGGTACCCCGGTCCCGGGGATTAGTGAATTCGGTCAGGGCATTTTGATCATCACTGAGTGAACGCAAAGTCTTGGTCATCTTTCTCCCACCATTAACAATAATCATCTCTGCTTCGATTCTGGCTGAAATAATATATTCATTTTTATCCCGATAATTAATTATTTCTTCCGCGGTAATTGCCGTTACTATCCCGGATAACCCAGTAATCAACAGTAAACTCAACAGCAAAATACCAACAATTGTGTTCTTTTTCATGCTTAATCCCCTTTCAATATGTTTTTCAAGCTACAGATCCC
Organism: Halanaerobiales bacterium; assembly: GCA_022360715.1. GTDB lineage: Bacteria > Bacillota > Halanaerobiia > Halanaerobiales > DTU029 > JAKSCG01. The sequence continues at coordinate 67,769 of JAKSCG010000237.1, forward strand.
GCAAAGCCTCGGACGGTTCCAGTCTCGCCGCCCGGCGAGCCGGAAAAATACAGGCAATAGCCGTAACTACTACCCCCAGAATAAAGGCAAAAACCATGTGGTCGACCGAAAAACTGGGGAAAATAATCGGGTCAATTAAAAATCCTTCCATACCGGACATCGCTTGACTATAATCAATCCCATGGACTGATAAAAAGCGGGTAATCATCCCCCCGAACAATGAACCAAGCAGACTGCCGATTATTCCCATTACCGCACCTTCCATCACAATAAGTTTCAGGATATCTCTGCCCTGCAACCCGAGGGCGGCCATCATACCGATCTCCTGCGTCCTCTCTTTAACAATCATCACCATCGTATTAATGACCACTATGCTGGAAAGGAGTACCAGGAAAATGTAAATTAAGTCATAGATCTTGAGGGCAAGATCCATATAGGCCAAAAACTCATTGGCTTCCTGCCAGGTCAGGACAGAATACCGGCTGAGGGCATTCTTTGCGCTAAATAGTCGTTCGACCGCCGGGAAAAAAACATCGGCCTGGTTAGCATTAGGTGTAATCAATAATAACTCGGTAACCTGGTCGGGCATTTCCAATAAATGCTGGGCCAGGTCGAGCGGCAGGAAAAAAATTCGCTCATTGATTAGGGGCAGATTACTGCTAATCACCCCGACAATTCTAAAAGTAACTCCTTTAAAGGAATTAAAGGAATCAGTATATAAAAGGGTTACTTTATCCCCCACCCTTTTGTTCAGCTTCTCCATTAAACCGTTACCCAACACTATTTCTTTTTCCCCATTTTGAATCATTCTTCCGGCCACCAGTTTCTCTTCTATTTTGGTAAATCTGTCTTCAAGCACTGGGTCAACCCCCCAGCCCAGCATGGTTATCGCCTCGTGCTCAGTACTGGCCATTGCCCCAAATTTAATGCGGGGAACCACCAGCTCGATCCCTTCCAGCTCAGTTAGCTGGTCAGTCATTACCGCAACTCCCTCCCCGTTAAAACCATCAACCGGATAGTTTAAAGAAAGAAGGCGTTGCTTCAAACGGTACTCTTGATTGACTATTTTAATATGCCCTGTTTCGTATTGGATATAGAGGGAAAAGGTTGAGTCGATAAAGCCCATTAGTAGCCCTCTGGTAAAGACAATCACCGCTACTGAGATTGCAATGGCAATGATTGATACTATTGACCTTAATCGGTTGCGCAATAAATTCTTGGCCGCTAAATTCCATAAAAAGATCATCAGACCCCCTCCTTTTTAACGGTGATAGATTGCCTTAACCGGGTCTTTCCCGGCGGCCCAGCGGGCCGGCAGTATACTTGCTAAAACAGCCACCACCACCCCAAAGAGCGCAATAAACAAAAATGCCCCCGGATTCCAACCACCATATATTTTATCAATAATCGGAATACCGATATCGATCTCCCCCATGCCGAAAGCACTGAGGGCAATACCGAATCGATTAAAGAAGGCTACGCTCACCCCGCCCAGGAAACAACCAATTAAACTACCGATCACGCCAATCCCCAGTGCTTCTATCATAAAAGCCAGGATAATCTCCCCTTCTTTTAAGCCCAGGGCCTTCATCATCCCTATTTCTTCTGTCCGTTCGATCGCCGAAAGAATAGTGGTATTAATGATTCCCACCGCAGCAATCAGAATAATAATCCCCAGAATAATTATATTTTCAATCTGAGATGCTTCCATCATCGCCAAAATTGATTGGGCTGATGCCTGCCAGGGATAAGCCCTTAAATCAGGATTAATTTTTGCTACCTTTTCGGTCAGCTGTCTGGCCGCAGTTGGCATTTCCCCTTGGTCTCCCCTAAACCGGATCACCAGCTGACTGACTTCATCACCCAGATTGAGTGATTGCTGGGCGAGATCCAAGGGGACAAAAACAATATTATTATTGACATTGGGATTGGGGGTACTAATTAAACCGCTAATCTCCACATCAATTGTATTAAAAGTCCTTTCTCGGCTTCTAACCAACAAAGTTAAGTAATCTCCGACCTTCAGATCCATCAATTCCGCCAAACTCTGACCGAGGACCGCCTTCTCCTCCCCGGCTTTAAAGAACGAACCCTTGACAAAGTAATCACCGGTAGTAAAGACCTGATGATAGGTATTCGGCTCAATCCCCAGACCTAGCACCGGTAGTTCTTCAACCCCGTTGTTTAAATTGGCGTTGAACCTAAGTAACGGCGACATGCCCTGCAAGTTAGCCAGAGCTTTGATCTCTTCTGCCAGTTGGCCGTCTTTAACGAGCAGTTGGTCAAGCGGGTTCTTATCCTTCTCCTCCCAGTATTGCTCGGTCATCACCTGGAGATGCCCGGTCTCCAGATTAATGATGTTTTGATAAGACAACTCGGCAATCCCGATCATGATTGAATCAGTAACCAGATAAATTAAAATTGCCAGTGAGATTATAATCGCCGTAATTAGCGTCCTCTTTTTATGACGAAAGACATTCCTGAACCCCAGTTTAGCTATAAACACCGGCTTTCTCCCCCTTTTGATCAATCGAGACCTCTCCGTCCCTGATCTCAATTAATCTGCTCGCATATTCCATAACCTGGGGGTCATGGGTGGAAAAAATAAATGTTGTCTTCAACTGCTGGTTCATCTTAACCATAATCTCCAGGATCTCAATGCTGGTTTTGGAGTCCAGATTGGCCGTAGGTTCATCGGCCAGGATCAATTTCGGTTCTTTGACCAAGGCCCGGGCAATGGCTACTCTCTGCTTCTGTCCCCCCGATAATTCGTTGGGCCGTCGGTTTTCCAGCCCTTCCAGTCCCACTGCTGCCAAAATATTTAGGACTATTTGCCGCCGTTCTTTGTCATTACGGTTATTGACCAAGCGGACAGCAAACTCGACATTCTCAAAAGCAGTCAGCACAGGAATCAAATTATAGCTCTGGAAGACAAAGCCGATATTATACCGTCGGATTAAGGCCAACTCTTTTTTTGAAATACCGCCCAACTCCCGCTGATCAAAAGTAATTTGACCTGCTGTCGGCTTATCCAGACAGCCGATCATATTAAGGAGGGTCGTCTTCCCTGATCCTGACGGACCAAAGATAGTTGTAAATTCACCTGTTTCCACCGTCAGGTCAATTCCTTTTAAAGCAGGTACTTCTATTTTACCCTGCTGATAAATCTTTTCTACACCTTTAAGTTCAATTAAGGTCATCATTCTTTCCCCCTTATCATTAAATCCCTTAATCTGATCTGATCTCTGTGGCCGCCATTATCTGCCCCCCGGAGTCGCCAAAAGAGCTAAAAGGATAGATGTAGATACGAGTCCCGGTATTGAGCCTTCTTAATCGACTTATTGCTCAGGAGCTGAGGTAAATGTAGTTTCTGTTTATAATCACCAATAGTAACAATTAAAATTCCTCCCTTTTGGTGCAGTCTAAACTTATCCCGCTGCAAAAAGGGGAGATACACCCGATAATGATAACCGTCCCCTTCCTTCTCAACCGCCAAGGGAATTCCCCCGAAAAAGCTATCCAACGGATCTTCTTGCTGATATAGTAATCTGGAAACCGGTTTAAGGTTGTCAAGGCCCTTTAGTTCTTCACAAATTAAGGGTAAGGTAAAGACCCGTTGGGAGGAAAAAATCTTTTCAATTCTGGTCAGATTACTCCGCTGTCTGGCCAAGATCCGGTTATAAAAGTCGCTGTTGGCCTCAGGCAAAAATAATTTATTAACAATGATGCAATCGACCTTAAAGCCATATAAACTCAAATAAGTATAAGCCCGTTGAGATTCATTAATGACCATCTCTTCCGGATTGAGCACCAATCTAACCGATGTTATTTCCGGATTAGTTAGTATTCCCTTGACCTCTTCCATTTTCTGATAGATCTCCTCAATCGCTGTAAAAACATCTTCCTCGGGCAGGGGCAGTTCCATAAAACTATTACTAAAAGTCCGTAAAAACTTAATACTTTTCTTTTTAATTTTGAAAAATTTTTCCATATACCAACCAATTATATCAAAAAAACTAAGGAGACGAATCGCCGAAGCCGTTGGGGGAAAATCCATGATTAAAACATCATATCCCTTTTTTTTAAACTGTTCATGGATTTCCAATAAACTAAAAAGCTCCTCGACTCCCGGAAACATTGTTAATTCCTCTGCAAAAATATCTTTAATTCCCATCATCTTCAATAGATCAACTAAATACTGATAGATTTGCGCCCAGTGGTTTTCCAACTGGTGCTGGGGATTTAACTCCATACCATCCAGATTTTTCAGGATAGTGGTCGGTTGATAATTTAAATCTACCCCCAATGAATCAGAAAGGCTGTGGGCCAGATCAGTACTAACCACCAGGGTCTTGATCCCTTTTCCCGCCAATTTAATCCCGGTAGCAGCCGCAATACTGGTTTTTCCAACTCCACCCTTCCCGGTATAAATAAGTATTCTCATCCTTCCACACCCCAATCCACTGAAATTTCTTTTAATTGCTGGGGGAAAGGCCCACTGTCCAACTCTTTATCCAACAGGAAATAAATCCACTTTTCCCCTAGTTGGATGATCCGGATTAATTCCTCAATCTTCTTTAAATCTCCTTCAATCAGCTGCTTTACCTCCTGACTGCTCCGGGACATAAGGTCTTGATAAGATTTAGTCGCCGGAACAATCGCCTCTTTAATCAGCCGGATTTGATTTAATTCCTTACTCTTTAATGCTTCTTGAAAAATTTTGTTAAAATCCCTTTCTGCTAAATAATAGTCTTTGCGGCTCCCCTTCATCCATATTTTCTGGACCATCTTTAATTTTAGCAGCAAACGAATATTAATACTGACCGTAGCCTTACTAACACCAAGTTTTTCCGCGATCTCATCCAGACATAAAGGGTTATCCTCAAAATACAACAGACCATAAATATAACCGATCGTTCGATTCATCCCGTAAGTATCAAGTGTTTGCCCCAGGGCTTCAATAATAATTCTTCTAATCCCGTCGATCTCCTGATAACCTGTCATCAAACCCCCTCCCCACTTTAACATTTAAAACATTTAATAAAAATTAAATGTTTTAAATGTTACTTACATAATAATACACTAATCAAGGGCTGTCAAGAAAGATTAAAACCCCCGGGGTTGATCCCCGGGGGGTTAATCTTTGAGTTATAAGCTAATTAAAAGGAGATACTAACACCGGCTTTGGCTGTTCTAACTTGATAATCATCGGCCCCGTTTAAGTCACCGTCGGTATCTTTTAAGGCAAGCAGCTGGTAATCAGCCTTGAAATCAATTCCGTCAGCAACCGTGTAGACTAAGCCAACTTGATTGCTATTATATTTACCAACTTCAGCTGTTTTTCCCTCTGCTTCTTTATTGCGATAGTCATAACTTAATTTAACTGCACCCAAGGTGTAGCCAAGACCAAGATTGTATTCCATCGTCTCTTCATCTTTATCTTCGCCAATATCTTTAAAATTAAGCCCGGCCCGGACTACTAAGTCTTTAAATACCGGATAATCAATGACCTTTATCCCGTATTTGACGGTAACTACGTCTTGACCGGAGACATAAGCATCATCTGCTACATTTTCATAACCCAACTCGGCTGTCAGGTAATCATTTGCGGTATACTTGACATCAAACTCGAGGGTTGTTTCTTCGACACCGGCTTCGACCGGGTCTTCAACGGTATATTCACCACTAAGAGTTAAGCCTTCAATTAGAACCGGCAGCGGCATTTCACCGGCCAGCGCCATCTTGGTCGTTTCATCACCGACTTCTTCTATGCTGGCGTAGAATAAACTGGCTTCCAACAAATCAGTTATCTGCTCGGTTAATTTGAAATTCCAACCGGTCATATCGGCTTGACCCAGCCCGGTGGTAAACCGATCATAGTCGCCGTTACCACTATCAAAGACTACATTATCTTGGCTAATTGGGGTAAAGTTTTCATCCCGGTTTTTGTAATTAAACTTCAAATCGGCAAAAGGCAAGCCTGTACTGACCCCCAAACGGATCAATGAACCATTATCGGCAGCTTCCTGTTCCGGGATGGAGTGAGCGAAATCAAAATTCAGGTCTATTTCCCCGAACTGAGCATCTGTATCAATTCCCAAGATATTATGGTTCATATCTTCAACCTTAACAACCGTTCCACATTCACCGGTAAAAAACTCATTCCGGGCCCGCCGGCTGGTAACGTTTACTCCGAGGTTCAGCCGGTCCAACTCAAATCTCTTCCTGGCCCCCATCACATAAAAGTCATCTTTATCTTCAACCGGGTCCTGGTAAAGATTGGTTGTTGAGTCATACTTGTCATAAGTTGGAAAACCGTCTTTATAATCGATTGTACCGGGGACATCATATCCGGCCGTCCCAAAAAAGGTCTCTAAACCAAATTTCTTCCAGTCAACTACTAATCCGTTAATTTCGGCCTGGCTATAGGCATAGTCAGCTATGTCTACAACGTTTTTTTCCTTGTAGACTGCTTTGAGGGTTTCATTTTCCAAAATTAATTCAGCTTGATCTAAAACCAAAACGTCTTTAACATCGCTATCTTCATGTACATCCATTTTTACAGCCGCAGAAAAGCCCTCTTTAACTATCTTGGCCTGCAAGTCCAGGGTCTGTTCCACTTTACCGTCAGATTGATCAGCGGCAATCTTTTCAGAATCATCATCCCAGGGGTCAAGATAGACATACGGATCTTTATAATCCTCTTCCCCGGAATCATAACGACCGTCTTTATCTTTATCGATATATTTATCGACATCAGTAGCAATAACTCCGTCTTCAATATACTGATCCACCAAATCTACACTGTATTTCCCGCTAAAGCTAACTACCGGAGAAACCTTTTCTAAAGCAGCAACTCGCGCTTCCACGGCATCTACATCGGCATAGATTCCATCAATTTTCTGGCCGAGTATCTTTAACTCCGCTTTGAATTCAAAGGTTAAGGCCTCAATCAGATTAACCACTTCTTCCACCTGCTGATCGCTTAAGTTTTTGGAAATTCCGCCTGCCGGTGGTTGGTTTTTAGCTAAAATAGCCTTGACAATTGCCGTTACATCCTCTGCCTGGGCTTTGCTTAAATTGTTAGCGGCATCGTCGATTTCCTCAGCCAGCATATTGCGTTCCAGTTCAATCTTGTCCAGGATCCGGCTTACTATGATCGCAATCTCATAGCGGGTCAGGTTGTTTTTCCCCTTAAAACTTCCGTCGGGATAACCCTCCGCGATACCGGAGGCCACTAACTTGTTTACGGCCCGATAAGCCCAGTGGTTTGCCGGTACATCAGTAAAGGGGTTGGCAAAGGCAGTTGTGGTGACAAAGATTGTCAATAAAAAAACCAGCAAAAAACTATATTTTTTCATTTGCTTCCCTCGCTTATATTTTAGTTTGTTTGACTCACCATTCAGGAAAAAGCTACCATAAGTGTCCTCGTTTCCTTAAGGTATTACTTCCCGAAGTTGAATCAGTTTTATCATGATCATTTTGTAGTACATAGAATGAAAGTAAAATCCACCCCCTCTCTTAGATTTAGTAATACAAAATGATATGAACAATTAGTAGAAATCTCTTAAAAAAACCCAAGAGAAGACATATTATGGTGCCCCCCATAATGACCAGTACAGTCCCCAGCACAACAAGGGGTCAAACAAAGCTGGGACAGGCAGACTGGTGAAAATTTTTCTATCTTCTCTTGGAAAAGCTAAAATCAAGGTCGGCATCAGCTTTTTTGCTCACCATGCCCTTGATATTTGTAAATATGGTAATTTTGCTTTGCAAATATAAACAATCGGTAATGATATTTTACCATACCGTTTGGTAAGATGTCAAGGCGTAATTTATATTATTGGTAATTTAAATGTTAAACAAAATTATTTAGATTATAATATGGTAAAATATTAATTATAAGGGGGAATACATGAGTGGTAATAATCGGTGATAGAATATTAAGGCTCAGAAAAGAACTTAATTTAAACCAAAAGGAATTAGCAGAAAGTATTGGGATCACAGAGGCTAGTCTGTCACGATATGAAAATAACCTGCGGGAACCCAAAGCCGAAATTATTGCCAGAATATCAAAAGCTCTCGGCTGTTCTACTGATTATCTTCTAAAGCGGACAGACATAAAAAATCATGTTTTATCACCAGCAGAGAAGCTAGACCAAGACAATATTAACTACAAAAATTACAAAGAGATCGAAAACAAGATTTTGGAAAAACTAATCGAAGAGGGACTGATTAAGGAAGACGAGTTTATTTCGGAAGAGGCGCTAGATAAGATAATCAAATATGGAATTGAAGCCGCGGTAGAGATATTGAAACTGGAAAGAGCAATAAAAAACAATCAACAAACTTAATCCCACTTGATTACTTTATCGAAATAATCAATGAGCAGCAACAAATCCTGAGAGAATAGAGTCCCTCAGGATTATTGTTTATTTAATCTTGTATTCCATTTATTTAGCAATTGAGATCTTGTGCTTATCTGATACCAGCACCTTATTGAGGGCTTCTACCACCGTAGTGACCGGCGTTATCTTAATCCCGGATTGGTGGCAGATATCGTTAGTGTTATCGACCGGGATTAAAACCTCTTTTAAGCCGACTTGCTCTGCTGCATGTAGCTTTTCCCTAATACTACCGACCGGTTTTATTTTACCCTGAATTGAGACCTCGCCTGTTACGGCTATATCTTGTCTTAAAGGAATCTCTTCGATAGCACTGATAATAGCCAGTAACATCGCAATCCCGGCCGAAGGGCCATCAACATTTCCACCTCCAACGATGTTAACATGTAAGTCATAATCATTCATGTTTTTCCCGGTAATCTTCCTGAGCACCGCTGCCGCATTAAACAGGGAATCCTTAGCCATTGAACCGGCCGTTTCATTAAATCTCAACCGTCCGTTACCCTTTTCGTCAGCCAGAAAAGCCACGGCTTCAATCTCGATTACCGTACCGAGAAAGCCCTTTACCCCCATGCCAAAAATCCTGCCTACCTGGGCCTTTTCATCAACTTTTACACTGTTATAAGGAGTCATTCTCCGATTCTGCAAGGCTTCATATAGTTTTTCTTTAGTGATAACCAGTTCTGTCTTTTCTTGATTATCGTTTTCATAGAGGACCAGGCTATAGGCATCCAGCAGCAGGTTAATCGCTGTTCTTCCTTCGATCGTATAGTTGCTAATGATCCGCGGAACCTCTTCTTCAATTTTTACCTTTAGTTTCCCTACCGCATTAGCAACGATCATCTGAATATCTTGCCGGGATAATGGGTTAAAAAACACTTCCGCACAACGAGAACGGAACGCCGGATTGATCGCCTGCGGACTCCGGGTTGTCGCCCCGATCAGCATAAAATCAGCCGGAGCTCCTTTTTTAAATAATTTTTTGATATAAAGTGGGATATTGTCATCATTTTCGTCAAAATAGGAAGATTCAAACATAATCCGTTTATCTTCCATTACTTTCAAAAGTTTGTTTTGCAACATCGGATCAAGCTCCCCGATTTCATCAATAAAGAGTACCCCGCCATGTGCTTCGGTAACCAGTCCGATCTTTGGTTCAGGAACCCCTCCGTCAGCCAAGTTTCGCTTAGCTCCCTGATAAATCGGGTCATGAACCGAACCAAGTAATGGATTGGTCACCTCCCTGGGGTCCCAGCGCAGGGTAGTTCCATCCACTTCAATAAACTTAGAATCCTGGTAAAAAGGGGTGTTATTCCTTTTCTTGGCTTCTTCCAGGGCCAGTCGCGCTGCGGTTGTTTTACCTACCCCCGGCGGCCCATAAAGGATTACGTGTTGAGGATATGGGGAAGCTATCTTGGAGACCAGGGCTTTTACCGCAATCTTCTGTCCGACCAATTCTTTAAACGAACGCGGTCTAACCAGATCAAGGGTTGAACGATTGAGCGATCTTGTTTCCAGCCTCTCCAATTGCGCCAATTTCCTTAGGGTCTGAGCATTATCTACACTCTGGTCGCCCTTGACAATCTCCTTTTTAATTTCCTTAATGTACTCCCGCTGCCTTTTTTCCATTCGGACAGCAATCTGTTCTTCTAAATCCTTTTCAACCGACCGTTCGGCCATCAGATCAGCCAGCTCATTTTCAAGCTTGAGGACCCTTTCCTCAAAATTACTGCCGTCTATTTCTATGCTGGGATCATCGCCAATAATCCGCTCCAGGGCTGTTAATCTCTCTTTAATGCTATCAGAACCAATTAAATCAAGAACATCTACCCTACAGGCTTTCAGAATAAACTTATCCCTGCCGTAAAAATCAGCCACTTTTTTATACAGGGCTTTGACTATCTTTAATCTTTGATCTGTTTTTTCATTGTTCTCCTTCTTCTTGAAAAATTGCAGCCAGAAGGGTTTCATGCTAGAATTCATCTCCTTAAGGTCAAGCCTCCACTACCTGTATTTTTAAAGTAGCGCTTATTTGCTGATAAATTTTAATCTTTATTTCATATACCCCCAAAGTTTTAATTTGTTCCTCAAGCTCGATCTTGCGTTTATCTATTTTATAACCGGCCTTTTTAACCAGATCAGCAATATCCTTAGCGGTCACTGACCCAAATAATCTCCCATTCTCGCCTGCTTTAACTTTGATGACAAAATGCTCTGCTGCCAGTTTTTTGGCCAGTAGTTCAGCCGCAGCCTTTTGTTCGCGATCTTTGCGTTGCTGGACCTTTGCTTGCTGTTTTAATTGAGTTAAGTTGCTTTTAGTCGCTTTTTCCGCCAGGCCTCTGGGCAACAAATAATTGTGGGCATAGCCGTCAGATACCTTAATTACATCGCCTTTACTTCCCAGCTTTTTAACATCAGCCAGTAAAATTACATCCATAATAGAAACCTCCATCATTTTTATTTTATCTAATTAAAACCCCATTAGCAATAGTAATATTAACCTTTAGTACTTTATACTCCCTAATTTTTTTATTCTTTTCTCTTTCTTAGATTAAACCACATATCAATTAAGCCAACCAAACTTAGTATTATAAAGACAAAAAAATTAAACAAAATAATCAGCAGGATATAAAGAAACGTCAGTCCGGAAGAATTAGGTGATTTAGCTAGATAATATAGGCCGACCGCAAATCCCTGCAAAAAGACAAAAAAGAGCAAAACCATATTTAAATTTACCAGGTATATATTGGTCTTAAAAAGCAGACAAATAGCTATTCCAACCGAGATCCAGCGTGTGAAATACCAATATTTAATCGGCTTATAAACCCTTTTGTTTAGCTTAATCCTTTTTAAATACCACAAGGTCAGGTAATAAGTAATCGTCCCGGAAATAATCGAAGTAATCACAAAAAAAGCCGGGATTAGCATTTTAAGTAACTCCAACTGCTGTTCCAGGTTTAAAGCCAATTCGGTTAAATCAGGATTACTTCCTAGCCCTTCAATAATCTCATTAAATAAGTTGTGATAGTTAAAATCGAGTAAATAGGAAGATATCCCGGAAATTATTAAATTAGAGATTAAAACAGCACTGATCGTTAGGATCAGAGTAAGGCGAGGCGAAAACTCCTCTTTTAAAGCAGAGCCTAAAACAAATCCGATCAGTCCGAAGCCGATAATCGTATAAAGACCCATTAGCGGATCGATCAGCAGACCGCTAAGCACAGCCGACAGCAAGATCATAAAAAAGGTTTTATTCATACCATGTTTTATAATCATATAAACAACCGGAACTGGTAAAATTATATTAACCAGAAAACTGATAATAGGTATATTAAGATTAAGAATTGTCAGTAAAAAAATCAGCAATAAAACCTTGATTCCGTCAACGTACTCTTCTTTTAACATAACTAAACCACCTCAGATCTGTATATAGAAAAGGAGGCACAAAACCTCGGCCTCCTTAATCAACTTATTCTTTTACATATGCTAACAGGGCAATAGCTCTGGCTCTTTTAATCTCCCTGGTCAACGCCCGCTGATGCTTGGCACAATTCCCCGTAATCCTGCGCGGTACAATTTTACCCCGATCAGTAACAAACCGTTGCAGGGTCCTGATATCCTTATAATCCATTTCTTTATCCTTGTTTGCACAAAAAAAACAGGACTTATTTCTTCCTCTGGCCATTTATATCCCCCTTTCTAAAATGGCACATCAAAATCATCATCTAAATCAAAACTGTTATTGTCATTATTATTATTGTTATTGTTGTTATTATTTTTATAGTTGCTCCCGGAACTACCCTTGCTATCTGCCGGCCAGTCCAGGAAACGGACTTCATTGGCTATAATTTCAGTATTTAAGTAAGTTCTTCCGTCTTTCTCACTCTTCCTGACCTGGATGGAACCTTCAATCGCCACCAATCTCCCTTTACCCAGATGATGAGCACAGGTTTCTGCTAACTTCCGCCAGGTAACTATCCGGATAAAGTCGACATCACGTTCACCCTGCTGATTGGCAAAACGGCGTTCAACTGCTAGGGTAAAGTTACTAACCGGTGTACCATTAGAAGTGTACCTGAGTTCGGGATCCCTGACCAGTCGGCCAATTAAAACAACATGATTTAACAATCTACTCACCATCCCCTTTGCGTTCTCAGTTCTCTGTATTAATAACTAAATAGCGGAGAACATCATCTATGATCTTAAAGTTGCGTTCCAGTTCATTAACCAGGCTAGCATCTCCTTTGAAGGTAATAATAGTATAGTAGCCATTCTTATAATCCTTAATTTCATAAGCCAACTTCCTACTACCCCAGTCATCTACCTCCAAGATCTCCCCATTATGATCAGTAATAATCCCTTTGATCCTCTCGGTTAAACTCTCCCGGGCTTCTTGCTCCATATCCGGTTTCAGGATATAGGTCGCTTCATATTGACGGATCATCTTAATTCACCCCCTCCATGCGGACTAAACGGCCCTGTCGATCAACAGAGCATGGATTACAATTCATTCTATATTATAGCACTCTATCGCCCAGAATGCAATAACCTTCGCTTTATTTTGTTGTCAAAATCTATTGAATAGATCGAACAGATATGTTATACTGATTATCCGCTCACCAGTGGGACTTTATCTACCCCAATCCAACGCATTTCAATATTCCTGCGCTACATAATGGAGGTGTCTGATATTTTTAGAGGATTAGAATTGGCTAAAAAATCTTTTAAAAGGGATCATGTCTATCTATTAAACCATCTAGTTAATAACATTGGGAGTATTGTCTTCGGTTATATCAATGTTCGAATCTGGCTTGCTGTCTTAGGCGATTCAAAAGAAGGTATTGAGGCCGTAACTTATTTAATGGTTAACCAGGCCGGTCTTTGGCTGGTACTGTTTATTCCCTATGGGTGTTACCTCCCGCAAAAAGTCTATGATGGAACAATAGCTTACGAAATGTTAAGACCATATGGTCTGCTTTATAATAGCTTTTTTGAGCTGGCGGGCCATATCTTGTACAACTTCTTATTTCGCTCCATACCAATTTTCCTGTTCAGTGTATTGGTAATGGGGGTATCTCTCCCTAAACTTGCTCAGATCTTACCATACTTAATCACTTTAACTAATGGGATAGTAATTGCCTTTTTTATCAACTATTTCATCGGGCTATGGAGTCTTAAGTTTATATCTATTAACGGAGTTCAAATGCTTTATTATTTTACCGGCACTTTATTTAGCGGTGCCTGGATCCATCTAAAATACTATCCCCAGTTTTTTCAAGATATCATTATGCTTTTGCCTTTTGCCTATACCACCTATGTACCTACAGCAGTCTATCAGGGGCAATTTAGTTTAGCCAGGGCCTTAATTAGCCAATGGCTATGGATCATCGTTCTCTTCACCATTGCTTACTCACTGACGATCAGGTTAACCAAAAATATGGCCATTCAAGGGGGATAAGAATGGAACTTTTTTTTACACTTTTTAAGGCTTCTTTTAAAAGAGAAGCCCAGTACAAATTTGATTTTTTTGTTAATATCCTCGGTAATTTCTTAGGGTTGTTTGCTGATTTTTTGATTATAGCTTTGATCTTAATCCGGTTTCAAAACATAGCAGGCTGGCAACTGCATCAAGTCGCTTTAATGTATGCAATTATTGAGTTTGGTTTTGGAGTATATCGGTTGATTGGCGAAGGATTCAATCGATTTGAAGAATTAATTCTATCGGGTAAATTTGATACTTTACTGCTCAGACCAGTTCCTGTATTGGTCCAAGTCATGCTCCACAAAATCGATTTGAAAAGACTGGGGATGGTAGTACAGGCAATGGTGGTCGGTCTTTGGGGAATACAGCGTTCTACCTTTCCAAACAGTAGCTTTTATTGTTATCTCCCCTTACTATTACTAGCTTCAGTAATAATCAATTTAGAGGTAAGTATTATCCTGGCAGCCATGGCCTTCTGGACCGGGAAAAATAAGGATATAATTATCCTCGGGCACTACTCGACCCGAACAGCAGCCACATATCCAGCAACAATCTATCACAAGCTATTCAGCCATATTTTAACCTTGGTCATCCCATTCTTTACGGTAAGCTATTACCCCCTTTTATATTATACCGGAAAGTCAGATAACCCCTTTTATTTGCTAACTCCCCTCTTCGGTATTATCACCATGACGCTATTATCATCGTTGATTTGGCGTTCGGGGATTAAAAGGTATTCAAGCACTGGAACTTAAGTCCTTTTTCGATAACTTATTGCGTCGGGAGGAAAACTATAATGGAATATATTAATGTTAGGGGTCTGAAAAAGGAGTACACAATCTATCAAAAAAAAAGCCTTTGGCGGAGAAATAAAATAAAGATTAAAGCCCTGCAGGGTATTGACTTTACTGTCAAGCAAGGTGAATTTTTAGGTTATATCGGCCCTAATGGGGCCGGCAAATCAACAACAATCAAAATACTTACCGGGATAATGACTCCCAGTGAAGGTATGGTAAATGTAGGCAAATATATACCCTATCAAGAACGCAAGCGCTATGTACAAAATATCGGGGTGGTCTTCGGTCAAAAAACCCAGATGTGGTGGGACCTACCTGTCATTGATACCTATCAACTTTTAAGGGGGATCTATCGGGTTGCTCCCATTGATTATCAACGGCAACTGGAATACCTGGTCGAAAAGCTATCACTGGCAGATATACTCAAACAACCGGTCCGCCAACTTAGTCTGGGGCAGAGAATGAGGGCAGAACTGGGGGCTTGTTTGATCCACAATCCTGCGATCCTCTTCCTTGATGAACCTACCATCGGCTTAGATCTAATCTCTAAACACCGAGTGATCGCGTTCCTCCAAGAGATCAACAAGCAGGGTAAGACCATCTTTCTTACCACCCATGACCTGAAGGACATTGAAATACTATGTAATCAAATGCTGGTGATTAATCACGGGAAGATTGTATATAAAGGGACAGTAGAAAAACTTAAGACAATAACAGCTTTACCGATTAGAGTTTTAGCACAGTTGGCGCATCAGCCCGGTGTACACTTAATCAATCAAATTTTAGCTCAATATGCGGGGATTTATTATCCGGAAAAAAAGCGACTTATCTTAGATTCAAAAAATAAGAAAGAGACTTCGGAAATCGCCAAAACCCTTTTCAATAATTTCGGTATTGAGGATTTTAAGATCGAAGAACCCAGTATCGAAGAGATCATCAAAATGATCTATTCAAAAAATTAACTCTTTACCCCTTGATTGCGCCACTGGTCAGACCGGAAATGATCTGTTCCTGGAATAAAATATATCCGATAATACTTGGAATTATGCTGATTACAATAGCTGCATACATTGAAGTATAATCAGTCGTAAACTGATTTGAGAAAAACCGTATACCTACTTGCATAGTTCGCACACTGTTCGAGGAAGTCAAAAGCATGGCATAAACAAATTCATTCCAGCTATATAAAAACTGGAAAGTTGCTGCGGTAATCAAGCCCGGTTTTGCTAAGGGGAAGATGATTTTAAAGAATCTACTATAAAAACCGCAACCATCAATAATCGCTGCTTCCTCCAGTTCCACCGGTATATTATTGATAAACCCCCTGATGATAAACAGGGATAAAGGCAAACTAACCCCGGTATATGTTAAAATAAGTGCCAATCTGGTATTATATACTCCCAGGGTTTTGATCAAGGTAAAGATCGGTACCATTAAAGAACTAATCGGCACCATTATTCCCGCAATAATAATGGTGAAAATAACCTCTTTAAATTTAAAATTAAATCTGGCAATAACATAAGCAGCCATTGCCGCGATTAATACGTTTAAAATAGTTGCACTTAAGCTGACTACCATTGAATTTAAGAATAGCCGATTTAGTCCGGATACCTGGAATGCATTAGTATAGTTAGTAAACTGCATTTTTTCCGGCAAGGAAAAAGGCGAGGCAATCAGTTCGGCATTAGTTTTTAAAGAAGATATCAACAACCAGACCATCGGGGCTACTGTATAGAACAGGAAGAAGGCCAAAACAACCCACATTATTATTGAACCGAAAAATTTACTCCGGCCTGGTTCTAAGCTGTTACTAAACCTTTTTTCAAATAAAAGTTTCGGCATCAGTTCCAACCACCTTTAAAATATTATTAATTCTTTAATCCTTAGCTCGAAATAACCTCCTTAACCCGACTATAATAATTACTCCAATCATCAGTAAAAATACTGCCGAGGTATTGGCAACACCATATTGAAAATCATTTATTTTTTTAAATAAATACAAAACAAGAACCATTGTCCGGTTAGCGGGACCACCATTTGTCATCACATAAGTCTGTTCAAACTGTCTTAAGCCATATACCATTGCTATCGTCATACAGGTTAAAGTTGATCCTCTGATCAAAGGGAGGGTTATATGTAATTCCTGTTGAAGCCGGGATGCACCGTCTATACTGGCCGCTTCATAATATGTTTCAGGAATTGAAGAAATCTCCGCTAAAATTATGATCATAAAATAACCAATGTAAAAAACACCAAATAAAACAACAGCGGGATAAGCAGTAAAGTAATTACCCAACCAGTTTTGTTGTAAACCTTCCAGGCCAACAGCTTTTAATAAACCGTTTAAAATACCATATTCACTATTAAAAACGGCCATCCACAACATTGACATAGCAACTATCGAAATTACATTCGGGAAATAATAAACTGTTCTTAAAAACTTCCATCCTTTTGGTTTTCTGGCCAGTAAGATCGCAACCAGTACCGCTAAGGGCACCTGTAAAAAGCCGCCGGCCAGGATCCAACCGATATTATTTTGAATTGATAATTTAAAAGTAGGATCACTCAACACAAAACGATAATTATTCCAACTATTAAAAACCGGCTGACTTAAACCATCCCAACTGGTAAAACTCGTAATTATGATAAAGACCAGAGGATAGACAAAAAAACTAATAAAAAATAAACCTGCCGGGAGAAGAAACAAGACCATCCCAATTTTACTACTAATTGTTTTTTTCATTTGATCACCTGATAACATGTTTTAGAAGTAAGCCAGTTCCCTAACTGCCGTTTATCCCCCCGCTTGAAGACAGCGAGGGAATAAACGGAAATCCTTGTCTTATCTGGTATCAATTGCTTTTAAAGTAGCAATAAACTCTTCCGGGGTTTTTATCCCTAAGACCAGTGCTGATAAAGCCTGCGGAAATTCTGTAGCTACGGCAGGTTTCACACTCATATTAAAATGCGGAACTATATAGGGCGCTTTACTCGACTGATTGATCATTGCTCCCTGTAATGGTTCAACATTATCGCCGGGATTAATCTCCGTTTTAATTACAAATAAGGCACCGGAAGACATAGACAGTTTTTTAACATTCTCCGCTTCGGTTAAATACTTAAGGAATTTTACAACCGCTTCTTCCTTATTATGATCACTTTGTTTAGCAGCAACCAATAACGCCTGCACAAAACCTAGATAACCGCCCTTTTCTCCTTTCCCTCCTTGATAAGCCGGGGCTGGAGCCACTTTAATATTTTGATAGAAATTATTGCCCCCTTCACTCTTAATCCGACCAATAAACCAGGGACCGTTCATCAGCATAGCGGTTCTTTCATTGAGAAAATGTCCGGCCGCAACAGTAGCAGTTGCCCCGACTGCATCTGATGTAGTATAATCAAACATCTTTTTAATCAGTTTCGCCGCTTCCAGATAAGCCGGATCATCAAAACCCCTCTCATAGATATCCGGTCCGCCGATAGCGGCTAATAGTTGTGAGTACCATAGCATCGAGGTCCAGGCATTGGCCCCGGTCATCTGTGACATCGGTGTTATGCCGAGCGCCTCCATTTTATCACACATTACAAAAAAGTCTTGATATGTTTCGGGAAATTCTGTATATCCTGCTTTTTCTAATAATTTTGAATTGTAAAGTACTGGCGTAACCCCAAATTCATATGGTACAGCCAAAATCCGGCCCTGATAAGTAGCACTGCTCATTACGCCCGGAACAAACCTGTCCTGCCAGGCACTATCCATATATTTGCTTAGATCCATTAATTTACCCGATTTGTAGAATGGTTCTGCTTTGGCCCCGGCTTTGGTAATAAATAGGTCGGGAACCTGACCTGCCGCGATACTTACCTTCACTTTTTCTTCATAAGCATCATAATCGGCTATTTCTTCTACAACAACTTTAATCTTTCCGGCGTTTTCTTGATTAAATTTGGTAATTAGTTCGTTCATAACTACAGCCTTGGAGTCTTTACCTACCCAAATAGAAGGAAAGTTTATGATCGTCTGATTATCTGCCACTGCTCGACCTGCATTGCCGAAAATTCCCACCGCCATAGCTGAACAAACAACAAAGACCAGCAACATTAACGATAAAAACCTTTTCACTGTTAACTTATCCCCCTTCTTTATTTTCCTTGTTTACCCTTTCCCAACAATCTCTTTTTTTCTCTTTCCCCCCTTCCTTGCATCAGCCCTTTTTCTGATTTAATTAACATTTTTAATTAATTATTAAAATATTCTCTTTTTTATGATATAATAAGATCTATTATCTGTCAATAGTATTGTAAAAAACCCCTCAAAATAATAGAATCAGAACTAAATAAAGCAATTATTTAGCTCAATAAATAACCTTAATTAAAGCATTAAATTTTTATCACCGCTCTTTTTCAAATAAATCGGTATAGTGATTAGGCGAAATTTTAAGATTTACTTGAGCACCGTCCAACCTTTAATCCGGGCCAAAATTTCAAACGGTTTGATAAAATCACCATAAACCATTGAAACATGGTGGGCAATCCCCTTGGTAATTACCAGCTGAAGCACCTCCCGAACCGGACGTTCAAATTTAACCCGGGCATAACTCCCTTTTAATGCTTTCTCCATCGCAACTGCCTCCCCCTGCTGTAAAAATAGTCGATGCTGACCACCGGCTGAGTCCAAGCGCAGGATTGAGACGGGACCGGACTTCATCACAAAATCGGCGGTAACCCCTTTACCATCGGCAAAATATGAATCGAGAGTAAGCTTACAACTCCCATCCCACAGGTTACAAGGAGCGACACCACAGTGCCATAACAGGGCATAATCTTCTTCAAAATCTACTTGGGAGAGGTCGGCCAGGAAAGGGGTCTCAGCTCCGACAGCCCGATGAGCCAACATTGATACCGCCCCTTCCACATCACCTTCACAGGAAATTATTTGCTCTTCAGACTGTAGTAAGGATAAAGCAGCACAGGGAGAAATCCCAAATTTAGCGGCAAACTCCGGCCAGCATCTGAGGGCCAGCGCGGTCAAATTATGCTGATTAATGAAATTATCCAGTTTAGCTGATAATTCAGCTACCTTCTGCAATTGTAACTCACTGAGCCCGCTGGTATCAAATATGCTCTTTATTTTCTCTCTTTTTTCGTCAATTGTTTTTTGAGCAACAACATAGCTATAAAGCTCTTCCAGTTCAAAATGATCGACTAAAAAGCCCAGCTGTCGATAAGCATTTAGTTCGTCAATGGCCAGGTTAAAAAAGCCGTGCGCCCGGTATCCGGCCAGACCAATCTTGGCATCACGCCAGGCTGCCATAACCCGGATTGCATCCAGCCAATCCTGGTCCACCGTATCACCAATTGTATAGTGATAACCCCTTACCCCTGCTTTGTAAAGATTAGAGGCATTAAGATTAACCCCACAGACGGAATTTAATCTAATCTTACCCCCATCATAGGGTAATTCCTTTAGTCCCCACAAAAGCAACGGTTGATCAATCACTTTATTTAATTCCAGGACTAGGTGGCCCAGATGGAAGGTCCCGCTGATAACTATTAAACCGTCCAGTTGACTTTGCGCCAGCTTTTGCGCGGCCCGCCGTGCATCTTCCACCTCAATGACCAGTTCATTAATAAAGACAAAATCGGTATATTCAATTAGTTGCAATTCCTTTTTGATCCCCTGATAGATAACTTCGGCCGCCTGATAGTCAAAAGTCTTCCGGGCCAGACAGACCACACCAATCTTAACCTGCTGTTTCATTTAATCACCTGCTCCCCTATCTTTGCTCCTATTTAAAATTATCTTCTTCGATTTGCTGTACTTCTAGAAAAGCCTGGCGTAAAAAAGCCTGCTTTTCTGCCGGAAATCCTTCGGTAAAACCCGCTTTAAGCCAGCGCTCCACCATATCAATAGCCTGCTGGGGGGCCAACAGCCAGCCGCCCAATGTTAAAACATTAGCCTGATTTATAATCGAGGACATCCCGGCACTATAACTCCCTTCAACCACTGCCGCATAAACCCCTTTAAATTTATTGGCGATAATATTCATCCCCATCCCGGTACCACAGCAAAGAATCCCCTTTTGATATTCCCCTGATTTAATCCTTTGGGCTACTTTAGGTGCTACTACAAAATATGGCTGAAAATCCTCCTGATTTTGCATCCCGACATCCTCCACCTGATAACCTGAAGCAATTAAATGAGCCTTCACTGTCTCCTTTAAGGAAAAACCTGATCGATCGGAGCCGATAATAATCTTTTTCAAAACTAATCCCTCCTTATTTTCGTTTAATAACTTCTCGGACAGCCTTAGCTATATCGCGCGCTGTCATTCCGTACTTTTCCATCAAAAATTCCTTAGTTCCGACCTCTCCAAAATGATCTTTAACTCCGATTCTTTTCATTGGAACCGGATCGTTTTCAACTAGTATTTCGGCAACAGCGCTTCCTAAACCATTGATAATATTATGGTTTTCAGCGGTAACAATAGCCCCGGTTTCCCGGGCCGCCTTCCGTACTGCTTCCTGATCAATCGGTTTTATTGTATGCATATTTACTAAGCGAACCTTTATTCCCTCTTCTTTTAATTCCGCGGTGGCTTCCAGCGAATTTCTAACCATCAGCCCGCTGGCAAATATTGTAGCATCACTTCCCTCGACCAGTGTGGATGCCATACCTAATTTAAACGCAATATCCTCATTAATCACATTCTCGGAATATTTTCTGATCATCCGGAGATAGACCGGCCCTTTATGCTCCAGGATCTGGGGCAAAGCCTTTTTAAGTTGATTACCGTCTACCGGCTCATAGATCACCATCTCCGGAATATTTCTCATAATGCCAACATCTTCGAAGCTCATATGGGTGCCTCCATTTAATTCGGCCGATACTCCCGGATCACTTCCCATCATCTTAACATTGAGATCGGAATAAGCAATTGAGATAAAAATTTGATCAAAACACCTTCTGGTGGCAAAGGGAGTAAAGGTATGGGTAAAAGGAATCTTCCCCATAGCCGATAATCCGGCGGCAACTCCGATCATATTAGCCTCGGCCACTCCCACATTAATCAAGCGATCCGGGAATCTGTTCTTAAAAGAAACAGTTTTGGCGGCAGTCATCAGGTCTGCTTCCAGCAGGATAATCCGTTCATCTTTTTCCGCCAGTTCAATCAAACCTTCTACGTAGATATCTCTTACTTCTTGCCCACTCATTCCCCTTCCTCCTCTACTGAATCTAATCTCTCAATCGCCTTTTTCCACTGTCCTTCGCTTACCGGCATATTATGGGAGGCCAGTTTACCCTCAGCAAAATAAGCCCCTTTACCCTTAATTGTCTTTAAGATGATCATCGAAGGTTTGCTTTTTTCCGTTTGCGCTTTTTTAATGGCAGCCAGAATCTGCTCAAGATCATGACCATCAATCAGTTGAACCGACCAGCCAAAAGCTCGCCATTTTTGATCAAGCGGTTCCAGTCCGTTTACATCCTGAGTATAACCGTCAATCTGCATTTGATTATAATCAACAAAGGCGATTAAATGATCCAGCCGGCGATTAGCAGCCAACATAGCCGCTTCCCAGATCTGCCCTTCCTGGCTTTCCCCGTCTCCGATCACTGTATAGATGTTACAAGGAAGTGAATCCAATTGAGCGGCGATCGCCATTCCGACAGCTGCTGATAGGCCCTGGCCGAGCGAACCGGCCGTCATATCGATCCCTGTTGTCAGTTTCATATCACAATGGCTGGGCAGACTGGTATTCCCCCGGTTTAAGGTCTCCAGTTCATCTACCGCAAAATAACCTTTGAGGGCTAAGGTAGCATATAGTGCCGGACCCCCGTGTCCTTTGGACAGGATAAATCTATCTCTATTTTCTAGCCCCGGTTTGGCCGGATCAATATTCATTACCGCAAAATATAACACTGAGAGAAGATCGGCAATTGACAGTGAACCCCCGACGTGACCGACCCCCAATTGGCCGATCATTTTAAGCGTCAGTTTGCGGATCTCTCTGGCTTTTTCTTTTAAATACTTAATCTGCTCTTCGCTCATCTTTACCCCCTAGCGATTATTTTTTAATATAGTTGCATGACCCTACCGATCAAATAAATCGAGCCTGATACAATAACGGTGGCAATGATCGTCTGGATTAAGCCGATTTTGGCCATATCGGCAATTGAAAAATACCCGGCTGAATATGGGATTACATTGGTTGGTGTACTGGTTACCAGGATAAAGGCCAGTGATGCCGTTAGTGCTGCCGGCAGGGTGATCGTAAGTGGAGCCAGCCCTAAACCCTGGGCCAGCGCAATCACAATTGGGATCACAATCGTACCGGTAACAGTATTACTGGCCAATAAAACCTTGAGCAACATTACAACAATCACAACGATAAAAACTTGCCAAAATGGACTAAACCCTCCGATTCCACCCAGCAGCTTCAGCGAAAGCCATTTGGCTGCCCCGCTATTATACAACATCATCCCAACCGAAATGCCCGATAAAACCAGGATGATCCCGCTCCAGGAAATTTCAGGCTGAATTTCGGACCAGCGGATCTTGCTCATTCCCGGAAAGAAAAACAGGGCTGTCGTCAGGATTACCGGCATTGATATTGGAATTGATATTCCGACAATTGATCCGATTAACGGACTGATTAACCATAGGACAATCGTTAAAAGAAAAACGACTAAGGTTATTATCTCTTCCCGGTTCATGGCCGGAAGACCTCGATATTCATTAATGAGTTCTTCTTTTGTTTTGGACAAATATTTTATTTCCGGTTTAAAAAACAACAAAAGGAGTCCCCAGGTTGGCAAAATCAATAATATTGCTGCCGGCACCCCATAGGTCATCCAACCGAGAAAAGTCATTTCTATCCCCACCATATCCCGCAAAAAACCGATAGCCAGGGGATTAGCCCCACAGCCAGCCGGAGTTGCGATTCCGCCGATAATCGGCCCCCAGGCACAGGAGATCATTAAGGCCTTGCCAAAATTACTTTTTAAAGGAATTACCCCTTCCTCCTCCAGGATCCCTTTTGCCAGCGGCATCAAAATAGCCGCTACTGCCATATCGGTCACCCACATTGACAGGAAAACACCGCCCAGCAGAAAGCCGAGAATAATTAGCCCGGTATCGTTGCCCGTCCTGGCGACAATAAACATGGCAATTCGCTTCCCTAAGCCGGAATAGGTAATATAAGCAGACAGGATTAAAACACCGATAAAGAAAATAACGATCTGGTTACCAAAGCCCACTTTAACAATCTCGGTAAAACTATCAACTTGAAAAATAGCCATAAAAAAAACACCGAGTAGTCCGGTAATATGGAAGGGAATAGCTTCCGTCATCCATAAAACAAGACAAAAGATTAATACGCCGATTGAAGTCTGACCAGTTCGGCTCAGGGTAACCTCTCCGCTGGTGACCAATGACTCCGGTAATTGAAGATTTATTATCAATAAGGCCATTGTTATGGCAATCAATAAAGCCATCGTATCCCGTTTATTTTTTCGTCTTTGATTACTGTTCAATTTATCCACCCCTATTGCCGGTGCTAGCCGGCTCCTACTATCTTGTTGGCTATTTTTACAATAACTGATGGAGTAGTCTTCCTACCTCGCTGGGTCGCTCAGCTACCAAGGCCCCTGCTTCGGTCAGCGCGATAATTTTATCTTCGACTGAGCCCTTCCCCCCGGTAATAATCGCCCCGGCATGACCCATTCTTTGCCCCGGTGGGGCTGTTCTTCCGGCCAGAAAAGCCACCAGTGGTTTGTTATATATTTGAGCCTTAATAGCCCCGGCAACCTCTTCTTCCATTGTTCCGCCGAGTTCGCCAATAATCACTACTGCCTCGGTTTCTTGATCCCTTTGATAGTAAGGGAGCATCTCTGCAAACCTGGTACCCGGTACCGGATCACCACCAATCCCAATCAGAGTAGAGATACCCAGACCGGCTTTAACCACCATAGCCGTCACTTCATTGGTCAGTGAACCACTTCTGGTCATTACGCCGATCCGCCCCGGCTTATAAACCCGTTCCAGCCAGTACGGGAAAAATCCCATCATCGCCTTCCCCGGTGAGATAACACCTGAGGTATTCCCCCCAATCACCAAAGCTCCGGCTGCTTTAGCCGCTTGTCTAATCTGAATAGCATCATGGAGTGGAATCCCGTCAGCTACAGTTACAATCTTCTTAATCCCCGCATCAAGCGCTTCCCAAACAGCATCTTTAGTAAAGCGGGGAGGAACAAATAACAAGGCGGCATCAAAATCAAATCTTTCTGCTGCCCTGCGGAGCGAATGAAAGACCGGAATACCTTCCACTTGCTGACCTTCTTTGCCGGGGGTTACCCCGGCGACAATCTTCGTTCCCATTTCTTTCATATGTTTTGTCCAGTAACTGCCTTCTTGACCGGTAATCCCTTGAATAATTACTTTGGTCTTTTGATCGATAAAAATACTCATCCGTAATCCCTCCTTGCTACTAATTCCACAGCCTTCCGGACCGCCTCTTCCGTATCAAATAAACATTCCAGGCCCTCTTCTTGCAGGATTTTTAGGGCTTGATCCTCATTAGTGCCTCTGATACAGGTGACAATCGGCCGATCCGGTTTTAGCTTTCGGATTGCTTTAACAACCCCTTCCGCCATCACATCTGCCCGGGCGATGGTTCCAAAGGTTACAATTAAAATAACCTTTGAGGGGCTCTTTAAACACAATTCCATTGCTTTAACGGCTTTTTGATAGTTAGGTCCACCAAATTCCAGGTAGTTAGCTACTGTCCCCCCTTGATAATTAATCAAATCATAGACAGTTGTCGTCAAACCTGCCCCCGCACACATCAGTCCAATATCTCCAGTAAACTGGATATAGGGAATACCAGCCTGGGCCGCTTCGTATTCAGCATCACTGACATAATATTCCCGGGTTTTTTTGTATCCGGTCTGGCGAAAGCTCGAATTACCGTCGATAATTAACTTGCCGTCCCCGGCTACAAGAGTATCATCTTTAGTATAAAATAAGGGGTTTATCTCAACCAATTCAGCATCATATTGGCAAAAAATCTGATATAAACCGGTAATTATTGCTGCCGCTTGTTTGGCGACAGCACCCTGCAGGCCGAGACGGTAAGCAAGATCTCTGGCCTGGAAGGGCATTAAGCCGATATTGAGATCGACTTCTTCCTTAATTATTTTTTCCGGTGCGTCCGCCGCCAGTGTCTCAATATCAACACCGCCTTCCGAACAGGCGATCAATATTACTCTGGCTTTAAACGGATCAACCGTTACCGCCAGATAGAGCTCGCGCTCAATCTGCACTGCCTGTTCAACTAATATTTTCCTGACATTATCCGGGGATACCAATAAATCCTCGACTTTTTTAGTGGCTTCGGCCGCTGATGAGGCAAATTGAATCAGACCGGCTTTACCCCGGCCACCTCTGAGCACCTGCGCCTTTAAGACACAGGGAAAGCCAATTTTAGGTAAAACGGCAGCTAGTTCAGCCCTATTCTCAATCACCATCCCGACCGGGGTCGGGATCTGATAACCCGTAAAAACCTCTTTGGCTTGATATTCAAACAATTTCATCCTTGCTCCCCCTTACTACCGGATGTCATATTTTTGCCAGAATTGCCCCCAGACCTGCTCATCACCGGGTTTATCCTCTTTAATCGGTTCAGATAACCAGGTAATATTGAGAAAATGGCGGTAGTTGATATTCTCGGTTGTTATATTGCCGCCCCAGGTCCCACAACCGAGGGTAACTGTAGATGGCATACCATTAGAGAAGGTTCCGCCATTAGCTGCCGCCTGTGGCTGTCTTACCATAATTCTACTGATTTTCATTTCCTGGCCCAGCCTTTCAATATATTTTGGGTTAAAGGTATGGATACCACAGGAGTGACCGCTCCCGGCAAAATCGGTTAGCTCCTTCAGCAACTTTAAGCTATCTTCAAAACAGGCGGACTTCCAGAGGGTTAATACCGGTGAGATTTTTTCCCCCGAAAAACGGTCATTTTCGATCGGGCGACTCCCTTCCACAATCAACATCTTTGTCTGTGCCGGGACAGAAAGCCCGGCTCCGGCAGCAATTTCACTCGCCGCCCGGGCAATAATCTTGCTATTTAAGGCCAGCTTCCCCTTTTTATTGGGAACCCACATCCACTCGGCCAATTTTTCCTTCTCGGCTAAACTACAGAGATAGCCCTGATTCTTTTTTAATTGCTCAAGCACTTGAGCATAGACTTTTTGATCGATAATCAGTGAATTTTCCGAAGAACAGGAAGTAGCATGGTCAAAGGTTTTACTGGCGGTTACTTTCTTGATTGCATCTTCCAGATCAGCATCTTCAGCAATAATTTGGCAGGAATTACCCGGACCAACACCATAAGCAGGGGTGCCGCTGGAATAAGCTGCCTTGACCATAGCACTGCCGCCGGTTGCCAACACCAGATCAACCTGTTCCATCAAATGCTTGGTCTTATCCAGGCTTGGTTCCTCAATAATTTGCAGCAAATCAACGGGAGCCCCTACCCTTACTAGCCCCTCTCGCATCAAATCAACTGCCAACTTGGAAGCGCGTTTAGCCAGGGGATGGGGAGCGAAGATAATCGCATTTCGACCTTTCAGGATCGAAATAGCATTGCTGGCCGGTGTGGCGGTCGGATTGGTCACCGGTGTTAAGACCCCGACAATCCCGACCGGTTTTGCATACTTACTAATTCCGGTCTCTACATTTTTCTCAATTAGTCCGACCGATTTAGCTCCGCAAATATCTTTAATCACCCCTAAAACTTTAGCCCGATGCTTTTGCATCTTATCAGTATAATTTCCCATGCCGGTCTCTCGAACGGCAAATTTAGCTAATTGTTCGATATTACGCTCATGATACACTTCCCATCCTACCGAAAGACAGAGCTCATCAATTTCCTCCTGTTGATATTCGGCGATTTGTTCCTGGGCCTGTCTGGCTTTGCCAACTATCTGCTTAATCAGCTCTTTACTATCGTCCACCCACTGTTCCCTCCCTTTTAATTAATTCTTTTAATTAATTGATTTTACCTTGCCCTACCAATGATAATCCTATGCTCTTGTTTTACTGTTTTAATATAGCGGTTATATCTATTTCTTATTCCGCTTTTCTTTAGCTTTTTTTAATCATTTTAATTAATTAGTTATTTTATAATATAATAACTTTTTTAATTTGTCAAATTACTAGTGTGGAAAAGCTGATCAGGCTAGCGGAGGTTATGGTAAAAATGGCTAATAGCCAGTGATATCCCCCCTACATACTCCTTTTTACTGGATAATTTACTGAATTTAATAAATCGATGATAGTTTTTACAGGGATTCAGTTGATTAATTTCTCGCAACAGCAGTTGATTAAATATTTGATAGGAAAAGATCGGTCCATATAAGATTACCAGTCCCGGGTCGTACATCTGAAAAGCATTGAAAATCCCAATGGCAAGATAGTATACGGCCTGATTAATAATCTTGGCAACGACATCATCTTTTTCCAACACAGTAAAAACTTTATTGAGGGTTATCCCATCTTGATCCTTTGCACATAGCTGAGCGAGGGCAGGGGTCTCCCCGGCGGCCAAAGCCTTTTTTGCTTGATTAATAATCGCCTCAGAAGATGCTTCTGCTTCCAGACAACCCCGCTGATTGCACCGACAGAGATTCCCGTTTTTCTTGACGATAATGTGGCCAATTTCGGCGGCAATATTATGGGTTCCGTAATAAACTTCCTTATTCAATAAGACAGTCGCCCCAATCCCCGGACCATTTTTTATAAACAAAATATTGCCATTACTAATCCCGGCTGAAAAATTAAGCTCGGCCCGGGCCAGACAACGCACATTATTATCCAGCACTACCGGTAATTCCAGGTTTTCCTCCAGAATATCTTTCACCGGTACCGGGTTGCTCCAGAGTCCGTATACTTCTTTACTGATCCCTTTTTTCGGCTCAACCGGCCCGATAATACCAACACCTACTCCCAGAATATCACCTTTCATAATATTATTTTTCCATAATATTTGCACACATTCCTCGGCCACCATTTTTAAAAAATCAGTTGCCGGCAAGGAGGGTTGGGTTTTTAATTCCTGTTCACAAATAATATCGCCTTTTAAGTTGGCAATCCCAATCCCGGTATTATCAGGGCCAATAATGATCCCGATTACTTTTTTAAAATTATATTCAAGGTCAACCAGGATCTTCTTGCGGCCAACTCTACTATCATTATCGACCAACTGACCTACTTCCTTAATCAGACCTTCCTCGATCATATCATTGACCAGAATGGTAACCGCAGCAGGGGTTAATTCTACCAATTCGGCAATATCCTTCCGGGAAAGGGGCCCGTTATTATTTAAGACTTTTAATATATTGCGCCGATTACTCTGTTTAATACTGGCCATATTCAGGCCCTTTTCCTTCATCCAAAATTCCTCCTAATTGTATCTGATCAGAATCATCGTGCTTCCAGTAGGATTAAACATTAAACCGGAAGTGACATACATCACCATCTTTGATCAGATAATCCTTACCCTCTACCCTTAAAAGTCCCTCTTCTCTGGCTCTAGCTATTGAGCCGGCTTTAGCTAGATCCTCAAAACTGACCACTTCCGCCCGAATAAAACCCCTTTGCATATCGGTGTGGACTTTACCGGCAGCCAGTAGCGCCGTACTTCCTTTCCTTAAGGTTCGGGCCCTGACTTCCTTTTCCCCGGTGGTAAAGAAAGTAATCAGGTTTAGCAACTGATAACCAGCCTGGATCACCAGATCAAGCCCGGATTGCTTGAATCCCAATCCTTCAAGGAATAACTCGGCTTCAGCCGGCTCCAGTTCAGCTATGTCTGCCTCGATTTTAGCACTAATAGTTACGACCGGAGCTTCTTCCCGCTTAGCATGTTCCTTAACCTGTCTGAGCATTTCATTTTCTGCTCTCAGATCTGTCTCATCTATGTTGGTGATATAAATCGTCGGTTTAGCGGTCAGCAGGTGCATCTCTTTGATTAGTGCTTCTCCCCGTTCACTCAAAGTTATCCGACGAATATTCAGTCCTTCCTCCAGGATATTTTTAAGCTGTTCCAGTTCCTTTAACTCTTCCCGGGCTTCTTTTTCACAACTCTTAGCCATCTTTTTGGTTTTTTCGATTCTTCTTTCAGTAGTAGCCAGGTCAGCCAGTAGTAGTTCGGTCTTAATTACTTCAATATCCCGGAGCGGATCAACTGATCCGTCAACATGGTTGACATTTTGATCGGTAAAACACCTGACTACCTGGGCAACAGCCTCTACTTCACGGATATGGCCCAAAAACTGATTGCCCAACCCTTCCCCTCTACTTGCCCCTTTGACCAGTCCGGCAATATCTACAAATTCAATTGCGGTCGGAATCTTCTTTTGTGGTCGATAGATCCCGGCCAGGAGATCTAATCTATGATCAGGAATACTGACTATCCCGACATTGCGATCAATGGTACAAAAGGGGTAATTCTCTGCGGCGGCACCAGCCCTGGTCAAGGCATTAAAAAGGGTTGACTTTCCGACATTCGGTAAACCTACTATCCCAATCTTCATCTCTTTCACTCTCCATCGACTGTTTGCTCCGCTTTACTGCTAATTAGCTCTTTCACGCTTTTTTCAAACTTTTTCCTGGGTAACATAATTAACCTTCCACAGGTCTGACAACTAGCTTTAAAATCCATCCCGACCCGAATAACCTCCCAGGTATAACCGCCACAGGGATGCTGTTTGCGAAATCTGACCACATCCCCGACTAAATATTGATGTTTATCGATCATGATCTACCTCCTGCCCTCCGCCTTTTGATAATAATACCATATGGGGATAGGCAATTTCAATGCCCTTTTCATCAAATACTTCTTTAATTCGTTGGCGGAGATAGCGGGCAAACTGCCACTGTTCCATCGGCAATACTTTAGCCCAGAGCCGGATCACCACACTGGAGGCAGCCAGTTCCTGAACCCCCAAAACAGTCGGTCCTTCTCTTAAAACATCTTGCTTTTCCGCTAATATATGCCGGCAGAGTTCTTCTAAAACGGCGATCGCCTGAGCCGGGTCTTCCTCATAGGCGATACCTACATCAACCATTACCCGCATATTACCGTTGGAATAATTGGTTACCTGATTGATCGCACCATTAGGGATAATATGCAATTCTCCGCCAAAGTTCCTCAGATTGGTTGTCCTTAAACCGATCTCTTCGACTATTCCTTCGACCCCCGCAGCTTCAATATAGTCTCCTACGCCGAATTGGTCTTCAAATAAGATAAAAAAACCATTAATCACATCACGGACCAGATTCTGAGCGCCAAAACCAATAGCCAGGCCAACTATACCGGCCCCGGCCAGGATTGATTCGATCGGTACATTAAAGATTGAAAAAACAATCATCACTACAAAAAAATAAATCCCGTAGCGTAAAATGCTCTTTAAAAGCATGATCAGGGTATTCCTTCTTCTCTCACTACTATATCCCCGTGCTTTCTTTTTTAAAATATTGTCAATAAAGCGATTTCCCAGTTTAATCAGCAACATTCCGAAAATAATAATCAAAATACTGCCCAGGATGTCAAAGACATACCCCCATAAATCTATTTGATTGAGTATTGCCGCAGCATTAGCCAGAAGCTCGATATGATCCATCGTTGACCCCTCTTTCTGTCACCGTTAAGGTCTTGTCCCTAACGGAGAAATAGATATATAGCTATTATAACCACAACAAAGATTATTAAAGGAATATAAC
>JAKSCG010000072.1 GCA_022360715.1 Halanaerobiales bacterium
ACTAAATCCGCTGTTATTGCAGTTAGGTTTGACTACTGTTCCACCTTTTATCACCAGATGGATGTTTTGTAAATCGGTAATTTTCTTTAACGGATTACCCTTTACCAGGATCAGATCAGCCTCTTTCCCTGACTCAAGAGTCCCTATTTCCTTTTCTAAACCTAATAACTGGGCAGCAACTTTTGTTGCAGAAAGGATAGCTTGTTTAGCCGTCATCCCAAATTCGACATACAACTCAAGTTCTTTTGGCAGTATGCCATGAGGTGTATAATTAGTTCCTGAATCAGTTCCGGCAGCAATCTTTACTCCGAATTCAATAGCTTTTTGAAAGTTACTAATATATTCACTTTTATAACTCCTAAATAAATTATCATATGCTTCCTTAATTTGGGGGTTTTTTTGCATCATCTTCTTTATTTTCTCTACCATCTTTAACATTTTAGCAAGACTTTTGGGGGGCATGTTTTGCTCATATTCATTTTCGACAAGAATTCTTTCAATATCAGTAAAGATCAGATAATTTCTTCTTACCAGGTCCGCTGTCGGCACAAAAAATATTCCTTTATCTTTTGCCTTAATCAAGACCTCTTCAGGAATTATTCCTCCTAAATAAGTTGGACAGTGTTCAATGCTGGTTACACCGGCATCAATAACCGTTTCTAAACCATCCAGCCACATCGAATGAGTAGCTACAGCAAGACCGAGCTTATTTGCCTCTTTTACTATTTTTGATAATACAGTTAACGGCATGTTTTTTTGTTTTTTTAATGGGTCCGAGTAGGGGGCGACCGTTTTAATAAAGTTACACCCATTTTCAACTTTTTTTTCAATGATTTTAGGAACCTCACCAACATCTTTTATAGCAGTACCAAAAAGAGGGTAATCAAAATACCCGCCTTTAACGGTTAGGGGCGAAGTAGAAACCAATAGCCTTGGACCCAAAACCTCCCCTTTGTCAATGCTTTCTTTTAATTTTACCTGACCAAATCCAGGCATTTCCCTGGCGGTTGTTACTCCTGATTTAAGGGTTAACCAGGCATTTCTACTAAGTCTTTCCGGAAAAGCTTCTCCGAAAAAAATAGGATAGGTTTCAAAGACTCCGTTAAATGATAGGTGAATATGTGCATCAATTAATCCCGGAAGAGCTGTCATATCTGTACCGTCAATAATATAGCTTTCCGCTGGAATCTCCACCGTTTCCTTTTTTCCCACTGCAATAAACTGTCCGTCTTTAATTAATATTCTTCCATTTTCATAAGCGTCAACACCGGTTCCATCAAAAATTGTGACATGATCAATAGTAATTAGAGCGGGACTTTCTTTAAGGACTGTCTGTTTTGTAAATTTAGGATTGTTCCAATTCAACACCAAATAAACCCCCCTTAGCTTATAAAATATATTATTTAATGCTAAAACTATGCTTTAATTCAGAGATCAGCTCTTTGAATTTAACTTTATTTAATGTATAATAGATTTTATTTTCCGATTTTTCCATCTGGATCAAACTTACCGTTAAGAACTTTTCTAAATGATATTTTACAGCAGGAGTGCTGAATCCCAGTGTATCTGCGAGCTCAGTCAGATATTTAGGCCCTTGATTCATTTGTAATAATATCTTTAATCGGGTTTCATCTGCTAACACCTTAAGTATACTGAGTTTTGAAAGTAATCCTTGATTTCCACTACCCCATATTTGAACAATCTCCGGATATCTATACCCAATAACAAGACATTCTTTCTCAAAATAAAAATAACTTCCCCATTCGGTAAAGTAGCTGATGTGTATACTAAGGGCCTTTTGATTGGTGAACAGATCTGTTTCGATTCCTTTGGCTAAAACAGGAAAAACGCTATTAATAAATGATTGTTTTAGATTGTCTTGATGATCAATGATATACTGGGTAATAAATTGATCTACTTCATCTTGCTTTTTCTGATAGAATGTGTGGTAGTAATACCGCAATAATGATAATACTTCTTTTTTTACCAGCTCAGGTTTACTTAATATTTTAAAGACTCGCCATTTTCCTGTGCTAGAGACTGTAAAATATTCTTCAATAATATCAAATAGTCTCTCCTCTTGTTTGATGCTAAAAAAATCTTCTTTCAATTGATCTTCACAACCAAACAGCAATAAATAACTACATATTTTTTCTGGTGATAATTTTTGGATATATGTAATAAAATTCTCAAAGGTTTTCTCTACCTGTAACTCATTTACTATAAATGCTAGCCCTAACCCAAAATAGCCATCATCGTTAAAATAAAACTCTAATAATTCCTTCATCGGTTCATTGATGGTATTAAGTACTTGATTTACCCAGTTATCAATTTCTTCATCAATAGCCATGCCATATTCCTTCGCTAGTTTATAGTAAAGCTTATTAACACCTATTCTTTGAATACTAAAAAGGAGTTCCAATATAGTGTCCGTATGCAGTTCAATTTTATCTTGATAACTTTTTTCCATAACTCAACGCTCCTATTAATGGCAAGTTAAATATTGATTTAACCTTTATATAGTGTTTATTTAACTAAATATTATTCTAAATTTTACATATTGTCAAGTGCTCTAATATGAAAAACCCATATAATAAGATTTGGGGTTTTGGATGATTCTCGAAGAACTTCCCAAAGGTCATACGCAACAATAATATGGAAGATTTGACATATAAATAAGCTTACATCAAGGCGAGATTTTTATTCTATACAACTGTCAAAAACCCGTGACAGAAAGAGTTATTAGTGATACAATAATATGTGATGTATAGTACTTACACATTGGTGGAAAGGTTTTTACACCGTTGAATTGAGGAGGATTAGGGGTTGTGATTTTTTAAGGTAATATTGTACAACATCCCTTAGGATTACCAGGATACCCAAAGGCGCTTATAAGTATTATGGGCCAAATCCCTAATATAACAGGGATTTGACTATATAGATTAAGAATTTTTTGACAAAACCAAGAAAAATGGGGGAATTTATAATGAAAAAAGTAACGTATATTTTAGTTGTGATACTACTTTTATTAAGTTTATTAATAAGTAGTTGTGTTGCAGAAAATAGTAGCGCTCAAAAAGATAGCGAGTCAAAAACGATAATAAATGATAAACAGGAAATTAGTGAATTTGCTGATTTAAGACAAGGTTTGTTAATGATGCAAGGAAAGTCCTTAAGGGATATGGATTTGTCAAACAAATATGAAGTATTATTAACAGCAACATTCGATACACATACTCAATGGCCACCAAAAGATAAATTACCAGAAAAGTTTAATCCTCAACAAATAATTGAAATAGGTAAAGATCCAGGTTTACAGATCAGAGACTTACATAAGCAAGGATTTACTGGAAAAGGTGTAAAGGTGGCAATTATTGACCAACCTTTATTACTAGGACATGAAGAGTATAAAGATAGATTAGAAAAATATACTACAATAGATTGTGAAGGAGTAGACCCTCACATGCATGGAACTGCAATAGCTAGTTTATTAGTTGGGAAGAGTTGTGGGGTTGCTCCTAATGCTTCATTATATTATTGGGCTGAACCAACTTGGAAACAAGATTATAAGCAGAGGACTCTAGCATTAGAACAGATTATTGAATACAATAAGGATAAACCTTTAAGTGAAAGAATAAGAGTTGTAAGTGTTTCCATAGGGTATATTGATAGTTTTGATAATTTGTCATCATGGAAGGCCAAAATAAAAGAAGCTGAAGCAAATGGTATAATTGTAGTTCATTGTTCTCATGAAGAGGATAAGGATTTTTGTGGAATCGGTTGCGATTTATATAAAGACAGAAACAACCCTGAAAATTATAATATCTGTTATTTTGTAGGTAATAACCCATATTTAAAATTCCTAAAATTATTGTATGTTCCAATAGATAATAGAACTACAGCAGATTTTCAAGGAGAAAATGATTATACATTTTGGTCTAAAGGAGGATTAAGTTGGGGTGCTCCATATTTGGCAGGAGTGATTGCTTTAGGACTTCAAGCAAATCCGAATGTTGAAGAAGAGGATATTTATAAATATTTAAAAGAAACCGGCACTTCTTTTAATGGAGGGTATATTATTAATCCTAAAGCATTCATACAGAAGATAAAAGAAATGAATTGAAAAACATGGACAACGTCTAACCGTATATTTCCACATACTGGCATATAAGCCAATAGAAGCGAAAAAGAGAAACTGCAGAGGTGAAAAAAAGAAATAAGGGCTATAATAGCCCTTATTTCTATATGGTTTTTGAACAATACCTTACACGTTTAAAGAGATCAGAGGTCAAATATGGCTTGCTTATACACTATGCTTAAGGCTTTATCTCTTGCATTTGGCGAATCTGTCTCAATAATATTTTCTTGGGAGTTAGCGGTATCGCTGCCATCATCATGCGCTGAGTAAACGTAACTCCTGAAATAATATTTAACTTACCGGCCAACATGGCATTATAACCATCTTTTGCTACTGTTCTTGCACTGAACGCATGGTCAAATAAGCCGGTTTTATCCATACCGGAAGTACTGGCAAATTCTGTTTCTGTTGCACCAGGCAAGAGTGCCGTCACAGTGACCTTTGTGTCATGCAATTCCTCAGCAATGGCATTGCTGAATGATGTTACATAGGCTTTGGTAGCATAATAAACAGCTTGTAAAGGGCCGGCCGTCAAACCCGCCGTGGATGAAACATTGAGGATTCTACCTTCATTGCGTTTGACAAAATCAGGCAAGAAAAACCTTGTCAGGGCCGTCAGAGCAACAACATTTAGGTTGAGCATAGCTAAATCCTGTTTCCAGTCGCGCTGATGGAATTTACCACGTCCACCAAAACCAGCGTTATTGATCAGGTAATTAACTTCTCCACCTGCTTGCTTAACCTCTTGATAAATTTCCAAAGCGGCCCTGGGCAAGGTGAGGTCTTTAATAATAACCAGCACCTTAATCCTATACTTTTTTTCCAATTCAGTTTTAAGCGCATCCAGCTTAGCTTCACGTCTGGCAACAATAACAAGGTCACCGCCTTGCTCTGCATGAATCCTTGCTAACTCTTTACCAATACCACTTGATGCTCCTGTAATTAGTGCTGTCTTCTTTGGGGGCATGAATATCTCCTTTCAACGGATTATACCGATTTACTACTAATATACACTAATTAGCAAGTTAATGAAATATACATATTACTGATCTGTTTATACATATTACTGAACTTTTAAGTTGGAAATAATAATTATGGCCGGTTGACCGGCCGAAGTACTTGATAGGGGCGCATCATTTCATGGTCTTCGTGTTCCAGGATATGACAGTGCCAGACATATAGCCCGGTATAAGGGCCAAATCGGCTAATAATTCTGGTAACCTCCCCCGGATTGGCCCGCACGGTATCTTTCCATCCCCGTTCATTAAGGTCTGGTAACCTGACTGGCCCGGTAGGCAGAATTTGACCGGTTTGCCGGAAGTATTCAAGGTCAAAAGATTGTCGGTCTAAAACCTGAAAATTGACTAAATGGAGGTGAATCGGATGGGTCGAGAGGGCCAGGTTAATTAACTGCCAGACTTCTATACTGCCCAGCCGGGGGTTCTCTGAGATCGGATCATCCCATATCTTCCCGTCCAGCAGGAGAAAGGGGCGGCCATATTGATCGCTTTCCCGGACCAGGGTAAGCTTTCTTTCCCGGCTAGCTTCGGCTTCCGACAAGCGGTGAATGATGCTTAGCCGGGCGGGGATTTGACTGAAGTCATAACTGGATAAAGGGAGTGATACCCTGAATTGCATAATCTGTCCGACCGTATCGGGATCGACTGCTTCTCCCCGTGGAAATGGTGCTACCGCATCGTTGGTCAACAGAATATTTTGCCGCCAATACGGTGAAAAATCGATGATCAGATCAGCCCGTTCGGCCGGGGCAAGTAATATCTCTTTAGTTACCACCGGTTTTTCCAGTAATCCGCCATCCGTTCCGATCTGATAAAACGGCTGTCCGCTGGAAAGACTGAGCCGGTAGAAGCGAGCATTAGAACCGTTAATGATCCGAAAGCGGTATTTTCTTGGCTCGACTTCAAGGTAAGGCCAGACTATCCCGTTGACCAGGATTGTCTCCCCAAAAAAGTCCGGAATTACCGACGGGTCAACACCAGGCACCGGCGGATCAGGTTGACTTGGATAAAAAAGGGAACCATCCGGCTGAAAAGACCTATCCTGAATTAATAGAGGCAGTTCATAACACCCTTTGGGCAGATCAAGGGCCTCTTCTCTGGCATCACGAATGATGTAAGCCCCGGCTAAACCGGCATAAACATTCAAGCGGGTAATACCGAGGGCATGGGCATGATACCAGAGGGTAGTCGGTCGCTGCCGGTTAGGGTAATCATAGACCTTTCTGGTAAAAAAAGGTCCGACTTCTTGATAGTTATTGGTAAACCATGCCTCCGGATAACCATCACTTTCCGGCGGTACCACACCTCCATGCAAGTGGATCACGGTTCGTACCTGCGGTTGATCCGGTCCGGCCCCGTGAATCGTTGTATCAACCGGTAGTAAATGTTCCGCCGGGAGATTGTTAAGCCATTTAACCTTGATCCATTGATTACGTATGGCTTCAATGGTTGGCCCGGGGTAAGCACCTTCAAAGCCCCAGACTAAAGTAGCCGGAAGATCACGGTGTAGTTTTTGTCTGAACTGCTGCATCCTTACTTCATAATATGTTAAATTGTTTTTTCGCCACTTCGGTTTAAGGATGCTGGGGACCAATAGCTTATCGACAAATTTTGCTATTTTCATATGACTATCCCCCTTTGTTATGAAAATAATTATTGTACATGATTTTGCGTAAAACTTTATATTATAATACGGAAGGTCTCAATTGATGTTCCAAATTACCTTAACTTTTCCATTGACTAACTTTCAACAGATTAAACTTTTGACTTAAATTCCCTTTGGGAGAAATTGCAGCTCCGACTAAATATTTTGCTTCTTCAGTATATTTCTTTCATTATAAAGCATCACAAATGGTTGTATATGAAATTTATTGTTTTGCAATAATTTTTTATTGAATATCAATAACAATAATGATATAATATTTTTAGTTTAGAAAAAGGGGAGATCACATTGAAATATTTAGGTGAAAAATCCATATCGCATATACTAAAAATTATACTGGGTATTTTTTGGTATATAGGATGGTTATTTTTTTTAATTTTGATAATATCTTCGATTATTTCCATTTATAGATATAAGGGGATGTTAAATATAATAGCAACTATAGGTGTACTAGTTATTGCTTCTAGTATATTATTTATTATTTTTCAGTTAAGAAATATTCTTGGTACACTTATAAGTAAAAATCCATTTTCAATTTCAAATGTTTATCGTTTCCGCAACATTGGATTTAGTACTTTGTTAGTAGGCATTTTTATTTTAGTAAATGATTTATATTTTAAGGGTTTAAGAACATTTACTATCTTTGACGATTCCAGTGGGTTGTATACAAATATTGAGATATATATTCCTTTCCTTTTAGGTGTGTTTTCATTAATTTTAGCAGAAATATTTAAAATTGGTTATCAAATTCATGAAGAAAATAAGTTAACTATTTAACAGAGGGGAACAAAATGCCAATAATAGTAAATTTAGATGTGATGATGGCTAAACGTAAAATATCCCTTAAAGAACTGTCTGAAAAAGTAGGAATCACCAACTCTAACTTATCAATCCTTAAAAATAATAAAGCTAAGGCAATCAGATTATCCACTTTAGAAGTAATATGTAGGGTTTTAGACTGTCAACCCGGCGATATATTAAAATATGAAGAAGAACAGCTCTAAAACTCAAATAACTTTGACTATTAGTCTTTCCTCTATCAAATACACTACCATGATATACAATAATGTAAGCCTGATGTTCATCTTTGATTGCTGTATCGATTCCTGACGTCAAAAGCGTTACAGGGGTGTTCTAGCTAGAACACCCCTGATTCAGTTAGCTATGTGTAGAAGATTTATTTTTCTACAACTCTAATCCATGTTTCACAGTAATGTTTACCTGTCTTTAAGTTTTCATAATACATTTCCAGTTCATATCCATCTGCTTTTTCATAATTGGCAGTGGGAAGCCATTCAGTATAGACACGCTTAATTAAGTCTTGAATAACAGTTGATGTTTCTTCCTGTAAATACTCCTTTGATTTAAATATTGCCCATGTAGCAGCCGGCACTTCAACAATTTTGTAACCGTCAGTATTACATTTCTCGGTTAAAAATGTAAAAAGCATATAAGGAAATGTACTACCCCCTGTTTTTCTATAATCACAAAGCGCATTAACCGGACATATTCCTTTAATCAGATCGGCGCTTCCAGACTTTGCCAATCTCTCGTATCTTCCATCATTAATTACTTGCTCCCAAAACATTGGTATTTCTTTAAAATTTTCACCATTTTCACTAGTAAAAATTTCTTCAATTCCATAAACTGTAAAACTTTCCTTACTCTCAATTCGATAATCCATCGCTACATCTCCTTTTATTGAAATTTGAAAGGCAATCCTCGGATAGGCTTTTAGTGAAACACCTTCATTGCGCGCTGATGTAGGTGTGACACCATGTACTTTTTGAAATGCACGAGTAAATGCTTCTGGTGATTCGTAACCGTATTTCAGAGCAAGGTCGATAACTTTAATATTACTGGTTTGAACCTCGAATGCGGCCTTCGTCAACCGTCTGTGTCTAATGTATTCACCTAATGAAATCCCTGATATAAGAGAAAACAGACGATAAAAATGAAACTCTGAACAACATGCAAGTTTTGCTATATTGTGTTTATCAATTTCTCCCGCTAGGTTTTCCTCAATATAATCAAGTGCACGGTTCAATCTATTTAGCCAATCCATGCAGACCCTCCTTTCATTTTCAATATACCTTAAATGCAACAACTATGCCTTGCATTTTATGTTTAATACTGCAAGGCCAATCT
Source organism: Halanaerobiales bacterium (assembly GCA_022360715.1). Lineage (GTDB taxonomy): Bacteria > Bacillota > Halanaerobiia > Halanaerobiales > DTU029 > JAKSCG01. The sequence goes on from JAKSCG010000072.1 coordinate 8,969, forward strand.
TTTATTGATGAAAACTTTCTTTTACTTTTCTAAAAATAAAAGTAAGCAAATTGCTTATGACAAAAGTTAATAAGGTCAAAGCAAGGTACTTTATTGTTGAGTGAATTGTTGTATTAAGCATTGCCATTGCGATCCAACCCATCACAATCATATGAATGATATAGACTCCATAAGAGTTCTTATTTAATTGAATCAGGAATCTTCCTCTCCGATTCAAATAATAGCGGAAAGTATTAATTAGCACATAAAGCAAGCCCAGCATGGAAAGATTGCGACAAAAATAAACTAAAACTTCATCACCGATTCGGGAAGTAATATAGCTGCCGGGATTGAATAATAAATTCAGGCTAAAGAAAATGTAGGTTATTACAGGTAGCCAAACCACACAACTGATCAGATAGTATAACTTCTTATTTTTCGGTTCTGCGACAAATATTTTCTGTTGATAACCTAGTGCTCCCAGTAAAAATATCATCAAATAGATTAAAAGTCGTTCATTCTGGAAATCTAACAGTGGTGTTAAGGTCCAGCCCTCTAATTTTAACGCCCCCATAATAAAGGTATAAGCAACACCAATCCAAAAGGCGGTAAAAACAGCCCATGGAAAAGCAATGGAAAACTTAATCGGTTTAACTTGGGCGAACAGAAAGTATAATACATTAAACAAAAACAGAACCGGTAGAAACCAGAGCCAGTTTTGACTAACAAAGCCTTGATTAAAGTGAAAATAGGTCAGCAGCTTTTCTTGCGGGAGATTACGTGAATACAAAAATATTAATTTATAGAGCGGAATTAAAGTTAAAACAGCAAAAACCCATGGAAGATATAGTCTTTTAAATTTGGATTTAATAAATTTCAAACCCTGATTGCGTTCAAGAGATAAAGGGACGAGATACCCTGAAATAAAAAACAGGGTTGGCATCATGAAAATATCGATGATCATAAATATAATAAACGACAAAGTATTATAGGCAGAGTCATTAACAATCCATACCTGGGATAAAACACCATTATAGACGAAGCCGGCATGGACTAAAACCACCAAAAAGATTATCAATGTCCTTAAGTTATCCATAAATATAATCCTATTTCCATTGATTAGTTCTGTTTGCTCAGTCATTTAATAACCCCCGATACGATTTATTTTAGTTTTGGGAAAAGCCTGCTTTTTAGAAACTACCCCAACAATAGTTATTGCTGGGGTAGTTTCCGGATATTTAGAACAGCGGCCAGATAAAAAACAATGGTTAATAGCAGTAAAAAGCCCGCGCTAACCGGCAAACTAAAATTCCTGAGGAAATTCCCGAGGGCAGTAATCGTTTGAATTAACTGACCACGGTGGTATAAAACCCAGGCCAATAGCGGCAAAAATACGGTCGGAATAGCAGCAACAAATAACCAGAAAAATAAAGTAAATCTTTTTCCCCAACGATAGAACAATGAGCCGAGCAGCAGGCCAACGAGCGATACACAACAACTCAGCATCAAGAAAAAGGCAAATTGCCAGAAAAGGTGATCAGTCGCATATGGAGCCAAGAAATGAAAAGGATCATTAATATTATCGAATTGAAAGATAAGATTTAACCGATCAACTATCAGGTGTTCCAGGACAATTAATATACTAAAGACGGCACTGAAGATAAAAGCCACCCCTGTTAGTGCCTTAAAAATATCACTACGGGTATTACTAAGGGTCAACAAGAAATTAAAATCCTCTCTAAATCGCATCGTCCAGGCAAAATTAACGATTACAAATACAAAAAGACGATAAGAAAAACTCCCGCTGCCAGTATTGATTAGCGAAAATTTGACCAATCCGTAATAAAGCAAAAACATAATTAACACATAAGACAGCAGTGACCAGGCGGCCCATTTCAATTGATAACCCATTTTGTACTTTATACTCCATATAATATTGTTCATCGCTTCTTCTCCTGTTCGGTTTGGTCATTAGTCAGATGAATAAACAGCTTTTGAATAGTTAAGGGAGAAAAACTCAAACCGGGCAATTCTTTTTCGGCATTTAAATCCCCCTCAACAACTGCTATCTTTAAGTCATTGACCATCTGACAGTCCAGCACCACTCGTTCTTTTAAGAATTGGTCTACCTGGGCAGACTTCCCGGAAACATAAAATGTGTTGCTCAGTAACTCTTCCACTGAGGCCTGCCGAATAATTTTTCCGTTTTTAATAATAATTGCTTCATTAAACAGTTCGGCCGACTCATCGATCAAGTGAGTCGAGATAATAAACAGCCGCGGATGTCGGGAAAATTCTTCAATCAATTCCAAATAGAATTTATCCCTGGCCACCGCATCCAAACCGAGAACCGGTTCATCAAAAATAGTGATCGGCGCTCTGGCAGCCAGCCCGAGAACGATCCGAAAAATTGATTGATAACCCCTTGATAAGTGTTCATAGCGCTGCTCAATATTTAATTGGAAATTCCGGCACAATCTTTCGGCATAATCCTGGTTGTAGTTGGGGAAAAACATCTTGCCAATCGACAATAGTTTTTTAACCTTTAACCGTGCCGGAAAAAAATGTTTCTCCGGCATATAACAACAGTTTCCGGTAATGCTCTCCGGATCTTTAACAATATCTTCCCCGAAACAGGTAACAGTACCCTGATCAGCAAAAATACGAGATGAGATGATATCGAGCAAAGTTGTTTTTCCGGCACCATTACGACCAAACAGTCCATAGATCTTTTTCTCCGCCAGGCACAGGTTAACGTTATTAAGCGCAGTAATAGGACCATAGGATTTACAAATTTCTTTTGTCTGCAAAACACAAGATGATCGTTGCATCTTTATTTCTCCTTCGCTTTTTTTATCATATCGGTAATTTCGTCTTCCGAAATACCTAAATTAGCGGCCTCATCCCTTAAAGGGACAATAAACTTTTGATAAAATCCTTTTTTTCTTTTACTTTTAATTTTTTCGACTGCTCCCGGGGTTACAAACATACCAATCCCTCTTTTTTTGTAGATAATTCCCTCATTGACCAATAAGTTGATTCCCTTGGCGGCAGTGGCCGGATTAATGCGGTACAATGCGGCCAACTGATTGGTTGAGGGTACCTGCCCCTCTTCTTCAATAACTTTCTTGAGAATATTATCTTCGATCCCCTCAGCTATCTGTAAATAGATCGATTTATTTTGATCAAATTCCGGTTTCATTTCTATTTTCCACCTGTTTTAAATTCAAGGTCATACAAATCGCTAAAACTTCCGCTGAGTGTTTCTGATTGCTAAAAGCCGTTCCGGTTAATGTAATCACCTGATCTGCTTTAACTCCACTTAATAAAATAGTCTCCATTGCGGTAATACCATCAACCCATTTCCAGTTGATTTTAAAGAGATAACCGGTACTTCCATCGTTTAGCTTAACCTCTTTTTCTTCAATAATTTTAAAATCAGCGGTACCGGGTATTGTCGTTTTCATTCTTTCGACGAATTCTTGGACCGGATCGGTTGGTTTGAAATCTTCTTTCTGCTCAGAAACATGGGCCACAATCACCGGTAATTTGTAAAGGTTAGGCGAGAAAAACCGGGCAACTTCAGTAGCACTCTGTAAAGTTCCTGCTTGATAGTTAGTTGGATATTCAAAAGAAAAGACAGGAGCCGGGTGAATATATTTCCGGGATTCGGCGAGTCCGCTTGCTGTTAAAAATGCAATGCAAAGCAGACTAATCATCATTAATAATAATGCCTTTTTCATTATTTTACCCCCTTTTGGAATTAAGTTTTTTAACCTTGACCGGATTTAAAGCTAACCTCAATCTGTCTGCTTTATTTGTTATTCGGTTAACTACTTGTGTAACTAAGTATATAACAACTTCAACCCAAAGTCAACACTTTTTTGGTAAAAAAGTGCGACAATATAAAAGTTCAGTTTATCATAATAAAAGCCGACTTTAGGTTCTCCGTTTTTTCTCCCGCTGCCAGGCATAATATCTATTACCACGGGATTTTACTGCTTCAATCCCCTTTTCTTTGGCTATTGTTAAGTTTTCTTCAATAATATATCCATAGTTATTCTTAACAAAGTTCAAATGAGCACAGTCTTTAAAGTGCTCACATTGCCAGCAACCATCATATCCTTTCACTTTGACACATCTTGCTATATTACATTGATGGGTCCTACCGGCCACAGAACACCCCCCTGTTTCTTGACAGGTATTTTTACATTGTATTTTTATTATCGCTTCCAAAATATTGATAAATAGCGGCATTTCTTGGAATAGCTCAAAATATTGGCCTACTTCCTCCCAGGCCTCGCCTTCCTTTAGATTGATCCCTTCGGCCATTGCTTGCCAATTCTTTTTATTGCTACAGATATTCAGAAAAAAATCAAAATCATTAATCTTGATTAGCTCTCGCAACTTTTGGGCAGTTTCATAAAGCTCATGCTTATAAAATAAACAATCACAACAAGTCAGACCACAGGGGCACATTAATTTATTATCCATATAATTTTCACCTGCTATTCTTTCTTAGCTACGATAAAAACACGGCCTTCTTCTTCAGGCTTGGCAAGCGGTGTACTCAAATCTGTTGACTTGGCAAAATATACTTCTTGCCAGCCTATTTGCCGCAATATCTCTCTTACTTCTGCTAAATCAAAGGCAGTATTATATACTATTTCATCAAATCTCTCATATAACCCCTTTTCTTTTTCAATAAATCCAGTAATGTTTGTAACTGCTTTTTTGTTTTCATAATCATAAATACCTCGATTAAAAAAAATTATTTGCTCAGTATCAATATAGTTAATCGCATTCCAATTATTTTTTAAGCCCAATTGTGTGTTCAAATCAAAAATAAAATAACCCTGATTCTGTAGTACTTTATATACTGATTTAAAACACCCCTTTAGTTCGGCAATATTGTTTAAATGATTAAGGGCATCATAGGTAGAGACAACTAATCCTACCTTTTGCGCTAAGCCAAATTGACTGGCATTAGCCTGGACAAATTTAGCTTTTCCTTGTTTTATGTATTTTTCGGCATTTTTACGGGCATAGTTTAACATATCTGCTGATAAATCCAATCCGATAACATAATATCCTTTATCCAGAAAGAAGCAAGCTAAATGGCCTGTTCCACAACACAAATCTAAAACAGTCCGCTCCGGGCAACTTAATTTACTCTTTTCGTAAAAATCCCATATTCTTGGTGCCACACTGGTAGCAAAAGCCCCCCACATCATATTATATACCTTGGCAAATTTACTCCCATAGGCCTGGCTCAGCTTAATCACCTCTATACCAATTTCCCGCTGTCTTTACCCCCTAAGACTCTGTAATGCTAAAAGTTCAGCAGGACTTATCGACTTTACCTTGCTATGTTTAAAATCACTTAAATTTCTTGTAATAATATAGTTTGTCCCACTTTTTATAGAGCTTATTTCTATAACAGCATCCTCATAGTCATTTATTTTTGAATTGAGCGCTTCTCTCAAGATATTTCCCGTAATCGGAATAGTATGAAATAAATCTAATAATTCTCCAAGTACATATTTAACTTGCGAGGAATCATGATGATTTTTCATCAGAAAGTAAGCTAGAGTTGTTATTTCATGAGCACATAAATACCCTTCAATAACATTTCTGGAACAAAGATCAAATATTTTAGCCGCTTGAATATGATTTTCCCGTTTGTTTAAAAATTCTAAAACAATGTTAAGATCTATAGTTGCTTTGATCATGAAACATTTTCCTTAATTCTTTTTTGTCCGGAATAGGCCGGTTTTCAAAAATACCATATAATTTTTCAATACGTGAATTAAAATTACTTTCCTTATTATCTTTCTTAAGCTGAAGTAAATATTCTTCAACTATTTTCGATATAGATTGATTTGTTTCTTTGGAAAAATGGTGAGCAAATTTTATTAGGTCTTCATCAATACTTAATGTTAATTTTTTTTGCATAGTATAATCACTCCTTACGTATATTATTATAATGCTATACGTAGTTTATGTCAATACTGATGACTTCGAGAATGCAATCATTGTCCTCCTTTCAATCCTGCTGCACCAAAATTTTAATATCTTCTATTCTCCCCCTTTCACAAAACCCGATATTGGTATAGACCCGATTGGAGATAATATTTGTGTCATCTGTATACAGCATCGGTATCAGCCCTTGCTCAAATAACTTCCGGCTTAACTTGGCTACAATTGCAGTTGCATATCCTTTATTTCTATGCTCCACCGGTGTATAGACGGCATTTATTCTGCCATACCTTTTCGTTTTGTGTGCTATATTGGCCATAGCTACTACTTTGCCTTCCGCTTCCAGCAAATACAGATTACCTGTTTTGATTAACTTCCTTGCTCCTTCGCTCTGACTCTCTTCGGTAACCTCATCACCAAATGCATCCTGGATAAATCCTTTTAAAAAATTGCTTATTATCTCTAAATGTAACGTTAATTTACTCTGGATCATTTGATAACTATCAGACTTTTTCCAGGTGACTTCCGGACAGGAATATGCAATTAAACCCATTGCCAACTTATAATCACTTTTTCTATCATGCGCTATTTTTTTAGCAACTTTGGCAACGATTTCTTTATATCCGGTCACACCCGGTATATCTCTTCCTTTGATTAAGTCATAAAACTCATTTAAGTACTGATGAACTATCTCACTGTTAAGAGCAGGATTTATCCAGATCCACATCGCCTTGCCTTCATTTTGAGCTGCTATAAAATTATGATCCTGTGATTGGATGACAAAGGCCTTTTCATCTTCCAATATTCTATATATTAAGTTATACTCAACTTCACATTCGCGGAAGGCTTGATTAAAAACCACATCCTTATTATTAATAACCCGCAACATTTGGTCCGCTCCTCCCCGCTTTAACCCTTATCCTTTAATTTAGTACTTTAACCATAAATAAACAAGGATTTTCTTTGCCCCATATTTCAATAATTTCTTCTAAAGGATAAAATCCGATATTTTCATAAAATTTCCTAGTTAGTTGATAGTTTTCATCGGGATGAGATTCGCCTAGAGTTTTTACCGTTAAAAACTTCTTATCTTTATTTAATAAATCAATGGCTTTCTTTACCAATCTTTTTCCGATTCCTTTTCGATGAAATTCTTTTAATATACCGAGCACATAGATTTGACTGGTATATTTATTGGGTTCTTTAATTGACAAAAATCCAATTGGTTTATTACCGATATAAGCTGCTATAAAAGTCTTCTCTTTTACCCCGTTAACATATTCTTTGATCGCTGCTTCGACACCAAACCATTCAGGTAGATTGCGTAATATCATATCACAAATATCACTTTTCTTGTTTGTATCTTTAACGATTTTTATCTTATAATCTTGCAAATTGTCCTCCGTTTCTTTATCCATAACAACTTATCTCCCTTTCTCTTGACATTTTCTAGTCTAACCAAAATAATACATGAACTTGATAGGTTTTATTAAATCTGGTTAAAGACCCTAAATTAATCGGTACATTATTTTTAATATGCTGTTTTTCTTTAGACCCATTCCAATCGTACATTAAAATATCTAAAGGGAGAGATTTTTTTGTCATGCTCACAGTATTCCAAAAACCGGTTCTAAAATAAAGCAAGTCCCTTTTATTTTCGTTATACTCGCCAATTATTGAAAAAACGAGCTTTGTGTCTACTTTATCGCTCATAATAGTTTCCTGATTCACTTTTAGTCCGGTCTTAAAAAACTCATATATAGTATCCTTTTTCTCGCCATCTTGATATAAATCAACCCATAATTTGAAACCGGCAACACTTTCCATATGAATATTTTTAATATCAAAAGCAAATACTTCAAAGGCCCCCACGCATCGCAAAAGGAATCTATCTCTATTTGTTAACTCTATGGGAATAATATATGGTTCTGTGTTATGTTTTGAATAAGATATATCATGATTTAGGGTAAGCAAACAAAGAATTGTTAGCAAAAAAATCACAAATTTGAATTTCATAATTATATCAACTACTCCTCTCCTTTGCTAAAAATATACCGGCAGAATAAGTTAATATATTTGTATATTCTTACTATAACATATTTTACTATATACAACCATTAAAAAAACAGACTTTTCAGCCTGTTTTTCCGATCATGCCATTACTACTAGGCTATTCAAACATACTTTTTGCATAACTTTTACTATTCGATCTTTTGGGCTAAGGCAATTAATGCTTTTTCAAAACACTCTTTGGGGGGATGAACCAGTCCTGCTCCAATTTGACCGATCCCGGCTTTTTTATGGGCTATTCCAGTATTAATTATCGGGAGTATACCGGTGTGAATAACTTTGACCACATCAATGCCGATAGCTGTTCCTCTAAAATCCAGGCTAGGTATTGAATAATTCGTGTTTTCGCTTTCGGTAATTTCATACATTTGTCGACTATAATTTAGTGCATCTTCTACGCTTCCTCCAACAAATTGAACGATGGCCGGTGCCCCTCCCATCGCAAAACCCCCGATCCCGATCGTCTCGGTTATGGCACTATCCCCAATATCATAACTTGCATCATCTCCCGTAAATCCTGGAAAGATTAAACCTTTGACCATGTTAGCTGGCCCTAAGAACCATTCCTTTTCTCCCAGCCCACTTACTTTAATACCAAATTCAACCCCATTTCTGGCCATCGCCGTAACAACAGTTGAGCCTTTCACTCCGTGGCCGGCATCTAATGAAGCCTTACATGCCGACATTGAAAGGTTCAAAAAGAAATGGTCATTTTCCTTAATAAATTGAAGTACCCGCTTTGTTACTGCTATATCTACCTCTGCTTCCAGGATTAACAAAGAAATTTCTTTAAAAAACAAACCGGTGGCCGCTCTATTTCTATTGTGACACTCATCTCCCATCTGGATCGCCTGGGCTATTATTGACTTAAGGTCTATTCCGGCTGTTGCTTTAAGCGCTTTTTTAAGAACCGGCGCAAATTCCTGTTCAATCCATTTAAGCCGCTTAATAACCTCTTCGTTAAAGGCACCATACCTTAATACTTTACCAAGACCTTCATTAATAGTACAATAGGCCAGATTTCCCGCTGTTTTATTCTGAACAACAAATACCGGCATTGACGGTGAAATAATGCCGGCCATTGGACCTACGGCATTGTAATGATGACAGGGTGCAAACTCTATTTCCCCTGCCGAAGCCAGCTTACTGGCTTCTTCTTCATTGGCAGCCTTTCCCTCATATATTAAAGCGCCTATGATCGCCCCACGCATTGGACCTGCCATATTTTCCCATTTTATCGGCGGGCCTGAATGAAGAATTGTCTTGTCAGTCATAGCCGGAATTACATTTATTGCTTTATCGATATCAACTAAGACCGGTTGTGCTTGTTTAATTATCTTCACCGTTTCCTGATTAGCCTTGCGGACTAACGGGTTGTTGAGCAGTTTATCGATCGCACTGATTAACTCCATATTTCCGCCAGCAGGTGGCTTCCAGTCTAACTGTATTACTTCAACACCCTGTGATGCTAAATCCTTTTGAAACTTATCTATTCCAATATTAATAACCTTTAATTCACTTGAAAATAACCGGCTGATCTTGTTCATTTGTTTCCCCCAATTAAGAAAGTATTTTAGCAGCTATCTTGGCAGCTTCTATATTGCTAGCAGCGACTATTACTCCTGCTGCTTTAAGCTTTGCTTTTTGTTCGTCATAGTTTTGCCGATCTTGTTTTGTACCACAGATATATCCGATAAATATTATATGCCTACCTGCTTGAGCGGCATTTTCTTTAGCCTTTATAATCGCCGGAATCGTTATTCCCACCGGATCTTGGTGTGAACCAAATCCCAGTTCAAAGTCAAGCAAGATAACTCCGACACTTTGATCGTTTGCTTCCCTTGCAATTCTTTCCAGTCTGACGACAGGATCGATCATGGGATGAGGTCTGCCTAATGTAAACTGATCGTCACCTAGATCCAGTAGGACATTGCCTTCCACCTTTGTTAGATCGAGAATTTTATCTTCGCCTTTTTCCGCTACATTGCTTTTTACTCCGGCAAGATGCTTTCTTAATATATATAAAGCCTCTGCACATAATGTCCCCCCGCAGAAAAGACCCCGCAAAAATCTTTGCTCTTTGTTCAATCTTTTTTTCGCTGCAACGATAATCTGAGCTAATTCTTCTTTATTACTAGCAACCTGTTCTTTTATTCCGGCTAACTTGACTGCTTTTTTGGCGGCAGCTTCTAAACTATCGGCAAAGACTGCCCCCACTTTTTCCGTTTCAACCGGATTTCCATTTATAAAACATACTACCACTGGTTTTTTTATGTCCTTTAAAATACTTAAAATCGCTACTTCAACACTTTTAGCCGGCGGCTTTGATATTAATACAATAACTTCTGTAAGATCATCTTGCCAAAGGGCCTTTAACCCTTGGATCATCATGATACCGCCAATCTCTTCCCGGAGATCGCGACCCCCGGTTCCAATTGCTTGAGAAATGGTCCCTCCGAACTTATCAATTAAAACCATTACTTCCTGTAAGCCGGTTCCTGATGCACTAACCAAACCAATATTCCCTTTTTTAACCTTATTAGCAAAACATAGCCCAATGTTATTAATTACGGCTGTACCACAATCTGGTCCCATCACTAAAAGATTCTTCTCTCGCCCATACTCCTTCAGGGCCTTTTCTTGTTCTATTGTTACATTATTACTAAAGATCATCACATGAAGACCGTTATCTAAAGCTGTTCTGGCTTCCCTTGCTGCATATTCCCCCGGGACTGATATTATTGCTAAATTTGCCTCCGGCATTGTCTCTAGAGCCGAGGTCATTGTTGCCGGGACTTGCTCTTTTCTCTTCTTCTGTTTGGTAGTTGAAGTAAGAAACTCTTCAACTAACTTAAAGGCCTGCTCATATCGTTCCCCGGAGATTGCTTTAATGGCAATAATAAGGTCATTGTCACCACATTGCTCAACTCCCGCGGTAAACATCCCGGTGGCGGCTAAGAGTTCTTTATTCATTTTGGTCGCCATCGCAACTACTGCTTCTTCTACACCTTCTATATCCGATAATTTGCTCGATAAAGACATTAAAGTGACTGAATCATAATACTCATTTTTTTTGATAATAGTTTTTGATAACATCTATCTGCCTCCATTTACCCAAAATATCTAAACCATACATTAACCCGATAACTACTCCGATCGATAAGTCAGTCCCTGATGAGAAGCCCATCGAAAAGACCTGCTTAATTTTATGAACCAGGTGCAAATCTTCACTATCAACCAGTCCACCGATCAAATCCTTTAGGTTTTCACTTATTCTCCCTTCAAGACTGGCCCTGATCATTGTTAAACTAAGCTCAGTTGTCGATAAGTCGTTATTTTTTAAAATCTCTTTTATTTGCTGCAAAGTCAAGCTGACTTTTGGTTCCTGAATAAGATTTAAGACTGATATAAATCCGCTTATAAAATCATCCCCGGCGGGGGTAAGTCCATTACCAAGACCGATTATTGATAATATGCTATCTTTTAACCCTTTCGCCTGATTATTGAGCTTGAATAAAAAACTGCCAATCCGCCGATCAAGTTCTTTTTCTAGGTGTGATGGTGTGGACAACCGCTTTAAATGACCATGATTCCTTAGATAATAATACTTTCCTCCCCCATTAACCCCACTGAGCAATAAGCACTTATTATATATTTTAATATTTTTCTTGAATAGAGAGACAGTGGTTTGATCAGGGTATATTTTAAGTTTTTCCGGTTCCCATAATTCTCTCTGCTCAAACTTTATTATAAAGGCCCCTTTAATTTCTAAAGAGCCATTTTTAATAATTACCGCTTGACCAACACTTATCGGCAACTCCAAAAAGTTATCAAATCCTGATTGATCTACTCTGATCGAGTATGGTTGATTATCAATATCCCTTTGCAATATGCTATATATTTGCTGATTGTGGTCTTGAAAATTAACAACCCTTTTAAATACACTATGAACCTGGCCGATCATCACCGCTTCTTTTTTTATGCTGTTTAGGAATGAATTAAAGCCGGTATCTAAAGAAAGAGCAAAACAAACAGCCCTTTTGCTTCTTTCTGCTTGACTATTCATTATAGCTCCCTCTCTAACACCAGATTTTTACTTGTTTTCCGGGATCAACAGGTTTAGAATTATGGCTATTAAGGCAGCGGGGCCTACCCCGGATGTCAGGAAAAACCGTAGATCCCTCGGCAGTTGTTGTGTAGCCTCCGGTACTAAGTTTAGACCAACCCCTAGCCCGATTGATAAAGCAATGATTAAAATATTCCTGCTATCTAAATTAATATCTTTTAATAAAGATAACCCCGATACAGCTACCATCGAAAACATCGCAATCGATGCCCCTCCCAAAACCGGCTCGGGCATGATCGCTATTAATGCCCCAAATTTCGGTAGTATTGCTAAAGTAACCAGGATAATTCCGCCAATCTTTACGCTATACCTGCTAAAGACACCAGTTAAATTTACTACCCCGATATTTTGCGTATAGGAGGTATTGGGGAATGCATTGAAGATAGCAGAAATACTGCTTCCTAAGCCATCGGCAATTACTCCCCCGCTCATTTCTTGTTCAGTAGCTGCTCTCCCTTCCGCACCGATCGTGACTGCCGAAATATCACCAATAGTCTCAATCGCGGTTGCAATATACATAAAGAGCATCGCTATTATTGCTGCCGGTTGGAAAGACCACTTATACTGAAGTGGCGTAGGAAATGAAACCCAACTTGATTCCAGGATTGGACTTAAATCAATTATTCCTAGGAAAAAGGATATTGTATATCCAACGATCAAGCCCATTAAAATCGATAAGGATTTAAAAAGTTTCTTCTTGCTTTGATTAAATAAAATGATTGTAAGCAAAACCATTGTTGAAATAAATAGGCTTGTCAGATTCCCCATATCGGTCTTTCCACCAGCCGCCTGTCTAATCCCCACAGGGATCAGGGTAATCCCTATTGTTAAGACTACAATCCCTGCTATTAAAGGAGTAAATATTTTTTTTAGTCTAAGCAAATTCTTACCTAATACTACTTCAAATAATCCCCCAATGAAACTGGCTCCTAAAACTGCCCCTATTCCGAAATTGCTAGCTATCACCAAAATCGTTGGGATAAAAGCATTGCTGGTGCCCATAACTATCGGCAAGCCGGAGCCAATTCCTTTGTACTTTGTTACCTGAATGAGCGTAGTTATCCCCGCCGTTAGTAAAGCACATTGAATCAAAAAAGTAGTTTCACTAGCCGACAACGCTAAGATCGAAGATAGCAAAATTGGTACTGTTATATTAGCTGCAAACATGGCTAAGACATGTTGAAAGGCGATCGGTATTCCCTTTAATAAGCCGGGTTTATCTTCAATGCCATAAATAATATCAATTCTATTGGCTTTATCTTTCATCATATTGCATCCCTTTCAATCCGCATAAGAGAGCGTATTAATAATCGACTGAGCATTCCGGCCTCTTTATATGATCACAATACTTATCAAGATTAATAAAACTAATGACCCTAAAATATATTTGACATTGCCTTTTATAACATCAATTATTTCCAGTTCAAAACCTTTAGCTAAAGCAGCCACATTTATTTGAACGGGACTGACCTGTGTTCCCAAGCCGGCAGCTATCGCTACCAGTCCCATCGCTTCCGACGGCAATCCTAATACTGCCAGAGTCGGCAAGACTAAGGTCAACACCCCGGCACAGAATGCCCCGGCCGGAATAGCAATTAAGAAAGCAATGATCATGGCCACCGGTACTATAATTGTTTGCGGGGCATTTCCGGCGATTGCCGCCAATTGTTCAAATGTCCCCAGCTCGGCGATTATGTTAATAAACCCAAGAAAGATCCCGACAGAAAATAAAGTAGTTAAGATAAACTTTGAACCATCTACCAATGCTTCGGAAGTATCATTAGTATTTAACGGTGTAAAAATAACCGTTAAAATACTGGTAAATATCACCGCAGTCACCGGTGTAAATATGGTGATTCCGATTAATGAATTAATTCGGCTCCCTGCTATCACCATGATCAGTAAGGCCAAAGCAGGTATAGCTTTTTTCCACAGCAATGAAGTCTTCTCTTGTTCTTCTTTTACTACCGCTTTTTTGTTAACCGTTAGTGCACCTCTTTTATAAACTCCATATATTGCCAGTCCGGCTGCTAACAGAAAAAATACAATTGTAAGTGGTCTCATTGCCGCGGCATGGGCAATTATTTCCCTACCTGCGCTTTCTGCCGCTAAGGCTGTTTCCGTTGAAGCCGGTGATGTTGTAAAGCCGACAGCTGTAGCAATTGCCATTGCTGCAATTATCTCCGGAATGGCCCCAAAAGCGGTGGCGATTAATGGTGCTGTTACCATTGTATTGCCGGCTCCCATTCCCGCCATGTAAGTGGCAAAGGCCTGAATCAATACCATAATTCCGGCTAAAATACTTATTTTACCCTTTAAGCCCCGCTTAGCTAATTCGACCAATGATTGAATACTCCCGCCCCTGGCAACCATTGCTGCTGTAGCGGCATAGAGAATCGGCACTGTGATTCCTAACATACTGGATACTCCTTTTATGAAGATACCGCTTACCGAGCCAATGCTGATTCTGCCAATAATTATCGCTAAAGCCCCTCCGCATAATCCCGCAAATAGCATATGCTTCCTTTTAAATAATAAAACCAGAATAAGTATTAATGGTAAAATATTAACTAATAACATCTTTCCCCTCCTTCAATGATTTCCGGCATATCTTTTAAATTTTCCGAATTGTCCGAAGACAAAAGACTATTTTTGGATAATTACGGCGACTGGCCCTCCACCGGCCGGACCCTGATGTTCTGCCCCACCAGATACATAAACCATCGGATCTCCAACAATTGAAGCTAGCACACCATTAACCACTGCTCTAGCATGACGAGTATGATTTATATCCGAATCAGTCAACATGGTAGTTCTTCTGTTTCTAACATAGCCGTCTGGTGATGCTTCTGCTTTAGCAAATACATTGACTATGCGCTTTTTATCTTCTGCTGTTGGTAATTGATCTAGAGCAAGCCCACTATTTTTTATTGCCTCAATAACCCCTTCCAGGTCGATCGCATCCTTCATTATACTGTGGCCGATGCGATAGTTGCTAACCGACTGTTGTGAATTCCCCATCAATATAATCTCACAATTCATTAGCTCAACCCCAGCCGAAGTAGAAGCAACTTCTGAATACAGTGACCAATCCTTTAAAATTGATCCTTCGGTCACCTTGACTTGATCAACCTCATTTAAAGCCACCGCTACTCCAAGGGCAGAAGCACCCCGTGAGTATCCCATTGATTTATAAGTATCTTCAACAACAACTGTTTTTCCTCTTGCTTTCGCCTCCAGAATTCTATCCGAAGTTAATAAAGGGCATTTTATCTGGACAAAATGAACATCCTCCTTTTGCTCAATCCCGGCTGACTCCATAAGTTGAAGCATTACTTTTTCTACTTCTTTGACCATAATTAACGTACCTATTTCCTCGGGTAAAAAGTCGCGAGTAAACCCAACACTAACTATTAAAGACTTATCTTTTCCTGATTTTTTCCCGCTGTTTATTTCCCGCTTAGTAAAAATAGTAGCATGTGGAGTCATAACCCCCTCAGTTCCGCCGGACATAACAAATGCAATCTCTTTTTCAACCTCATCTTCGGTTTTACCGAGTGCTTTTGCTAAAAAACCCCTGAATGCGGATGTACAAAAGCCTCTAGTAAAATCATTTACACAACCGTTACCTTCTGTCTTTCCCAGAATAGCTATGATTTCCTCCGGGATAATCTCGCCCTTCTCAATTAATTCTTTTAAGCCAAGTACATCATCAGGTGCCGACATAGGAATTTTAAAGACATTTATCTCACTCATTTGTATTAACCCCTCCCCCCTTTGTAATGCTTTAAAGGACACCTTTCTATATAAAAGATACTCAATTTAAAATTTTGAATAAATATTCTTTTGACTTAAGTATAACATACCTTTTATATTACTTCATCGTCATAACTAGACAAAAAAAACCACTAAACTTGTTAATAATCAACAATTATAATGGTTCTAAAATCATTTTACTTGTAACAAATTTATATGATTAATCTGTATTGGCGATCAGCCATAGATGAATATTATATGCTAATACGATCTCCCCGATTTCAAATCCATCTTCGATATCAATCCCTAATTGTTTGAGTTTTTTAATTCTATACCTTAATGTATTATAATGGATAAATAATCTTTTGGCTGCTTTGATCGCATTAAAGTTCTCTTCTAGTAAGACTCTAAGCGTTTCCATCAGTTCCATACTTGTTGTTTGATCATATTCAATAATTTTCCCTAATTTTTCTTCTACATATTTAGTTAAAACGGCTTGGTCTTTCACTTCTTTAATTATATTAAAAACTTTATAATCATCATAATGACAGACAAAGGGAGCTATATTTAAAGTTGAACCAACGATTAAACTATTATGTGCTTCTTGATAAGCGGAAGGGAAGCGATCAATATTACTGACTAAATTAGAAATTCCAATCCCTACATTAACTTTATCCTTCAGCTTGGCCACGATTAGTTTTCCAACTTCAATCGTACTTTTTTTAATATGATCAGCACTGACATTTATAAAGAGGACAAGGGCATCATCCAAATATATAATTTTAAACTTATTGTCATTTATTAATATCATTTTATCTTTTAGACTCTTTTCGATTAGCCTTGAATCTAAAATATATTTATATAATTCCGTTAGTTTTTTCTCCTTCTTTTCTCCGGCTAGTAATACCTTTATCACCAGGATTACCTGGGGAAACTGCATATTCCAGCCAAAGACCCGGGCTTTATTAATCGCCTCGATCTGGGAAGACATTTTTCCTTGTAAAATGTTTCGAATAAACGCATCCTGAAAAGTCCTTTCTTTCTCCAGGACAGCATAATTCTTGTAAAAAGCAGAAGCTATTAACAAAGAAGCTTGTTCTACAGCAATAATTAAGCTTTTATTATTAGTATCTCCTTTTAATAGAACAATATAGCCAAATTTTGTTTGGCCGGCATTGATTGAACACTTAATATAAGATTCTTGTCCATACTTGATAGCTCCCACCTTAACACTAAAAACATCTGGCTCATCAATATAATATGGAGATTCAATTGATACTTCCTGTTTTGCTAAGTCTTGCGACTTACAGATAATATTAAGACTATTATCTAGCAAAATAATCGGATATTTTACTATTTCGGCTAAATTGCAGACTAAGGAATCAATATCTTCTCCCTTTAAAAATAAAGTCATGAGGTGTTCATGTACATAATTTCTGAATTTTAATATATTGATATAGTTATTTAAAGATAATTCCAGAATATCGGTTACTAAACTGGATAAATTAGCATCCGGGGGTAGCTCAATAATTGGAAAATTTAACTTGTCGGCCTGTCTGAGCATTGTTGGCGGGATCTCTTTAATATATCTAAGTGGTTTTATACAGATCCCGGCCAGATTTATGTCTGCCAGTTTAGGAATAAGTTGATTAATCGCCGCTTGATTATTATAGATTGGATAAAGGGTAGTGATCAATAGACTATTAACATCTACGTAGGGAAATATATCCGGAACTTCCATCAAAGTAGCATTTCCGACAATATTGGATAACCCTTCTTTTCCGGCAACAATTTGAGCCCCTTCAAATCCTTTTAAAGCTAAAATATCATTTACTGTTATATCCATATCCTCACCCTCCTTCTAACTGCTCCTTCTTAGCCCACCATCCCACCGAATAATAACTTAAATCTTTACATATATTCTATATTATTATTTAACAAAAAATCAATTCATTATAAAAATAAAAAAGCTAAAGCAATATGGAACACTTTAGCTTGTAGCCGGAGATATCTTAGACTATAAAGACCATTTACGGAATCTCTGCATCAACTTCCGAGACTCCGTAAAGATCTAAAAAACTTTTTTCCGGGTTATAGGTTAAATTTATTGACATTGTCCATCAGTACTTCAGACATGTCCTTAAGCCTTTCGGCAGCACACACTATTTCTTCTGTCGAAGCAATCTGTTCTTCACTGGAAGCAGCTATCTCTTCCGAATTACTGGCAAACTCTTTGCTAATCGTTGAGATATCTTTTATCGCCTCTTTTACATATTGACTTTCGATCGTCATTTCCTTTAATCCGTCGACGACCACTGTAATTGAATTACGTAATACTGTAGAAACCTTCTCGATCTCACTAAAGACAATATCAGTATCTTTGATCGCCGTGACACTCTCAGCGACTAATCCCTCATTGTGTCCCATCACATCAACCGCACTATTTACACTATCCTGGATGTTTCCGATTAAATAAGCAATTTTCTTTGTTGCAGTTGAAGACTGTTCAGCAAGCATCCTGATCTCATCAGCAACAACACTAAAGCCCTGACCGGCCTGACCGGCTCTGGCTGCCTCAATAGCTGCATTAAGCGCCAATAAATTCGTCTGTTTGGCTATACTGGAGATTAGGTCAACAATGTTACCGATTTCCTGTGACATCTTACCCAGTTCACTGACAATCTCAGAAACATTTGCCGTTTCTTCACTTACATGATCAATTTTATCGATTGAATCAAGGACGGCACTCTTCCCTTTGCGGATACTTTCGTGAACATTATCGGCTCCATTAGATATTTCTTTGGCCTTATTGTCAATAATCATGATCTGTTTATTGAAATTGATCACATTATTACTTGTTTCTTCAATTTGGGCAATTTGCTCTTCAGCCCCGGCAGATACCGTCTGAATCGAAGCACCTACCTGTTCTGCCATTGTGCCAATCTCCTGACTGGTACTATTCATCATATCAGTAGAATCAGCTAATTCGTGCGACTGCTGTTTAATCGCATCTACTAAATTTCTAAGGTCTTCGATCATTTCATTAAATGTACTGGCCATTACCGCGATTTCATCTTTCCTTCGTAAATATTTTTGATTTAGTTTAATATTATTGGTCAAATCCCCATTTTTCATTGAGTTAAATGCCTGTAAAAATCCTCCCAGTGCTTTTAATTCCCTGGTAATAAAGAAAAAAGCCATTACAAAGCCAATTAGCATTAATAATCCGGCCGCAAACCAAATTGTTCGCTCGATATTATTTACCGGTTCCAGCAACTTCTCCATCGGTATTTCTACTGCTAAAGAAAGGTTATCTGATACTTTGTTATAGAGAAGGTATTTTTCCCCGGTTTCTTGCAAGTTATAGTCTTTTCCTTGATCAATCTGGTCTAAATACCACTGCTGAGCAATTTTACTACCCAGTAACTCTTTTTGGTCAGCCCGTAAGATCATGCCCGAATTATTTATTAATGTATAATTTCCTCCGTCGTCACTATCAATGTGAGCAATCTCGTGGTCAATTATTTCCGGAGAAAATCCGATAATGATATATCCCCAAATCTCCTCCGTACCTTCTTTAAAGACTGGTCTGTTATATAACAAATATTGATCTCCTTCCAAAGAAAAGAGTTTACCAAACCTAATGTCTTTATAAAATGAATCTTCAAGTTGTTTTTTAATATATTTATTCTCTTGTTCTTGACTATTATCAGAAGTCGCTCGGGAATCTAAGATAGTTAATCCGTTTGGGAGCGTGGCATAGACAAATTTAGCATGTTCCAGTTGTGACATTAATTTATAGGTAGAGGTGTACCGAATACTAACTAGACCATCCATAAAAGAAAAGAAACTGTCCATATCATCTTTGGTAGCTTGAGCACCGGGGTACATAGCTGTCAAAAGGGAATAATAGCCATATAGTGATGATGAAGAAGAATCTTCAATTATCATTTTCATTTGGGTGTCAATTCTTTTAATAAATGAATTAACACTGTTCTTATAACTATTACTTACTAACTGTATTTTTTGATCAGCCTGTTCTCTGACTATTTCAGAGGTAGCATTATAAATTATAATACTTATGGCGAATAAAACAATAAATATAATCACTATTACCATCAAACTGATCTTCCATCTTAATGATTTAAAAAAAGATATCTTATCTAGAAGATTTTTCATTAAGGCATTCCCCCGCTTTATTTTGGATTGAAATAAACATTTTATCATCAATCTTTGCTTTAAAATTACCCTTTCAGTCCGGTCAAGGCTATCCCCCGGACAATTTGTTTCTGGAAAATTAAAAAGACAATTAAAACCGGTATTGTTGCTACCGAAGCCCCAGTCATTACCATCTCCCATTCAGTTTGAAATTCTCCGGAAAAAAAAGCCAACCCAACCGGAAGGGTATATAAACTGTTAGTACTGGTTACAATTAAAGGCCATAAAAAAGCATTCCAGTTACCCAGAAAAGTAAAAATAGCTAGGGCCGATATAGCCGGTTTTACCAGTGGCATAGCGATCTTCCACCAGATCTGAAATTCATTTAGACCATCAATTCTTCCTGAATCAAGCAGGTCATCCGGCACACTCTGAAAGAATTGTCGCATCAGAAAAGTACCGAACCCGGTCATAATCCCCGGGAACATTATGCCCCAGTAAGAGTTAGCCCACCCTAATCCTTTTGACATTACATACCAGGGAATTACCAGCATTTCAGTCGGTATCATCATCGTTGATAAAATAAGCAGAAAGATAATATTTTTATATTTAAATTTAAATTTACAGAGGGTATAACCAACCAGTGAATCAAAAAAGAGTACTGACATTGTTACCGCAATTGATACAACAAAAGAATTAAAGAACCACCGCGGAAAGTTACTTGTTGCTAATAATCGAAAATAATTAGCCAGAGTCGGTTGAGTTGGGATAATAGATAGATTATATACATCCCAGGGTTGTTTAAAAGAAGTAGCTACCATCCAGACAAAGGGAAATATCATTAATAGACCGCCGATTCCCATGATAATATACACCAGCGGATTTGTTTTGTTTAATTTGCTTTTAGTCATCTTTATTCAACACCTTTAACTGGAATAGGGTAATTACCAGAATAATTAAGAATAGAACAACCGTCATCGCTGAAGCATATCCCATGTCGAATCTTTGAAAAGCTGTATTATAGATATATAAAACCAGTGGTTTAGTTGAATTTAACGGACCGCCATTACCCTGATAAGTCATACTGTATACTTGAGTAAAAATTCTTAAGTATTTGATCGTTCCGGTTATTACCAGGAAGATAATTGTCGGTCTTAATAAGGGAATAGTAACTCTAAAAAGCTTTTGCCGATTATTGGCACCGTCAATATCTGCTGCTTCATATACCGATTGAGGAATTGCTTTTAAACCTGCCAGGAAGATTATTACCTGAAATCCCATCTGCACCCAAATGGTTGGCGCAAGAATCGACGGTAAAGCCTGCGAAGGAGCCATCAAAAAAGGTTGCTCAGGTATGCCGAATAAACTTAAAAGATTATTAAAAAATCCCAGCGGAAGTGGTTGGTAAAGCCAACGCCATACCCAGGAAACAGCCACCAACGAAGTCATAAAGGGAATAAAATAGAGGGTACGATAAATCCCTAATCCCCATTTAAGCTTATTCAAGTTATAAGCAATCAGAAAACTTAAAACCAAATTAATCGGCAACCCATAAATCACATACTTAAAGGTATTTCCTAAAGTTTTCCAAAATAATGGGTCTTCCGATAGACTAAAATAGTTCTCAAAAAAAACCATGTCCTTTTCTACTGAGACAATATCCCAATTAGTTAAAGATAAATAAAAAGCATTAAAAGCTGGATAGATTCTAATTACAAGATAAAATACCAGTGGGACAAATAAAAATACATAGGCCCAGAGCGTCTGCTTCTGGGCTATTGATAATTTTTTAAAACAATTTTTCATGCTTACACCTCTTTCTACCATATATTTACTGCTCTGCTCGATACTGCTTTTGCGACAGCCGCTACTACTTTCTGATTAAAAGGATCCGGAAGAATATAATCCGGGGCAAGTTCTCTTTCGTCGATAACATTTGCGATCCCATAAGCAGCAGAAATCTTCATCTCATTGGTAATATTCTTTGCTCTCACCTGTAATGCCCCTTTAAATATGCCGGGAAAGGCTAAAACATTATTGACTTGATTCGGATAATCACTTCGACCGGTTCCCACAATATATGCCCCGGCATTTTTAGCATCTTCCGGCATAATTTCCGGTATCGGATTAGCCAGTGCAAAAATTACCGGTCGCTGACCCATTCTACGAATCATCTTTGCCGAAAGCAGATTAGGTCTGGAAACTCCGATAAAAACATCGGCATTTTCCAGGGCATCGGTCAGGCTTCCTGACTTCTTTGCCTGATTGGTTAATTGAGCTATCTCCTTTTGGGCATAATTCATCTCTCCGGCACCTTCACATAGTATTCCATTAATATCGCAGATCAGTATTTTTTTAACTCCCATCCTTAAAAGAAGTTTTCCAATCGCAATACCGGCCGCCCCTGCTCCATTAATGACAATACTTAATTCAACTATTTCCTTTTGTAACAATTTAGCACTGTTAATCAATGCAGCACCTACGATAATAGCTGTTCCGTGCTGGTCATCATGGAATACTGGAATGTTAAGGCTCTTTTTTAGTCTTCGCTCTATTTCAAAACAACGCGGTGCGGAAATATCTTCTAAATTAATCCCGCCAAAACTAAAACCAATCCTTTCAATTGTTTCCACTATTTCATCAACCACTTTTGTATTGAGACAAATCGGTATTGCATCAATACCGGCAAATTCCTTAAACAAACAGCATTTGCCCTCCATCACCGGCATTGCTGCCTGAGGCCCAATATCTCCTAGTCCCAAGACCGCTGTCCCATCTGTTATTACAGCAACTAAATTCCCTTTTCTGGTATATTCATAAGCTGTTGCGCTATTTTTTTTAATTTCCAGGCAAGGTTCCGCTACTCCCGGTGTATAGGCAATTGATAATTGTTCTTTATTGGCTATCGGAATACGTGAGTTAACTTCTATTTTGCCCTGCCATCTTTTATGTTCGTCCAGTGCTTTTCCATTGAGATCCATAGAATAATGGGCATCCTTTCTTAAAGCGCTTTAAATTTTAGCTAAAAAAATAAGCCTGCTTTAAAACTGTTGTCTATTTAGTTGTTTCTCTGACAATTAACTTTGTTTCTACAAGGATTTGTTCCGAATTAGTACTATTATTCTCCATTCTCTTCTGTAGTATTTTAATTGACTGTTCTACCAACTGGTCCACATTTTGTTCAATACAAGTAAGCTTAACCGCACATATCTCCGGCAGCAAAATATTGTCAAAATTAATGATGGAAATATCGGTAGGTACTTCTAAATTGTATTGACGTATCACATTATATACAGCAATAGCAGTATAAGCATCCGCACATAAAATTGCATCTACTTCCTTTTTTGACTTCATTAACTGCTCTGCTGCTTTAAAAGCATAGTGATAATTGGTTTTCCTTAATTCCAAATAGTGCCGATCACTAAACACAAGATTATACTTTTGTAACGTCTCTCGCAAAGCTTTCCTCTTGATCCTATTACTGACAATGCTTTTACAACCACCAAGATAATAAAATTTTCGACATCCAGTATGATAGAGATACTCGATCGCATTAGTTAAACTACTATATAGGTCTGACATCACACATGGTGCTTTGATCTCATTATAATATGAACCGATGAAGACAAAAGGAATATCATTCATATCTAAAAATTTTAAATAATCAGGATTAGGGTTTTCTTTAATCATGGGATAAATAATAGCACCTTCAACCCGAAATGAAATAAATCTTTCAATCATTTCCTGCTCGTAATTAATATCATTATTGGTGGTAGCAAGGATCATCTTATAGTTTAATTTACGCAGGTATTCCTCTACATTACGCACCAATTTACTATAAAATAAATTTTCAATATTAGGTACTAATACTCCAATCAAGCCTGTTTTTCTTTCCGCTAGTCCTTTGGCATTGGCATTTGGAAAGTATCCCATTTTCCTGGCAATACGACGAATGTATTCCTTGGTTTCTTCATTAACACCCGGACGGTTATTAATGGCCAGGGATGCGGTTCCTTCTGATACACCACAGGCATCGGCAATATCTTTTAACTTAATTCCCATTGAATTCACCACTTGTTTCAATTCTTACTATCATCTTATAATATTCTATCTTCTTTTTCAAGCCGATATAACTAACTATTAAACCAGATCTGTTAATTGGTAGACAATTGTTTGATACGGCTTTAATTCCATAGTTTTCGCTAATTTACTTTCACTTTCCGGATAATTAGATAGAATAACCGCTACTTTTGATTCTAAAATATTTTGCGGGATATTTACCTCAGTATTTACACGATCAAAATTGGTCAGGATAAACCATTTCACACCCTCATACTCTCTGATATAAGCTACGATATGATCAATCTCGGCTAATACCGGCCGGTAATTTCCATAAACCATCACTGAATTTTTCTTTCTTAAATCAATTAATTCCTGATAATATTGATAAATAGATCTTTTTCCCTTTAAATCTTGCTCTACATTAATTTGTTCATAATTCGGATTTACCGATAACCAAGGCTTACCGTTGGTAAAACCTGCATTTTCGCTTTTGTTCCATTGCATCGGAGTCCTGGCATTATCACGACTCATCATCCTAAGTTGACTTAACGCTTCCTCAGGACTTACCCCTTTTTCCAGCATTGTATAGTATTTTCCTACTGTATATCTTTCATTATAATATTCAATCGAAGGAAATTCTACGTTGGTCATACCAATCTCTTCCCCCTGATAGATAAAAGGTGTTCCCGGTAGAGTATGGAGCAACGTTGCCAGCATGGTAGCAGATTGATAGTGCAATTCCCTGTCATCAGCAAATCGTGATACCTGTCTAGGCGAATCATGATTACTTAAGTATTGCGTAATCCAGCCGTTCTGTTCAATAATACCATACCAGCGCTGTTGGATTGCTTTAAATTGAGGAACTGTAACTAATACTGGATTTTTAGCTATTTCAAAATGAAATACCATATCAATTTCCTGCTTTTCTGCTTTGACATAATTGATTGCAATATCAGAGTTTACATTCCCGGTTTCTCCTACCGTCATGATATTATACTTGCTGAATACTTCTTGATTCATTTCATGGAGGAGTTCGTGGATACCGGGTTGATTGGCACACATTTCCCGATCTACTACATAACCACGGATTCCAACCGGGGGAGTAGGCGGACGCTTAGAATCCGGTAATCCTTCCGGCTTAATTAAACGGTTGATTGCATCCAAACGGAATCCGTCAATACCCATATCAAGCCACCAACGCAACATTTTAAACATATCCTGTTTTAAGTTTTCATTTTTCCAATTTAAATCCGGCATCTTTTTGGAATAATTATGAAGATAATACTCACCGGTTTTCTGATCATATTCCCAGGCCGAACCTGCACCTTCATAAAAATAGTTGCCCCAGTTATTCGGTTCTTGGCCATTCTTACCTTTATGCCAGATATAGTAATCACGATATTTATTAGCTTTAGCAGATTTAGCTTGCTGAAACCATTCATGTTGATCTGATGTATGGTTTAATACCATATCCATAATCAGTTTCATGCCCTTTTCATGAATTTTTGCTAATAGTTCTTTAAAATCATCTAAAGAGCCATACTGTTCATTGATCCTTTGATAATCGGAAATATCATAGCCATTATCAACATTGGGAGACTTGTAAACCGGATTTAGCCAAATAACATCAACACCTAATTCCTCGATATAATCCAGTTTTTCAATAATTCCTCTTAAATCACCAATTCCGTCACCATTGGAATCATTAAAACTTTTAGGATAAATCTGATAAATAACCGCTTCTTTCCACCATTTTTTGGTCATTGTTTTACCTCACTAATATATAAGATGTTTGCTAGTCAGTCTTCTACTTTGTTTATTGCAAAAAAACCTTAATCCAAGCAGAAAAAGGGAGGAGGGATTTTACCCCTCCCTGTTTAAATCTTTTTTATTTATCTTGATAGTATTTATCGAGAACCTTTTGTTCCGCTTCTGCCGCTTCATCTACTGCTTTTTTTACGGAAAGACCCTGTAGTCTTACTTTGTCATAGGCATCAATCCAGACCTGTCTTTGAGCAACTTCATCCACAAAATAGGTAGCATGTGCATATTCAAGGCCTTTAATAAAAGGTCCGTATTGAGGATCGTTTATGTTTTGATCCTTTATTGCCACTGAAGGTTTGGCCGGAAGTTCACCGACATTCTTTAACCAGAGTTCCATCGCTTTATCTGATGTCAGGAATTTGAGAAATTTAATTGAGGCTTGTAGTTCTTCACCTTTCGTATAGCTTGTAATACCATTGGCCCAAAAAGAGGCGAAATTAGACTTAATCCCATTATAGGAAGGTATTTCGGCCACACCGTAATTAAGATTTTTCAAGGCATTCAATGTCCCGATCCGGAAAGAACCATCAATATACATTCCAACACGTCCGGATTTAAAAGCAGTTACATCATCAGTAAAGAATCCAACCTTACCTACTTTATGTTTTTGGGACAGTTCAACGAAAAATTCAAAGCCATTATAACCTGCTTGATTATTATAAGTTACCGTCCGGTTATCATCTGAATAAGGAGCCCCTCCAAATTGTCTGACCAGGATTTCTCTAACCCAGTGATGCATTTGTTTGTTTATATCAACAGTCATACCCGGATGGGTAATATTACCGGCTTGATCTGTCTTGGTTAGCTTTTTGGCAAATTCAACCATTTGATCCAATGTTTTGGGAGGGCTTTCCGGGTCTAACCCCGCTGCTTGAAAGCGATCTTTATTCCAGATTAAAGCCAGAGATCTAACTGCTGTGGGCAGGGCATAATAACTACCATTAATTTTAGCGGCTTTGACTAAAGGAAAGAAATCTTTTTCAATTTGAGCAGGACTAAAGTGGTCTGTGGGTAGTGGCTGTAAATAACCGGCATCAATATAAGTAGGAAGCCACCCATAATAAAGGTTGATCACATTCGGTCCGATCCCTGCCGGAACAGAAGATGCAACTTTGGTATTATAGTTCTCATAGGGAAAGGTTAAATGTTTAACTGTAATATCGGGGTTTTCTTTTTCAAATTCCTCAATTAGCTCATTAATAGTATCCTTTTTTGTTTGATAAAAATATTGCCAATACGTTATCTCAACTTTTCTAGCACTGGCCGGACCGACAACACCCAACAAAACTAAGGCTATAATTAAAAATATAGTTAACTGCTTCTTCATTTTCCCTCTCCTTTTTTAAATTTGATTAATTAATCGACTGTTCTCATACTACTAGTCTCAGCTTCAAACCGGTTACCACCTCCCTTTGTCATAAAATTATAAATCAAATAAAGGTAATAAATATTTTAAAGCGCTTTAAATATAGAATAACATAATTTAAAGCGCTTTACAAGGTTTGTTTTTTTGAGTTTATTTCTATTTAGTGGAATAGGTTACTGATTATATGTAATATCTTCTGTATATCTCTCGAACCTTTTCATGCAACTTACAATGTCATCTATATATACCTTAAAATTACGCATACTTGACATCCCCTTCTTTCTATTTTTATTTCATAATTTAACCGAAATAAGCTAAAATAAAGATAGAGCAAGAATAATATATACCATATATTGTGTTTTGGCAGTGTCAAATATACAATATATAGTTTTTCTTCCTTTACTCTAACTTTATTTAGTGTTATAATTAGTCTATCGCTACTATTTAAAAAACTTACATATTTGAGGTGATAAAGATGGCAAAGAATAAACTCTCCCCTAATGCAATCAAAGTACTGGAAACACGATATCTAAAAAAAGATGATACCGGTGAGCTAATCGAATCGCCGGACGATATGTTCCGGCGGGTAGCTGCAAATATTGCCCAGGCTAATTTAAAGTATGGTGAAGATAGTACAGAAGATGAAAAAAGTTTTTATGAAATAATGAAGAATTTAGATTTTTTACCCAATTCCCCTACCTTAATGAATGCCGACAATGAACTGCAACAGTTAAGCGCCTGTTTCGTCTTACCGGTTGAAGACAGCATGGATGGTATTTTCGACTCGGTTAAAAATACGGCCCTAATCCAGAAGAGTGGGGGAGGAACCGGTTTTAGCTTTTCACGTCTGCGTCCCCATAATGATTTAGTAAAAACTACCGGTGGTATTGCCAGTGGTCCTATTTCCTTTATGGAGGTTTTTGATGCTGCTACCAATACTGTTAAACAGGGCGGTAAGCGCCGCGGAGCAAATATGGGAATTTTACGGGTAGACCATCCCGATATTATAGACTTTATTTCAGCTAAGACCAACGAAGACAAACTAAACAATTTTAATATCTCGGTAGCTGTTACTGATACCTTTATGGAAGCTGTAAAAGATGATAAAAAATATGACCTGATTAATCCCCGTGATGGCAAAATAATCGCTCAGTTAACAGCACGGGTTGTCTTTGAGCAGATCGTTGCAATGGCCCATAAAAACGGTGAACCGGGGATCATCTTTATTGATGAGATTAACCGTCATAATCCCACCCCGGAACTGGGTGAAATTGAAAGCACAAACCCATGTGGAGAACAGCCTCTTTTGCCTTATGAATCCTGTAACCTGGGCTCAATTAATCTGCTTAATATGGTTAAAAGCAAAGGAACTGCTCAGGAAATAGATTATAAAAAACTGGAAGCTACTGTCCGGATAGCGATCCGCTTTCTGGATAATGTAATTGATATGAATAAATTCCCCCTGGCCGAAACAGAAGAAATAGTTCAGAAAAACCGAAAAATAGGACTGGGGGTTATGGGGTGGAGTGATCTGCTAATAGCTTTGCAGATCCCCTATAACTGCCAACAAGCAGTGGACCTGGCAACTGAAGTCATGGCCTTTATTCAGAAAATATCCTATGATGAGTCCGGGAAAATTGCGAAAAAACGGGGTTCTTTCCCCAATATAGAGGGAAGCATCCACCAAAAACCTTTACGCAATTCGACCACCACCACGATTGCCCCCACCGGAAGCATTAGTATAATTGCCGGATGTAGCAGCGGAATTGAACCCCTTTTTGCGATCAGTTATGAAAGACATGTTATGGATGATACTTTGATTGAAGTCCATCCCTTATTTGAAAAAATAGCCAGGGAAGGGGGTTTTTACAGTGCTGAATTAATGACCAGAATTGCCGAAAATAACTCAATTCAAAAAATAGCCGAGATACCCGATGATATTAAAAAAGTATTTTTAACCGCCCATGATATTGAACCGGCATGGCATATTAAGATGCAGGCAGCCTTCCAGCAATATGTAGACAATGCGGTCAGTAAAACGGTAAATTTCCGACATGACGCCACGCTGGAAGACGTAAAAAATGTTTATACCCTGGCCTATGATTTAAAATGTAAAGGGGTTACCATTTACCGCGATGGTAGTAGAAGCGAACAAGTACTCTCCACCCGCAGTCAGCACAGCCAAATGGCCGCCACCAGTGAAGAAGATGTACGAATAAAGAGGACAAGACCACTGGTAACCTATGGTACAACCGAAAAAACCCTGATCGGTTGCGGTAAATTATACATCACCATTAATTCTGACCAGAAAGGAATCTGTGAAGTCTTTACAACTACCGGAAAAGGCGGTGGTTGTCATGCCCAGTCCGAAGCAATTAGTAGAATGGTTTCCCTGGTTTTAAGAAGTGGAGTTCCGCTGGAGGAAGTAACTGGTCAATTAAAGGGAATTCGGTGTGAAGCAGCTATGATTAGGAAAGATGTACAGAATCTTTCCTGTCCGGACGCTATTGGCCGGGCCTTGGAAAGATTTACCCGCTCAACCGAAAACGGGAGGCTGCTCTTTGCCAATGGAGAGCAAACCGCCCCTGAGCATCAACCAGCCAGTCAGGCGGTTAAAGATAAACTGGATAAAACTAATTTAAGGTCTAACGGAAACAGCTGCCCGGCCTGTGGTGATCGACTTGAACATGAGGGCGGATGTGTGGTCTGCCGGAGCTGTGGCTGGTCCAAATGTGGCTAAAAACCTCCCTTTGCTTAGAGACAGTGGCGTAAGAAAACATTTATGTGAGGGTCGGCATGGCCTTCAGGCAATCCTCCAGCCTTCCGCTTTTTCCCGGAGCGACACAAAATCCTTGTAAATACCTTTTTGGCTCATCAATTCCCGATGTGTTCCCTGTTGGGCGATTCGGCCATGATTGACCACTAAGATCTGATCTGCGCTTTCAATTGTTGCAAGTCTGTGAGCAATCGTAATAATCGTCTTTCCATGGGTCAGTGCAGACAGCGCCTGTTGAATCAGATGTTCGTTTTCGGGATCTATACTGGCTGTCGCTTCATCTAAAATCACAATCGGCGCATCCTTCAGAATGGCCCTTGCAATAGATATTCTTTGCTTTTCACCGCCTGAAAGCGAGGAACCGCCTTCGCCGACCATCGTATCGTAGCCGTCCGGCATCGCTATGATAAAGTCGTGACAACAAGCAGCCTTTGCCACAGCTACTATTTCATTCTCTGTGGCGTCCGGTTTGCCGAAGCGAATATTATTACGTATCGTATCCCTGAATAAATAGACATTTTGAAACACCATACTGAAGTTTCTCAGTAGGCTGTCGCAGGTGAATTCTCGCACATCGTGTCCGCCCACAGTGATTTTTCCGCTTTTTACATCGTAAAAGCGCATCATCAGATTGCAGAGAGTAGTTTTCCCGCCGCCCGACGGGCCGACGAAGGCTGTTGTCGTATGCTGGCGTACGGTAAAGTTAACATCACGGATCACCTCGTTGTCACCGTAGCCGAAGGAAACATGATCAAAGCAAATGTCACAGGAGGATAGGGTAACATCTACGCCATCCTGATCAATGAAGTCGACCTGCTTAAGTCGATCTATTTTGTCCAGAGCAGCACCGAACATCCCAAGTGCATAAGCCGATTCAATGACCGCTTCACTTCCGCTGAACATAGAAAACGCAAACATTGCCATCATCAGAAAGTAGGAAAGCGTCATCGCTTCACCCATTGTGAAAAAAGCTGTTATCATTACAATGATTACGGATGCCAGCTTTAAAACAAAAATGTGCAGCATATTCCAGGGCTGGTAGGCTTTTTCGATAGAAATATTGATCTGGCGGCTTTTCTCACACGCATGGCGTAACGCTTCGATGGCCGCCCCTTCCTGTCCAAAAGATTTGACCACCGGCAATCCACGGGCATATTCGATCACGGTTCCCGTGAGCGCTTCATTGGCCTGCCGGTTAATTGGGGAACTCTTTTGGCTCCGCCGGTTTAATCCCCGGAGCGCAAACGTGGAAAGCAACGCGCCGCACACGGCGACCAGCGCCGATGGTGGGCTGAATATTGCAAGGCACAGGACAAGCGCGGCAAATTTAATATATCCGTTGACAAAAACATCAATCATCTTCATACCATTGGTTTCGAGCTGAGTAAATTCTCCGGTGAGATCGGCAAGGATTTCTCCCGTACTGTTCTTTTCAAAGTAGCCTAAAGAAACGCGCTTGAGTATATCGCCGATGCGAATTCTTTCGCTGGCGGCTACTTCGGTACCGATGCTGTCCTGTAAAAGCGCCCGGCCATAGGATAACAGGTAGTGCAACAGAGTGGACCCGGTAATGACCAGGAACGCAACCCAGATCACCTCTGTCCTGAAAGGAGCTTCCCCGCGCATATCCGATATTACCTGACTCAGAGCCCACGCGGCGGTTATGATTGGAACAGCTGTAAACAAACTGGCGAAGAAGGAGCACACCATACCAAGGCGTAAGCGTCCTTTATAGGGGCCAATCCATGCGATAATTCTTTTGACAGTCTTAAACATATGGGCTTTCCTCTCTTTCTCCGGAAGATACCGCCCACTGCCGCGCCCCCATATGAGCGTTCCAGAGACGATTATATAGCTCACAACTTTCCAGAAGCTGCGCCTGCTTCCCTGAGGCGACAACACTGCCGTTTTCCATGACGACAATCTGATCCGCATTCCGGATCGTCGAAAGACGGTGGGCGATCACTAATAATGTCTTCCTTTTGGCCAGGGCCATGATCGATTGTTGAATATTATATTCATTTTCTGGATCAGTAAAAGCCGTGGCTTCGTCCAAAATAACAATAGGCGCATTTTTCAGAATCGCTCTGGCAATGGAGATGCGCTGTTTCTCACCACCGGAAAGGCGTTTGCCCGCTTCGCCCGCCGGAGTGTCCCAACTCTTGGGAAACTCCAGGATGAAATCCTCACAACGGGCGGCTCGTGCCGCCCGGAACACTTCTTCATCGGAGGCAGCGGGATTACCAAGCCGGATATTCTCCTTAAGGGAACAATTAAACAGAAAATTGTCCTGCGTGACAAAACTCACCATTTTTGCTAGCTCTGTAAGCGGAATTTCTCTTATATCCACCCCTCCGATGCAAATCGCACCTTCATCCACATCCCAAAAGCGAGTAATTAATTTTGCGATTGTGGATTTTCCACCGCCGGACGGGCCAACTAGTGCGGTGACACCGCCCTGCGGGATATCCATGTTGATTTCATGTAAAACTTCGTTTTCTTCTTCTCCGGAATAGGAGAACGATACGCCTTTTAAGCAGATGGAGTATTCCAAGGGAAGCTCGTCCCTGCTTTTTTCAGGAAGTTTTGGTAATTCTAAAAGCTCGTCTGCCGCTAAAATCGCGTATTCAATCATTTTGCCAAAATTGAGGTAGGTGGTGAGCTTGAGAAGCGGCGCGACGAGCCCAAGCGCTAAAATGCAGCACATGGTAAGCTCGGATGCGCTCAGGCTGCCGTTGCGATAGAGCAGCAAGCCGACGGGAACTGTCGCCAGCAGCGTAGTGGGCACAACCGCAGAAATAAGGGTCAGTGTTTTAAAGCTGCTGCGAAACCAGGCCAGGGCAAAATCTCTGAACGCCACAATGGAATTTGCATACTTTTTATAGGAAGCCGCCGTTTGATTAAAGGTCTTTACCACCTCGATCCCCTCGATATACTCGACAATTACACTGTTCACCCGGTCGTTTGCCTCCATAGCCTCTGCGTACTTTTTATGGAAGGATTTCATGGAAAATACCAACGGCAGAAGCCCTAGTGGGATGGTGGCGAGTGTGGCAAGCGCCATACGCCAGTCGATGCTGATCAGATATATGAACATGACTAAAGGAAGCAGTAGTCCCGAGCCCAATTCAGGAATAATATGGGCAAGAGGAAGCTCGATGGCTCCCACGCGGTCCACAAAAATATCCTTGACTTTTCCGGCAGTGCGGCGCGTGGCCTCACCGAGCGGCGCACGCAGCAGCCTTTCCGCAATTTTTAAGCGGATCTGCTCCAAAATCGTATAGGCCGATATGTGGGCAAGCGTCGTCGAAACGGCGTGGGCGACGATTCGCAATACATATCCGGCTAGACAAACCGAGCACCAATATATAATACCTTGCCTGGTCAATTCATCAAAAATTGCCAGACGGATTAATCGATAAACTCCTAAATAGGGGACGATACCGCCAAATACGCTGATAGTGGCGAAAAATACGGCGGCAGTTATTTTCCATTTGCAGATAGAAGCAAATGAAAACAACGATTTCAGCCAATTTTTTTTCATAATCGGTTACCCCCGTTATCCTTTGGTTGAAGCTCATTGAATGTCAGCGTGATTGTACGGTCGCAAACACAATTCAGAAACTCTATATCATGGCTGACAATCAGAATGATGTGTTTCTTTTCAGCCAGTTCCCGGATCATCCCGGCAACAGCCATCATATGATCGTAGTCCAGGCCGCTGGTCGGCTCGTCGAAAACGAGTATTTTATTGCCGCTCAATACGCCGCAGGCAATGGCCAGGCGCTGCTTCTGCCCGCCCGACAATGCCATGGGATGCACATTCTTATATCCCAATAAGTTAAAGGCCCGGAGCACGGTCTCGATCTCCGCTTCGCGGTAGTCCCCGGCGGAAAGCTCACATTCATTCCATACACTGTCACAAAAAAGCTGGTGGTTGACATCCTGCATGACGCAGAAGCATTCCTTGTTTCGCTGTCTTCGGGTCATGGGTCTGCCGTCCAGCGATATAGACCCTTTTTTCTCTTTGGCAAGCCCGCAGATGCACCGCACCAACCTGCTTTTGCCTACACCGTTATTGCCCTTAATCCCGACGATTTCACCACTGCCTACGTGAAAGCTCACATGGTCAAAGATGCAACTACCTTTAATTTCACAGCAGAGGTCTTTGACCGTGAGCACATTTGCGCTGCTCAACATCGGGAAGTCAGTCGCATGAAAGGCGTCGGCCCGGAGCGTACGCAGGCCCATTTTGATCCGCTGCTCGTCCGAAAACGCCAGGAATTCATCCCGTGTATAGATGGAGACGAGCTCCCCATTTTCCATATAAACTGCCCGATCAATAAGGTCTGTTAGGAAATACAACCGATGTTCGGCAATCAGGATTGTTTTACCCTTGCGCTTGAGCTCCTCAAGCTGGTGCCTAAAAATTGCGATCGCATTCTCATCCAGATTGGCGGTGGGCTCGTCCAGCACATAGATGTCGGGATTCATCGCATAGATCGAGGCAAAGGCCAGCATCTGACGCTCGCCGCCGGACATGGTGAAGATGCTCCGGTGCTCAAGTTGCTCAAGCTGAAGTTCCTCTACGGTGTCTTTCAGGCGTTCACGCATATGCTCCGGGGTTGTACCCATGTTCTCCAGCGCATAGGCAAGCTCGGCATCGGAATCAATGTTAAAAAACTGCGACTTTGGATTTTGAAAAACCGAGCCGATCTTTTTGGACAGCTTATATAGCTCGGTCTTGGCCACCTCCATGCCTGCGGCAACAACTGTGCCGTCCAGACGACCGTTTTCGGTGAAATGAGGAATAAGCCCGTTGATGAGCTTGGTCACCGTCGTTTTTCCCGACCCGCTTTTTCCGCAGAGCAATACGCATTCGCCGGGTTTGATATATAAATTGATATTTTTCAGCGTATTCTTTTCGCGGTTATAGTCAAAGGACACATTGTTGATTGTGATCATATCGCACCTCGCTTGAGCCAAAATACTGCCAACACAAAGATCAGGCCGACGGCTATGCAGATATAGTCCCGCAGCCGGAAACGCAGCTCAATGACGCTAGTCTTGGGGGCTGGGTTTTCGATGCCACGGGTTACAGCTGCGGCACCAAGCTCTTCCGCCGTATTGGCTGCGGAAAAGATTAACGGGACGAGGATTGCCTCGGCTTTAGCGGCACCCGAAACCTTGCGTAGCTTCATCGCGTCCCGAATATGACCGATTTCCTCCCGGATGACCGGAAAATAGCAGAGGGTCACCGAGAGCGGGATGATCAGCTTCTGCGGGAAATGCCATTTGCGCATGGCCAGGATCAAATACCGCATAGGTATCGTCTTGACGATCAGCATACCGACCATGATGCAGGGAAAGACTTTTCTCGCATAAGATGTCAGGATGGCAAAGAAATCGGCAAAAATTTGGGGGGCAATCGGGAAGATGTAATATTGAAGCACCAGCAGAAATCCAAACCCCAGCATAAAAATCAAACCGTTCTTAAACAATCCACAGCAAAGGAAAAGGCCGACAAGCACCGTGACCAAAGCAAATTCCAAATACAAGGATTGCTGGGCAAATACAACGACGGTGACCAAAAGCAGAAGCAACAGCGCTGCCCGTGGATCTAGGCATGTCGCCCCTTCATACTTGCTTTTCCTCACCATACCTATACAATGCCTGCTTTCACAAAGTGTTTTTTAAATAACGCCTTTGCGATCAGCGCTCCGATGACCCCCAGCACAACCGGTGCCAGGATCAACACAAACAGCATACCGTCGGTCGCAAGGCCGGATAAGATGGAAAGGTAATTGCCGGATATTATTCCTCCCTGCCCGGTTTGCACGGAGATCTGTTCGAAGAAGCTTTCCTTGAAGAGCCACATAGGCAGGGGTGAGCCAATCATACCTACCGAGAAAATCGCAAAGGATATTGAGTTACCCGTAAAGCTCTTGTATTTCGTGGCAAGTCGTATCAACTCCGCCAGTACACAGGCCGATGCAAAGGTAATGAGGATTACCACCGTAAACATTCCTGTTGCATAATAGATGAGCCCGCTAATGAGCCCCATAATCAGTACCGCTCCCGCCTTTTGCACTTTTGACGCCAGGATCATATACGGCACGCCCGTGAACAAAGCGATGAACCCCGGCATCAAAATCCACATGATCGGGTGCAACGCTGCGGCCAACATAAAAATAAAGTTAATTACAAAATAAATGGCCGAAAAAATCCCGATAGTGATCAAGTCTTTTCCCTTTAATTTTCTGCTTGTGACGACCTCTGTTGTTGACATATGCAAAACCTCCATATCGAAAATAATTTGATTAAAATACGGCGCTGTGTTATAATGCAAATTAGTTAGACATAGCTAACAACTTAGTTTAATTATAGATGCAGTTATTCTTTTATGCAATCGTTGTGAGTGTATTGCGTCCCTGAAGCGCATTCTTACGTCCCGAAGGTGTATTCTTCCGTTCGTCAAGCATATATGGAGTGAAGCACATGAAACATATTGAAGAACTCTATCAACCCGTTTTGGAAGACTGTGGATTTATAAGGAAACAGCAGACCGAAGGCGCAGACAATTTCATATGTTATGAATTGCGGGCGGATAAAGGGCGGGGTGACTACCGTATCTACTATTATCAGGATATGTTTGCGATTTCGAGCAAGGATTTTCTTTTTTATCAGGATTGTTTTTTAGAATGCCGTGAAATCGATTTCTTAAGCGTTGAATATTTCTTTTCCGTTTCCGGCGAAGAATTCCATCCTTATAATCAGCTTTCACCCAATAACCTCCGGATACATATAGGGGAAGAGCATAAGCTGTTTCAGGCAATCTATCATCAGAATATTCCGGTTCGTTCCATCGAGATTTCCATTATGCCGGAATTCTATGCGCAGTATTTGCGGGAGAGATTCCCTCGTGAGTATATTAATCCCGGCGAGTCGTTCCGACATTTTCAATCAGGAGCGGATTTTCCGGAAATGCTTACACTTCTGAAACAGATTGAGTATTACAGAGGCACAGGGCTTGCCGCAAATATGTTCTATGAGGGCAAAGTTCTCGAAGCCATTGCCTTGATTATTGAGAAAGCAAGGAGTATTCAAAAAAACAGGAATACGATCTCTCTTACCGTCATTGATTCGGAAAGTCTCATCAACGTGGTTTCCTATATTGATAACCATTATGCTTTTCACATTCCCCTGGAGCGCCTTTGCCGCATTTCCTTTATGGGGAGGACAAAGCTTAAGACAGCTTTCAAATCGTTAATGGGTTGCACAATATCGGAGTATATCCTGCAAAAGAAAATCGGGCAGGCGCAGCATTTGCTGATTGGTACGGATTTGAGCATTGCCGAAATAGCAAAAGCTGTAGGCTATAAAAGAGCCAACAGCTTTACAAAGCAATTTAAAAAAATTACAGGCTTATTGCCCCGGGAATATCGAGGTATGACCAAGTCCTAAAGACAAACAGATACAAGCAAGCAAAGCGGGGAAGGTCTCTCCGCTTTTTACGATCTCCGAGCACTGAAAAAACGACTGCAGCTGTTCATAACATTGATTTTACTGGGTGTATTCATGTTTTCTTCTGGCAATGCTCTTTTATAAGAGGGGTTTATCTTCTTTCCTTATTTTCGTTAAGTAGTTCAATACTTCCTGACCGGTAGATAATTTCAAGACATGGTCAAGATATTGCCGACAGTCCTGATAGGCCAAATTTCTAACCGATTCTTTGGTCTCCAGGATCGAAGCAACATTCATACTTAATTCATCTACCCTCATGGCAATAAAAAGGGGAAGCAGGAGGGGATCAGCCCCGGCCTCTCCACAGATCGATACCGGAATTTTTTCCTTACACCCGGCTTTGACTACGTCTTTAATCAAACGCAGAACTGCCGGGTGATACGGCGAATATAAATGGGCAATCTTGCTATTATTCCGGTCGACGGCCAGGGCATATTGAATTAAATCATTGGTCCCAATACTGAAAAAATCCACCTCCCGGGCAAAGAGATCGGCAGCAATTGCAGTTGACGGCACCTCGATCATTATGCCGATTTTTATAGCGGGATCAAAGGGAATTCCTGCTTGCCTTAATGCTGACTTAACCTCTTCCACGATCCGTTGCGCCTGTCTTAGTTCTTCAATTGACGTGACCATCGGGAACATTATTTTTAAATGTCCATAATGACTTGCCCGCAGAATTGCTCTGAGTTGGGTCTTTAATAGATCAATTCGTTCAAGGGTTAAACGAATTCCCCGCCAGCCCAGAAACGGATTCATTTCTTCCGGAATCTCTAAATAGGGTAAATCCTTATCCCCGCCAATATCGAGAGTTCGGATCACGACTGGCCGGGGAGCCATCTTGATTGCTATTTCCTTAAAGACATTAAAAAGGTCCCTTTCGGCTGGCTGATGTTCCTGATTGAAATAAAGGAATTCTGTCCGGAAAAGTCCAATACCATCCCCATTGATCGCTAAAACATCCTCCAGATTTTTAGCAGCAGCGATATTTGCACTTAGTTTAATCGAATAACCGTCTCTGGTGACAGCCTGTTTGTGTTTGATTGTATGTAGCTTTTGTTGATAGTTTTCATATTCTTCGATCCGGAAACCATATTTCTCAATTAACTGTTGCTCAGGTCTGACATGAATGATCCCTTTTACCGCATCAAGGATAACTGTTTCGCCGTGTTGTACTGCTTCCAGTATTCCTTTAGCATTGATAATGGTAGGGACCATCAAACTTTTGGCCAGAATCGAGGTATGAGAAGTTTCTCCCCCTTCACTAAAAATAAAACCCTTTAAATAATTATTATCAAGTAATGTTATCTCCGACGGAGTCAAATCTTCGGCCAGGACGATCACCTCCTGCGATAGGCTATGGAGCGACCTGACATTTCCGGTCAAAGCATTTAAAAGGTGATTACCGACATCCTGAATGTCCTTAATCCGTTCTTGAAAGTAGTTATTATCGATCGAACTCAATCTTTCTTTGATATTCTTAATCGACCGCTGTACTGCCGCCTCTATATTGATTCTTTCTTCTCGCACGTTCCTTTCGATCTCGCCATTTAACATCGGGTCATTAAGCATCAGCAGATGGGCCTGAAAAATCTTAATCTCTTCTGGCCCTAATTTCCGGGCAGCCTTTTCTTTAATTGAGTTCAAAAATATAGTAGCCAGTTCTCTGGCCTTGCTCAATTTCCACAATTCTCTTTCGATGTCGTCCTTTTCAATGTTATAGGTATCAACTTCTATTTCTTCTTTATAATATTTATGTACCTTTCCAATAACAATACCTTTAGCAACAGGCAATCCGTTAAATACAGTAGCCATAACTACTCCTCTTGCTCCAGTCCTAAATTTATCAAATTGCTGAGTTGAACGAAGGCCGCTTCTTCATCCTGACCGGTAACTTTTAGCATAACCTCACTACCCTGTTCAGCTCCCAAGGAAATAACTCCAAGAATACTTTTGGCATCAGCTTCTTTGCCCTGATGCAGGATCGAAATATCGGAGTTAAATTTATTGGCTTGCTGGACCAGAATACTGGCCGAACGAGTATGTAACCCTATTTTATTCTTAATAATTAGTTTTTTTTGTCGCAAGTCGATCAACCCCCTATCGCCGTTCGGACAGCGCCGCTGCTATTCGCTCTAGACCTTCTTTTAACAAAGAACGGGGACAGGCAATATTAATTCTCATAAAACCTTCCCCACCCGGTCCAAACCAGTCGCCGGGATCAAGGGC
>JAKSCG010000091.1 GCA_022360715.1 Halanaerobiales bacterium
AATGTTTTAGTTTCTTTTAATATTGATGACAAGTACAAATATAAAAAAATACTTAGGGATAACCCGGTTCCTAAGTATTTTTTGCTTATAGAGGAATCTGTCAGGGGGAGCAATAAAAGATGATGTTGGAAAAAAACCTAAGGGCAATTACTAAAAAATACCCGAGCTACCCTGCTTTAATTAAGCATAGTACTCAGGGATTAGTTTTTCAAGTGATTGATACTAAGAACCATAGTAAGACAATTGAAATAGCCGATGGGGAAAATTCTTTTTTAGTACATAGTAAATACAACCCGGAGCAGGAAGCAGCAAGAATGGTCAAAGATCTTGATCTTTCCGGATTGAATAGCATTATCGTGATTGGTTGTGGTTTAGGTTATCATCTTTTACAATTATATGAGCAGACTAAAAAAACGGGGATTAAACTGTTTATTATTGTGACAAAACCGGAGTTATTAAAGGAAAGCCTGAAATATAATGACTTTACGGCTTTATTTAAATCTGACTCAGCTTACCTTTATCTTCAGGAAGATATTAATATTAATCAGCTGGGGGACTTTATCGCAAGAAGGATTGACCAGGTTTATGAAAATATTGGGATTTGTCTTTTGCCAGCATATAAAAGATATGATCAGCTAAATTATCAGCTGATCTTATCGGAGATAAAATATATCTTAAAAATGATCAAATTAAATCAAAATACAATTATCAAGCGAAGTTATTCCTGGGAAGAAAATTTAATCAGCAATTTATCTTTATTTTTAAAGAACCAGGGAATCGAACCTTTAAAAGGTATGTTCAGAAATGAGCCAGCGATTATCGTTTCAGCCGGACCCTCTTTAAAAAAGAATGTAGAATATTTAAAAAAAGTTAAAGGAAAAGCTTTAATTATCGCCGTAGATGCAGTCCTTACAAATTTATTAGGAAAAGATATCATCCCTGATATTGTAATGGTACTGGACGGATATAAATATACTTTAAGGCATTTTGAGGGATTAGACTATAGCAAACTTAAAGATACAATTTTAATCGGTGCACCTCAGTTTTTTCATCATATCTTTGCTGAGTGGCCTGGGCCAGTAGTCTTTGCCCCTACTTATGGTATGACCGAAAAACTAATAAATTGGGTAGAAAAGCTCAGTAATTTTAAGGGTAGGATCAAGATTGGTGGCTCAATAGCCCATCTTGCCTTTGGTTTTACTTATCATATCGGAGCTAACCCAATAGTATTAATCGGGCAGGATCTGGCCTTTACTGACGGGTTTACCCATGCTGAAGGGGTAGCCTATAATGCTAAGGTAAGTGATTCGATGAAAAATAGTAAACGATATTTTGAGATTGAGGATATTCATGGCAATAGTGTTTGGACTCAATCTCAATTATATCAGTATTTACAGTGGTTTAATCGGGAGATTAATGATATAAAACAGCAGAATAAAAAGATTAAAATTATTAATGCTACAGAGGGTGGAGCTAAAATAGAGGGAACCGAAGTCATGTCTTTACAAGATGTAATTAATAAGTATTGCCAAATGAAGATTAAAGCTGCCGAAAAGATAAAAAATAATGTTATTTCATTTAATCCGGTCTATGATCAGGGTATAGTAATTAGTGCCGTCCAGGAACTAATCAATAATTTAAACAAATTGAAGGGATTAGCGCAAAGTGCACTACAGTTGTTAGAACAAAACGACAATAATCACCTTTGCTCAGAGTTAAAGGAAATAAATGATAAAATCTATCAAATGAAAGATAAAGTTATGCTATATGAATCGGCTATCTTTCTTTTATCACAGACTAAGTTCGAAAATACTTCTGATTTATTAACGATTTACCAAACCTTATCAGGTAGTTCACAATTTACTTCTATCTTGAAAAAAATCATAAATGATTTACAAGTTAGTTTACAAAAATAAAGAGGGTGGGTTAATATGGAGATTATCGTTAGAGGAATTGAGCTCAATAATGATCAAGAATATAGTACACTGGGTGATATCATTGATGCAATTGAGGCAAATAATGGGGTCATTATAGATATAATTGCTGATGGACAAAAAATTACAAATTTTACTGCTGAAGAGATAGAAAAGATCAAACCAATTAATCAGTTGGAAGTTATAGCTAAGGAATCAAATTCTTTGGGGAAAGATACCTTATCCGAAATAGCAGAATTTATACCACGGTTTATGGCCGGTATAGAAGAGATTATTGATAAGTTTGCCCAGGGTAAGGACTCAGATGGCTTCAAAATGTTGGGGCAGGCTCTGGAGAGTTTGCAATGGCTTAATACTGTAGTATTTAACCTGGAAGGTAAATTTAAAGGAATGAAAGAGACAGGGGAAACAGAGTTTGTTGTCTTTAAGACTAATTGGATAGAGTCAATTAAGGAATTGTATTCAGCTTTTGAAGGGCATGATTTAGTTTTAACCAGCGATATTCTGGAATATGAATTAATTCCTACTTTAAATAAATTTTTGAAATTGATTGAAAAACTTAAAGAAAGAGGATGAATAGTTTTTGTAAAAAAAGGTTGGGTCCAACCTCCTGTTGGCGAGCATAAAAATATCTTAGAAAAAGGATTATGTAGATTAATATCTAATATATTAATTATACCATTTTTATTATATTTTAATGTCGATATGTGAAAAAGTCTGTTGAAGGGGCTGACTTAAATGTTGAATGGAGAAACTGTTTTAATTACCGGGGGGACCGGATCTTTTGGGAGGAAGTTTGCCGAAATCATCCTGAAGAAATATAAAGTAGAGAAGCTGATTATCTTCAGTCGGGATGAACTGAAACAGGCAGAGATGCGTTCATCGTTTGGCCCGGATGCTAGGTTGAGGTTTTTTATTGGCGATATTCGCGACCGGGACCGGCTTTACCGGGCCTTTGATCAGGTCGATATTGTTATTCATGCCGCTGCCCTTAAGCGAGTGCCGGAGTGTGAGTATAACCCCTTTGAGGCAATTAAGACCAATATCCTGGGAGCGGAGAATATCATCAATGCGGCGATCGACCGAGGGGTGAAAAGAATTGTTGCTCTAAGTACCGATAAAGCGGCTAATCCGGTTAACCTCTATGGGGCTACTAAACTATGTTCCGATAAATTATTTATCGCCGGTAATTCCTATGTGGGAAAGAAAGATACTAGATTTTCGGTGGTCAGATATGGTAATGTGATGGGAAGCCGGGGCAGTGTCATTCCGTTTTTTCAGCAGCAAAAAAGGGCAGGAATTATCCCGATCACCGACCCGCGGATGACCCGGTTCTGGATTACCTTGGAACAGGGGGTTGGAGTTGTACTGACGGCCTTACAGAAGATGGAGGGTGGGGAGATCTTTGTACCAAAGCTCCCCAGCATGAAGATTACCGACCTGGC
>JAKSCG010000176.1 GCA_022360715.1 Halanaerobiales bacterium
GGTGGTAGGGATTCTTTCGCCGAACCAGATGGCAACAGGGGTGATTGGTATGCCGATTTATCTTTTGCTGTTGCTCATTCCACAGCTTTCGGTAATGGGGGTAGAGATTATTAATCAAATCGGAAAATTCCTGCCGACCTATTATTATTTTGAGCTGTTACGTTTGGCCCTGGAAAAGGGGCAGGGATGGAGTAGTATGCTGACCCATTTTTTGATTATTATAATGAGTATAGTTATTACTTTTATCGTGCTACTGTTGGTATACCGCCGCAAGGGATTCAGTTAAAATAGCAGTAACAAAGAGGACTTACGCCAATAAAAGGTGTAAGTCCTTTTTTTCATGATTTTTTTCGATTAAAGATATTTAGCCATTTCAAAAATGATGGGAATCGAAAGCCCCCTCCTAATGTTTTTGTATACTCATCACTTTTATCCTTGTTTTTAGTCCAGGCAAAAAAGAAATTAACTTTCATTAAATCCCCCCTTTGATTCAACTCCATTATATGCAGGTGAATCAGAAAAAGTTAAAAATTTTAAATTTTTTTTTAAAAAAAGGATTTTTTTTTCTGCAAAAAAAGGATTTTTTGATTGGACAGCGAATATTAACTAATAAGTAGGTGGGGAAAAGTGGTGGATAGTGGTTAAAAAGTGGGGTGAAGCCACATGTTTATGGGTGA
The DNA here is from genome assembly GCA_022360715.1 of Halanaerobiales bacterium. Taxonomy (GTDB): domain Bacteria; phylum Bacillota; class Halanaerobiia; order Halanaerobiales; family DTU029; genus JAKSCG01. The sequence goes on from JAKSCG010000176.1 coordinate 678, forward strand.
ATATCAACATAGTATGGATAATAAAGGTCGGGTCATCGTGCCGGTTCGATTTCGGGACGGACTGGGCCAGAAATTTGTGGCTACCCGCGGTTTAGATAATTGCCTTTTTGTATATCCTATGCAGGAATGGTCAATTTTAGAAAAAAAATTAACTTCACTCCCGATTACCAGTAAAAACGCCAGATCCTTTGTCCGCTTTTTCTTTTCCGGGGCGACTGAATGTGAACTGGATAAACAGGGACGAATTTCTTTGCCGGCAAATTTAAGGGATTATGCTGAATTACTGAAGGAGATCATCTTCATTGGACTGGCTAATCGAATTGAATTATGGGCTAAAGAGAGATGGGAAAATTACCTCAATTCGGCCGAAGAGTCTTATGAAGAGATCGCCTCGACAATGGAAGAACTAGGAATATAGAAGGGAAGAGTTTTGATTGGCGATGGAAATGCAGCATATACCGGTTTTATTAAATGAAGTAATCCAATATTTGAACTGTCGGCAGGGAGGAATTTATATTGACGGGACCCTGGGCCGAGGGGGCCATACCGAGGCTATCCTTAAAAAGATTGGTGCTCAGGGTCAGTTGCTGGGGATTGACCGGGACCAGACAGCGATCGACTATGTCCGGAAAAAACTCGGCCATGATCATCGTTTAGTGCTCCGGCACAGTAATTTTACCGAAATACCGGAAGTTTTAACCGAGCTGGGGATTGAAGTCGTTGATGGGATGCTCTTTGACCTGGGGGTTTCATCACCGCAGCTTGATCAACCGGCCAGGGGTTTTAGCTATCAGCATGAGGCCCCACTGGATATGCGGATGGACCGGGAGCAGTTAAGAACGGCTGCCGATATAGTAAATAAGTATTCCCGGCAGGATTTAGCCGGAATTATCAAAGATTATGGTGAAGAGAAATGGGCCTCGCGGATCGCTAAATTCATTGTCGATTTTCGACGAAGGAAACCAATTGAGACAACCACTGCTCTGGTTGAGATAATTAAGGCGGCCATCCCGGCTGCCGCCAGGAGAAAGGGAGGGCACCCAGCCCGTCGGACCTTTCAGGCTTTACGGATTGCTACTAATAATGAACTGGTCCAATTACGGTCGTTAATCGAGCAGGCGGTCACTAACTTGAAAGACGGAGGGCGTCTCTGTATCATTAGTTTCCACTCGTTGGAGGATCGAATCGTCAAAAACGGCTTCCGGGAGTTGGCCCGCTCTTGTCTTTGTCCTGATGAGCTGCCGGTCTGTATTTGTGATCATCAAGCACAGCTGAAGATAATTACTAAAAAACCGGTGCTGGCAAGTGAAGATGAAATAGTCAATAATACCAGGGCCAGGAGTGCCAAACTGCGGGTAGCAGAAAAAGTTCTAATTTGACGGGCAGGTGAATAAACTTGATACAAACTAAAGTAAAAGTTGATTATAATCGTAGCTATGTTAATCGTAAAACTACTGCCAGGAGAGAAACCCAGAATGATCGATTGCTGGTCTTTTCCTTCATAATTTTTGTCTTAATGATTGGTTTAATTTTATTTGCGTATATCGGTCAGTCCCTGCAAATTACCCAACTTAATTATACCCTAAATGAAAAAAAACTGGCCCTGGAAAAGATTGAGCAAGAAAATCACCAGCTAAATCTTGAATTGGCTCGTTCTACTTCCCTGGCCCGGGTTGAAAAGATTGCGCGGGTTAAATTAAAGATGGTTGAACCAGAGGAAATTAAGGTAGTGGTGTTGAATAATAATCAAGAGAATAAAATCATAGATAATAACAAGAAGGGTTTTTTTCTGGCCGGCTTGTTTGATAGTTTAATTGATAAGATCGGAACGGTCCAAGCGGGTGAATTATAGGGTGTAGGGGGCAAATAATGGTTAAGCTACCTCGTCTTCAAGTTAAGAAAAGGATTATTTTATTATTTGTTATTATTTTTATAATAACTTTTTTACTTTTTTTAAGGCTGATCTGGATTCAGGTCATTAATAGTGATCAATATCAAAGAAAAGCGATGGAACAGCGTTTACATCAAATTAAAGTTGAACCGAAACGGGGGGTTATCTATGACCGTAAGGGGAGAGAACTGGCCATTAGTGCCAGTAGTGAAACGGTCGTAGCGATTCCCCTGGAGATTAAGGACCCTGACAGTACGGCCCGTCAACTTTCCCGGGTGCTGAAGATGGATTATCAGACCGTTTTGGAGAGATTGACCCGGAAGGCTAGAGCTGTTTATGTTAAACGCAAACTGGATGCAAATACAGCGGCAGAGGTCAGACAACTGGAATTAGACGGAATTATTTTTGCCGAAGAGAGTAAACGCTTTTATCCTAAGGAAAATTTGGCCAGCCATCTGCTGGGTTTTGCCGGAATTGATAGCCAGGGTCTGGACGGTATGGAGTTATCCTATGATAAATATTTAAAAGGGGTAGCGGGAAAGATTGAAGCAGAAAGGGATGCTACCGGCCGTTCGATCCCGGAAGGGATTCAGGAGTTTATTGCCCCACAGGATGGATATAATATTTATCTGACAATTGATGAAGTGATTCAATATATTGCGGAAAGGGAGCTGGATCAGGCCCTGAAAGAGTTTGATGTTTCGGGGGGAACGATTATTGTTATGGACCCAAATGATGGCGGAGTCTTAGCGATGGCCAATCGGCCGGATTATAATCCCAACCATTTTGCCGACTATCCGCAAAAATATTGGAGGAACCGGGCGATCTCCGATAGTTTTGAACCCGGTTCAACTTTTAAGATTATTACTACCGCTGCGGCTCTGGAAGAAGGAGTTGTTAATGAAAATGATCTTTTTGTCGATGCCGGACATATTACGGTCAGCGGTGAGAAGATAAAATGCTGGAAAGCAGGAGGACACGGTCGGCAAACCTTTGCCGAGGTAGTGATGAATTCCTGTAACCCCGGTTTTGTCCAAGTAGGAATGCGGCTGGGGAAAGAAGCATTTTACAATTATATTACTGCTTTTGGTTTTGGCGATGAGACCAGGATCAAGTTACCCGGGGAAGCAAACGGCCTCTTAACTGATTATGATGATATTGGTCCGGTTGAACTAGCTACTATTACTTTCGGTCACGGAATTACGGTAACACCGATCCAGTTGATTGCCGCTGTTTCGGCTGTAGCTAATGACGGAATGCTGTTGAAACCTCGATTGGTCAAGGAGATCAGGACACCGGAAGGCGAACTGGTCGAAGAATTTACCGCGATTCCGGTGCGCCAAGTCCTCTCCCAAAAAACGTCCGAACGGACCTTGCAACTGTTGGAAAAGGGTGTTGCCGAAGGAACGGGAAGGAATGCCGGGATCGACGGCTACCGGATTGGGGGGAAAACCGGGACGGCCAAACATTATGGCGCCCAGATATATGATTCATCTTTTATCGGTATTTTACCGATCGATGACCCGACACTGGTTATTTTGGTAGTATTGTATGATGTAACCGGATTCCCGTATTATGGCAGTCAAACCGCCGCACCCGTTTTCCGTAATGTTGCGTTAGATGTTTTAAGATACCTTGATATTCCTCCCCAGTTGACTGAGGAAGAAAGAAAGCAAAGTTTTTCTATGGTCATACTGCCTGATTTGGGAGGGGTCGAAGTGCTAGAGGGAGAAAAAGAGTTGAGAAAGAGCGGGCTTGATGTTAGAATTATTGGTAGTGGTAGTAAGATTGTAAATCAGGTACCACTGCCCGGGATTAAAGTATATAATGATACAACTGTCTTATTATTCACTGAGGAGCCGGATCGCTTAAACCGGAACTATTATGTTGCCGTACCGGACTTGACCGGCTTAGCAGTAGAGGAGGCAGCGCATTTACTGGCTGAACTGGGTTTGCTTCTCGATTACCAGGGCCAGGGTAAAATTATCAAACAGGAAATAAAAGCAGGTAGCAGAATTCCAGGGGGGAGTAAAGTAACTGTTACTTTAGAGGGTAATGGCTAAATTTACCGATGTTTGGTTAAAATAAAAGCGGGAGGTAAAGAAATGGAATTGCGGGAATTAGTAAAGGAACTAAAAACTGAGCAAGTGATTGGTAATACTCAGTTAAAAATTAGCGGTATTCAATATGATTCGCGCCAAATTGGGGATAACCATCTGTTTATTGCCATTACCGGATTTAACCAGGATGGACATAATTTTATTGAAAATGCGATTAAAAATGGGGCAAAGGCCGTATTGATCGAAAGAGAGTTAGAGTACTACCACCCAGGGATTTGCTATATTTTGGTCAAAGATAGCCGGAAGGTAATGAGCTTTCTGGCAGCCCGCTTTTATCGCAATCCGCAGCATCAACTGTCTTTGATTGGAGTTACCGGGACAAACGGGAAAACGACTACTACTTATTTAATCCGGGCTATCCTGGAACAGGCAGGCATTAAGACCGGTTTAATCGGGACTATCCAAAACATTATCGGGGAGCAGACTTTACCGGCAACCAGAACTACCCCTGAATCACTGGATCTTTACCGACTTTTTGCCCAAATGGTTGATGTTGGGATTACCCATGTTGTAATGGAAGTTTCCTCCCATGCCCTCGACTTAAACCGGGTAGAGGGGATGGATTTTCAGGTAGCGGTCTTTACTAATATTACGCAGGACCACCTTGATTACCATCATTCTTTGGAAGAATACCTGGAGGCGAAGTCCCGCCTCTTTAAGCAATTAAAGGGAGATGGTTATGCTGTGATCAACAGTGACGATCCTCATGCTGTCGATATTATCAGGGCTTCACGCGGGCAGGTTATAACTTATGCCATTGATGATCCAGGAGCTGAGATGACTGCGCAAAAGATCAATTTAGCCCCAGATGGGGTTTATTATCAACTCGCCGGTAGGAGGGACTTTGCGCTTAATCTAAATTTGACCGGCTTTTTTAATGTCTATAATTCCCTGGCGGCGATCACCTGTGGCCATGTCTTAGAATTAAGTGATCAAGTGATAAAATCCGGCTTGGAAAAGGTAATGGGGGTAGCCGGCCGCTTTGAACTGGTTAAGGAAGGGCAGGATTTTTCGGTAGTGGTCGATTATGCCCATACCTCTGACGGCATGGAAAATGTCTTGCAAACAGCCCTAGAATTTGTTAAAGGCAAGATCATTGTTGTTTTTGGGGCCGGGGGTGACCGGGATAAGGGGAAGCGCCCGTTGATGGGTCAAATGGCTGCTCGGTATGCTGACTATTCAATTTTAACTTCTGATAACCCCCGTTCCGAGGATCCTCTTTTAATCCTGCGCGATATCGAACAGGGGATCAAAGCAGCGGATCGTAAAGCCGGTTATGCGATTATTCCCGACCGGGAAAAGGCGATTTACAATTCGATCGCCAGAGCGAAGAAAGGGGATATGGTTATTATCTTTGGGAAGGGACATGAAACCTATCAGGTCTTTAAAGATAAAACGATTTCCTTTGATGATCGGGAGGTTGCCCGGGCGGCACTCCGTCAAAGGCTAGGGAGAGGTTGAAATGAAAGCAATGATGATAACTGAAATTACGGAGGCAGTAAAGGGTAAACTCGTACAAGGCGATCCGATGAGAAAGATCAGCGGAGTTTCGATTGATAGTCGGACGATCGAAAAGGGTCAACTTTTTATTGCCATTATTGGAGAACAGCTCGACGGCCATCGTTATATTCAGAATGCTGTCGATAATGGAGCCGGGGCGGTAATCGCTCAAAGCCAGACTGAGCTATCCGGTGAGCTTCCTTTAATCATGGTTGATAATACTACTACCGCCTTACAGGACCTGGCCAGTTATTACCGCCAGAAATTTGTGCAGTTACCGGTGGTCGGTATTACCGGCAGTGCCGGGAAAACAAGCACTAAGGATATGATTGCAGCCCTGCTAAGTAAAAGTTTCCGGGTAGCAAAAACCCAGGGAAATTTAAATAATTATTATGGACTACCACTGACGATCCTGCAATTAACCGGTGATGAGGAGATCGCAGTGCTGGAGATGGGGATGAGTAATCTCGGTGAGATTGATTTGCTGGCCAGGATTGCCCGGCCCAGGATCGGCGTAATAACCAATGTGGGGGCTGCTCATCTGGAAAATTTGGGTACAATTGAAAACGTAGCCCGGGCCAAGAGTGAGCTGATCAAAGCATTGCCGGATGATGGGGTTGCCATTCTCAATTATGATAATATTTATGTGCGTAATATGGAAAAGGTTTTTAAGGGACAGAAGATAATATTTTATGGACTGACTGAACAAGCTCAGCTCTATCCGGATGAACTGGTGCTTGATCATGCTACCGGAACCAGTTTTACGGTCAATTATCAGCAGGAACGGGTTTCCCTTGTTTTAAATAAACCCGGTCAACATAACCTGTATAATGCTCTGGCTGCTATTGCCGTTGCCCGAGAGTTTAAAGTCGGTTGGCCGGAGATTAAAACAGCCTTACAGCAAGTAGAGTTTTCCAATCTTCGTTGGGAGATTAAAGAGTTAGGGGATAATATTGTGCTGATCAATGATACCTATAACGCTAATCCCCTTTCGATGCAAGCAGCCCTGCATACCGCCCGGAACATTGCACCGGGAAGGGTAATTGCCGTCCTGGGAGCGATGTTGGAGTTAGGCCAGCTTGAGGAAAGAGCTCACCGGGAATTGGGGCAGTTTATTTGCGAGCAAGAAATTGATCGATTAATAAGTGTAGGTCCACTCGGTGCTTTAATTGCCGAGGGGGCCGTGGAAGCCGGAATGGAAGCAAGCAGGGTTTTTACCAGGGAGAATAATCAGCAAGCCAGCCAGTTACTGCTGGAACTGTTGGAAAAAGATGATACCGTATTGATTAAGGGTTCACGGGGGAATAAGATGGAGGAAATAGTAGAAGTGGTGTTGGGACGGGAGGACTAGGTAATGAACTATTTTTTAGCGATTGGACTACCTTTTTTAATTATAATGGTCTTTGGCTCCGGATTAATTAAATTTTTGAAATACCTGAACTTTGGCCAGCAGATTCGGGGAGTGGGACCGGAATCCCACTTGAAAAAAGAGGGTATACCGACGATGGGGGGACTCCTGATTATTATTGCCCTGATCATTACCTCTTTGGTTGTGCTGGAGCTAGATACATATATTAGCTGGGTACTGATTGTTACCCTGGGGATGGGACTGGTTGGTTTTTTGGACGACATAAGCAAGATCAGAACCAAAAGCTCGCTGGGTTTGCGCGCCCGCGAGAAACTTTTTGGTCAGATTTTATTTGCCACAATCCTGGCTGTTTATGTCTATTATTATACCGATATTCGGACCAGTATCCTTGTCCCGATCATCGGCTGGGAAATTGAGATGGGAATTTGGCTGATCCCGTTTATTATTTTTTTTGTAGTTGGTTTTGCCAATGCGGTTAATCTGACCGATGGTCTTGACGGGCTGGCTTCCGGCGTTACGGCAATCGTCTCTACCAGTATGGCTGTTTTAACGATAGCACTTAATTATGAACAGCTTACCTTATTCGGATTAATGGTGGGGGGAGCCTGTCTGGGATTTATCTGGTTTAATAGTCACCCGGCCCAGGTCTTTATGGGGGATGTTGGTTCCCTGGCCCTGGGAGGAGCGATCTCCGCGATGGCAGTAGTCGCCAGACTGGAGTTGTTTTTAGTGATCATTGGCGGGGTTTATGTTATTGAAACGATATCAGTGATGATCCAGGTTAGTTATTTCCGTTTTACTGGTGGGAAAAGGGTTTTTCGCATGACTCCACTCCACCATCATTATGAACTAGGTGGGCTGGAAGAAGTAAAAGTTGTCTCCCGCTTCTGGATCTTAAGTATAGTTTTTGCCCTTTTGGGCCTGGCCAGCTATTATGTGATCTGAAAATAGAAAAGGAGTTAAACTGATGATTGAGCTAAGGAATAAACGGGTGGCGGTGATCGGTCTTAGCAAAAGGACCGGAGTAGCTTCAGCCAGAATGTTGTCGCGTTTTGGGGCCAGGGTTGTTGTCTCCGACCGGAAAGGACCGGAAGAGTTAAAAGAAGAAATAGCCATGTTGGCAGATTGCAATGTCGAGTTTGAGCTTGGTGGGCATGGTGATAAAAGCCTGAATAATGAGCTGATTGTGGTCAGCCCCGGTGTTCCTTTAACGATCCCTTTTTTTAAAGAGGTAAGAAAACTTGGTATACCGGTGATCAGTGAGATTGAGCTGGCTTATCATTTTACCGAGGCTAAAATAATTGCTATTACCGGGACCAATGGCAAGACTACGACAACCTCATTAATCGGCAATATTTTACAATTGGCTTTTCCGCAGCGGGTAAAGGTAGCCGGGAATATCGGCACCCCGATGATTCAGGAGGCAGTTGGATTAACGAAAGATGATTGGCTGGTAGTGGAAGTCAGTTCATTTCAACTGGAAACAATCGGCGACTTCCGTCCCCATATTAGCCTTTATTTAAATTTTACGCCCGATCACCTGGACCGTCATCTCACCCTCCACAACTACTGGTTAGCCAAAAAAAGAATCTTTAGTAATCAGCGTGGCGATGATTATGCCTTAATCAATATTGATGATCCGGCAGTTGTAAAAGCTGCCAGTGACTGCCAAGCCCGGCTATATTCAGTCAGCCTGCTTGATCAAGTGGAACAGGGAATTTTTAGCAAAAAGGGTTATCTGACCTGGCGGGAGCCGGGAAGGGAAGAAAGAGTATTGTCCTTGGCTGATATACCTTTAATGGGTAGTCATAACCAGCAAAATGTGGCTTTTGCCGTTGCAGCCGCCGTGCTGAGTGGGGCCAATTATCCTGCAATTGAGCGGGGCATAAAGGAATTTACCCCCTTTCCCCACCGAATGGAGCGGCTGACTAAGCCGGAAGAGCAGGTTCTGATCATTGATGACTCCAAAGCAACCAATCCGGACGCGGCGATTAACGCATTGAACTCTTTTCAACAACCGATGATCCTGATTGCCGGCGGACAGGATCGCGATGCTGATTTTACCGAATTAGCCCAAGTAATCAAGCAAAGAGTTGTTCACTTGATTTTATTAGGGGAAACACGCGAAAAGATCAAAAGGCAAGTATTAAAAGCAGGCTTTGCTAATATAAATATACATATAGTGGAGAATATGCAAGAAGGGGTCAGTATAGCGCTGAAGCATTTAGTTCCGGGGTATTGTCTTTTACTCTCACCGGGGTGTCCGAGCTGGGATATGTATTCCAGCTACCAGGAACGAGGCCGGGACTTTCGCAATACCATTGTTAAGATAAGGAGGGATTTAGGTGGAGGACCGCCAGGCTCCTGATTATATCATTTTTTTTGTAATAGTTATTTTAATGACAATTGGTTTAATTATGATTTTAAGTGCCAGCTCGATCCGATCGCATCTCCTTTATAAGGATAGTTATTACCTGTTCAAACATCAGCTGGTCTGGGTTGTTATCGGAATAATAGCGATGATTATTTTCATGAATATTGATTATCAAATCTACCGACGTTATGCCAAAATGATCTTATTAATTACAATTATTACGCTAATACTGGTTTTGATTCCCGGGATCGGAAGACTGGTCGGTGGTTCCAGGCGTTGGATTTGGATTGGTTCATTTAGGTTTCAACCCTCTGAACTGGCAAAACTGGGACTGGTTATTTATTTAGCCCATTATTTTTCCAATAAAGGGGAACAGGTTAAATCCTTCGTTAACGGTGTATTACCCCCTTTGCTGATCATGGGTTTGACTTTTGGCCTGATTTTAATGGAACCGGATCTGGGTACAGCCGTAACTATTGCCGGTACATTTTTTATTATGCTCTTTGCCGCGGGAGCCCGCATTTCCCATTTATTTACACTCGGTTTAGCCGGATTCCCGCTGTTGCTATATTTTATTATGAGTGAAGACTATCGAAGGGAGAGACTATTTTCTTTCCTCGATCCCTGGAGTGACCCGCTGGATACAGGTTATCACATCATCCAATCCCTGCTTGCTTTGGGGTCAGGGGGGATTTTCGGGGTGGGATTAGGGAATAGTCGGCAGAAATTTTTATATTTACCGGAACCGGGTACTGATTTTATTTTTGCTGTGCTGGGAGAAGAACTCGGCTTGCTCGGTACAGTAGCAGTGTTGGGACTCTTTTTCCTCTTTGTCTGGCGGGCCTTGAAAATTGCCGTCTCAGTCCCGGATTTATTTGGCTCTCTGCTGGCAGTCGGACTGTCAACAATGGTAATCCTGCAGGCGATCATTAATATTGGTGTAGTAACCGCCTCCATGCCGATTACCGGTATTACTCTGCCTTTTATTAGTTATGGAGGTTCTTCCCTGGTGATCATGTTGTCCGGGGTAGGGATCTTGTTAAATATTTCGCGTCAAGCCGGTACTTAAGGAGGAGCAGATGAAGGCGATTATTACTGGAGGTGGCACCGGAGGGCATATTTATCCAGCACTTTCGATCAGTAAAGCATTATTAAAACAAGATTGGCAAGTTTTATATGTTGGCTCAATTGGTGGGTTGGAAGGTAAAATCATCCCGCCGGAAAACATTCCATACCGCGAAGTTGCCGGGGCTTATCTGCCGAGAAAATTAACACCTCGTCTGCTTAGTGCGCTGTTGAAAACGGCCCGGGGGTTACTGCAAGCCCGGCAATTAATCAAACAATATCAACCTGATTTAGTGCTCGGGACCGGTGGTTTTGTGGCCGGACCGGTTGTGTTGGCCGCTTCACTGGCCGGCATTAAAACAGTAATTCATGAACAGAACATCTACCCGGGTTTTACCAACAGGCTTTTAGCGAGCAGGGTTGACCGTATTGCCCTTAATTTTAAAGGGGCAGCGCAGTATTTTCCGCGGAAAAGCCAGGATAAATTAGTAGTTACCGGCAATCCGATTAGAGAAGTTATTCTTACCACCGAGCGCAGTCAGGGGATCAAGGAGCTGGACCTGGTTGAACACAAAAAAACTATGCTGGTTTTTGGGGGAAGTCAGGGGGCCCAAAGTATTAATGATGCAATGATCCCGGTTTACAAAAAATACAGTCAGGCTAACTGGTTGCAGATCATCCATCTTACCGGCCTAAATAATTATGAACAGGTACTTAAACAGCTCCGGACCAGCGGGATTAATTTAACGGAACAGGATCATTATAAAATATTACCTTATTTAGATAAGATGGAGTTGGCTTATGCGGTGGCGGATTTGATTATTTACCGGGCCGGAGCCACCGGTCTTGCCGAGATAACGGCCAAAGGTATTCCGGCTATTTTGATCCCTTACCCCTATTCCGCAGAGAACCATCAGGAATATAATGCCCGTAATTTAGCAGAAAAAGGGGCAGCAATTGTCATTAATCAACAGGATTTGACCGGTGATTTATTAAAGGCCGAGATTCAAGGATTATTCCGGGATCAAGCCCGGTTAACCGTGATGAGTAGTAATAGTAAAAAAATTGGCAAACCGGCAGCGGTTGCTGATATAATTGAAATGATTAAGGAAATAGTTGATGCTAAATAAAAATTCACCAAAAAAATTTATTTGCATATATTAAGTAATGGTCGATCATAAGGGGTGTGATGATAATGCCTGAACATATCCATTTTGTTGGCATTGGTGGAATATCAATGAGTGGTATTGCCGAAATATTGTTGCGACAGGGCCATCAGGTCAGCGGTTCCGACCTGGAGGATTCTCATTTGCTGGAAGGATTACGCCGGTCCGGGGCTATGATCTATCTGGGGCATCAGCAAGGGAATGTGGCTGGGGCTGATTTAGTGGTCAGATCCAGTGCGATTCCTTTGGATAATCCTGAGCTTATTGCCGCTGAAGAACAAGGCATTCCGATTATAAAACGGGCTCAGATGATTGCAAGATTAATGGAAGGTAAGCAGGGGATCGCCATTTCCGGTACCCATGGGAAAACAACAACTACCTCCATGGTTTCTACTATATTGACCGCCGGAAGACTTGATCCGGTTATCCTGATCGGGGGTGAGCTCAATACGATTGGGGGAAATGCTCACCTGGGCCGGGGGAACTTCTTTGTTACCGAAGCCGATGAGAGTGATGGTTCTTTCCTTTATTTTAATCCCCAGGTGTTGGTAGTAACAAATATTGAAATGGATCATCATGATTTCTATCAGTCTAATCAGCAGTTGATTAGTGCTTTTCAGGGGTTTCTAAATAACCTCCCTGAGGATGGCAAGGCCATTGTCTATGCCGAAGATCAGCTCCTCTTTAGTTTGATCGATCCGGATGACCCCAGGTACTTTACCTATGGGATCGAACAGGGTATTTTAAGGGCGATTGATATCAAGCTACTTCCCTTTGGTAGTTTTTTTACCCTAGTCTATAAAGAGACGGTCCTGGGTGAAATTAATTTGCAGATCCCGGGAAAGCATAATATCCTAAATGCGCTGGCCGCAATTGCGGTAGCTATGACAACCGGTCTGGAGTTTGGTCAGATTAAAAAGGGAATTGAGCAATATACCGGGGTTAATCGTCGGTTCGAAAAAAAGGGACTAATCGGCGATATTCTGGTAGTAGATGATTATGCCCATCACCCGACCGAGATTAAGGCGACACTAAAGGCGGCGCTTAATACCGGGTATGAGCGTATCATTGCCGTTTTTCAACCCCACCGCTATAGCCGAACTAAATTCTTATTGCGGGAATTTGCCCAGTCTTTTGACCAGGTCGACCACCTAATTATTACCGATATTTACGGTGCCGGAGAAAAACCGACCCCTGGTGTAAGCTCAGAAGAACTGGCCCGACTGATTGCTAAAAATAAGGGGAACAGGGTAGATTTTATCGCCCACCTGGAGGATATAGTTAATTATCTACCGGAAATTATTAAATCCCGTGATCTAATAATTACGATCGGGGCCGGTGACGTCTACCGGGTAGGTGAATTGCTACTGGAAAGAATGAAAAAACAGAAAGAAATGGCCTAAAACGGGGTGAAAATATGCCACTGGCGCGACTACAGGAGCGACTACTACCATTTATCATAGCTTTTCTCACTCTGATTGCCCTCTTGTCCTTTTTTGCTTCACCTTATTTTAAGGTAAGTGAAATAGTTTTTGAGGGTTACGATATTTTGAAACCGACTGAGTTGGATCAAATGCTCCGGGATTATTATCATCGAAATATCTTGATAATTGACCGAGAACAAGTAAAGAGTCGGTTGATTGAAACTACCTATATACGTGATGCCGCTGTGATCAAGCGATATCCTGACCAACTCTTAATCCGTCTCCAGGAAAGGATACCATTGGCCAAGATTAATAATAACGGAAAATTTATTTTTTTTACCGGTGATGGATATATCCTGGAAGAAGGGCCGCTCAAAGGTAAAGTGAAGGTTCCGTTGGTGCAAGGAGTGGGATATGCCGTAACTCAACGGCAACTTACCTTTTCCCCGGTACTTGATCAAATTGTCCAAGCCCTGGCCGAAATGGCCCGGATCAACCGGGAAATGCTTACTTTAATTGAAGTTAAGGGTGCGAAGATAACGGCATATCTTAATAAGACCCCGATTTATCTGGGGGAGAAGCAAGACCTTGGTCGGAAATTCAAGATTTTACAGCCCCTGCTGGAAAAAATACGTACTGATCAGCTTCAACTGGAGTATATCGATCTCTCTATTTTAGAAAAACCGGTAATTAAAACCAGCAGGAATTAAATTTCCCCTCAAAATAGTAGGGATATAGGACTAGAAAAATAATTTAAAAAAAGGAATTTAAAGATTGGTGTTGAATTATTTCTTTAATAGTTATTCTTCGGAGAGGAGGTATTAAGTTGTGGGTAGCCGTAGAATTATAACCGGAATTGATATTGGTACTACCAAAATTTGTACTATTATAGCAGAAATAACTCCGGAGAACAGTATAGATATTATTGGAATCGGTCTTGCTCCTTCACACGGCTTAAGAAAAGGGATTGTCGTTGATATTGACGAGACAAGTAAGGCGATTAAAGAGGCCTGTCAAAAAGCTGAGCGGATGGCCGGGATCAAGGTTAGTTCAGCCTTTGTCGGTATTGCTGGCTCGCATATCTCTTCCTTGAACAGTCATGGAGTTGTAGCGGTAACTGGGGAAGAAAAAGAGATAAAAGAAAGTGATATTCAAAGGGTCATTGATGCCGCTAAGATTATTCCCTTATCGGCGGAGGAAGAGATGCTTCATGTTCTGGCCCGTGAGTTTATTGTTGATGGCTGTACCGGGATTAAAGACCCCTTGGGGATGTCGGGAGTACGGCTGGAAGTCGAGACCCATATTGTCACAGGTTCCAGCACTTCAATTCAAAACCTGGTCAAGAGTGTTTTGCGGGCAGGAATGGATGTGGATGACATTGTTCTCGAACCCCTTGCTTCCAGTGAATCGGTTCTGAGCATTGATGAAAAAGAACTGGGAGTTACATTGGTTGACATTGGCGGAGGAACAACCGATATTATTGTCTTTCAGGAGGGGAGTATTTCCTTTACTTCGGTTTTGCCGGTTGGCGGTAATCACGTTAGTAATGATATTGCCGTTGGCTTGCGTACTCCGATTGGTGAAGCAGAAAAGACTAAAATTCAATGGGGTTGTGCCCTTAGTAATATGGTCAGTAAAGATGAATACATTGATGTGATCGCAGCCAGTGGCAAGAAAAAGAAACAGTTTTCCCGTCGAACCCTATGTGATGTAATTGAACCGCGCATGCAGGAAATTTTTACGTTGATCAAAAGGGAATTGGACCGGGTTGGTCCCAGGGATATTACGCCGGCCGGAATAGTTTTAACCGGTGGGGCTTCGTTGTTAAGCGGTGCCGATGAAATGGCTTCGCAAATTATTGAACTGCCAGTCCGCTTAGGTGAACCGGAGCATATATCCGGTTTGACTGATGTGGTTGATAATCCAGTATATATCAAAAAAGGGGACAAAGTCCCTAAAGCAATTTTTTCGACAGCGGTTGGTCTGATCGAGTATGGGAAAAAGTATCAAAAACCGGTCAGTAAAAATTATTTTAATAATCAGTTTATGGGAGATTTCTTTGTTAAGTTGAAAAATTGGCTAAATGACTTTTTCTAGGGCTCCCTAAATATTAAAGATATAACCTAGATTATCGAAAAAATTAGTAATTATGACCTTAGGGAGGAGGTAATGTAAATTTGTTTGATATTGGTACTGAAATAGAACAATTTGCAAATATTAAGGTGGTTGGAGTAGGTGGAGGCGGTAATAATGCTGTTAACCGTATGATTGAACAAGGGCTGGAAGGGATTGAATTTACGGCGATCAATACTGATGCCCAGGCTTTATTATCCTCAAAGGCCAGCCGCACAATCAGGATCGGTGAAAAAATTACCAAAGGCCTCGGGGCCGGTTCAGATCCGCTGATTGGGCAGGAATCGGCCGAAGAAAGCAGGGAAGAGATTGCTCAGTCCCTGGAAGGTGCCGATATGGTTTTTATCACAGCAGGAATGGGCGGAGGAACCGGAACAGGCGCTGCTCCGATTGTGGCCGAAATAGCCAAAAATCTGGGGGCTTTGACCGTAGGGGTTGTGACCAAACCATTTACTGTTGAAGGTCGAAAGAGGATGGAGAAAGCAGAAAAAGGGATTGAAAACCTGAAGGCTAAAGTCGACACTTTAATTATTATCCCTAATGACCGTTTGCTGGAGGTTGCCGAAAAACAGACCAGTTTAATGGAGGCCTTTAAAATCGCTGATGATGTTTTGCGACAGGGTGTTCAGGGGATCGCCGATTTAATTACGATTACTGGTATTATAAATCTTGATTTTGCTGATGTAAAAACAATCATGACCGATACCGGTTCGGCTTTAATGGGGATCGGACGGGCCAAAGGCGAAAAAAGAGCCGCCGAGGCAGCAAAACTGGCGATTGCTTCGCCGTTGTTGGAGGCTTCGATTGATGGAGCTAAAGGGGTATTGATTAATATTACCGGTGGGATGAACCTGGGAATCCATGAAGCTAACGAAGCAGCCCGGGTTATTCAGGAAGTAGCTGATCCGGATGCTAATATTATTCTGGGGGCAGTGATTGATGAAAACCTGGAGGAAGAAGTTCAGGTAACGGTTATTGCCACCGGATTTGATGCAAGGCCGGTATTTGATGAAGAGGAAGACGAAGAACCGTTTGATGATGATTTTAACATCGAAAACTTTAGTGGTGATGACCTGGACATCCCGGCTTTTTTACGAAGACAACAGAAAGCTTGACTATAAAATAAAAGATGGAATAAATCTCGATACCATTTGGTATCGAGTTTTCTTCTTTTGGGGGTATTTGACAAAAATGCACACCTTCCGGCATAAGCAGGGGATTTCCCTAATTGTTCTTAAACGAGGCGAGAAAACTTCCCGGAATATTTATATTTTTTCGGCATATAAATTATAAGGATGGTTGTAGGTGTAAAAAATGATAATCTATCTGGATATTACCTTTTTTAATAATTTGCTGATGACATTAGCAATCATCTGGACTGTTGGTCATTTGCTCGAATATAAGACTAATTGGCCAAAATTAATCAGCGCTGCCCTGGTCGGTACACTTTATACCTTTATTATTATTTATCTCCAGCAAGCTTCCTTACTTTCTGCTCTAAAATACTTCTTCCATTTGGTTTTAAATTTTGCTGTTGCTGTAATTATGATTAGAATTGCCTACGGGAAAATGAAAAAAAGGCGGTTCTGGAAAGGGGTTTTGTATTTATATTTAATCAGCTTTTTAACTATTGGTACGATTCTTTCGATTTACTATATTTACGGTGGGATACCCTTTGCAAGCAGTCGGGGTTTATTTATTATTTTTGGGTTGTTAATCCTGGCATTGCTCGCCAACTATGGTTGGAGATTAGTCCAGCATTATATTACCCCCGAACAGTTTTTTTTGCCGGTGGAAATTATACTTAATCATCAGGTGCTGAAACTAACCGGACTGGTCGATACCGGAAATCATTTAACCGACCCTTTAACCAGAGTTCCGGTGCTCGTATTATATATTAAAGAGATTTTACCAATTCTCCCCCGGGAATTACAGGAAGAACTGAGCACTTTTCAAGGTGATGAATTAAGTTTGATCAATTTGTTTAACCAATTTGGGTTGGGAAATAGGATGAGAATACTACCATTTTCCGGCCTGGGACAAGAGCATGGGCTTCTGGTTGGTTTAAGACCAGATAAGATCAGGGTGTTCTATCATCATAAATTGATTGAAAGCGATAAAATTGTGATCGGTTTAAGTAAGCAGAAGCTTGATCAAGGGGATGACTACCAAATGCTGATTCATCCCCAAGTGATAAAACTTCAAATGTAGAGAGGGGTAGTGCAAATGGTTAAACAATTATATTATTATTGCAAGTTTAAAGTTAAAATGAAGTGGATTAAATTTTTACAGAGGTTGGGGCTGTATCATTCACCAGTTTATTATCTGGGGAGTAGTGAGACCTTACCTCCCCCTTTGGCTGATGATGAAGAGTATTTTCTGCTGGAACGATTAGGGACAGGAGATGAAGATGTCAAGCAACTTCTGATTGAACATAATCTAAGACTGGTTGTTTATATAGCGAGGAAGTTTAATAATACCGGAATTGATATTGAGGACCTGGTTTCGATCGGGACGATTGGATTAATTAAAGCTGTCCGAACTTTTGATGTGGAGAAAAATATTAAATTAGCAACCTATGCCTCACGTTGTATTGAGAATGAAATATTAATGTTTTTAAGGAAAAATAATAAAAAGCGGACGGAGGTTTCATTTGATGACCCACTGAATATTGACTGGGATGGCAATGAATTAAAGCTTTCCGATATTATGGGAACAGAACGTGATATCATTTACCGGAATATTGAAGAAGAGATTGACCGGGATTTATTGAAAGTGGCGATGCGAACACTGACCGGCCGCGAAAGGAAAATATTGATTTTAAGGTTTGGCTTAGTAAATTCCGGTAAAACCAAAACCCAAAAAGATGTCGCCGATATCCTTGGTATTTCCCAATCATATATTTCCCGCCTGGAAAAGAGAATTATCAGGAAACTAAAAAGAGAAGTAGCCAGGATGATCTAATAAGAGTTTTTTAAATCATGCTTTGATTCTTAAACGGTGGCTGTCGATGACAGCCACCGTTTTTTCTTTTCCTGTTATTACATGTATAAATAAAACGCTGCGGGTAATAATGTTAATGGAACAAAATGGAGAACAACATAAGAAATGTATATAATTTAGGGGGATTATGCTAATGGGAAATAAGGTAGAGATCAGCGGTGTTAATACTTCAGAGTTGCCTGTTTTGTCAAACAAGGAGATGCGGGTATTATTTAAGCAGATGCAACAAGGTGATCAAGTTGCCAGAAATAAGATTGTAAACGGCAATCTGCGCTTAGTCTTAAGTGTGATCCAACGCTTCAACAACCGGGGCGAAAACGTTGATGATCTATTTCAGGTTGGTTGTATTGGTTTAATGAAAGCGATCGATAATTTTGATCTGACTAAGAATGTTCGTTTCTCTACCTATGCCGTTCCGATGATCATTGGCGAAATCAGACGCTACCTCCGTGATAACAACCCGATCCGGGTTAGTCGTTCCTTGCGGGATACGGCTTACAAAGCTTTACAAATGAAAGAGGCTTTAAAAAATCGAAATGCCGAAGAACCTTCTCTAAATGATATTGCCAAAGGATTAGGTATTTCCAGGGCAGAGATCATTTTTGCCCTGGATGCTATTCAAGATCCGATCTCATTATTTGAACCAATCTTCCATGATGGAGGGGATCCGATTTTTGTAATGGATCAAATCAGTGACCAGAAATCAGAAGATGAAAGTTGGTTGGAAGGGATTGCTGTCCGGGAAGCCTTGCGGCGGTTAAATCAGCGCGAAAAATTAATCCTTTCTTATCGTTTTTATGAAGGCAAAACACAGATGGAAGTAGCCGATGAAATCGGGATCTCACAGGCCCAGGTTTCCCGATTGGAAAAAGCGGCATTAAAACGCCTGAAAAGGCATGTTAAGGAGGAGAAATAAAGTGAAGTATCTGAGGGTTTTACTGGTTTTAATCCTGGTCGCAATTATTTTTATTAATATTAATGTCAATAGTGCCTTTGTTTTGAAAAATACCCCGGCCCATACTAATGCCTATAATAACCATAATTTGATTCGGCTACATGTCGTAGCCCATAGTAATTCACCTTTTGATCAATATGTTAAAAGGAGAGTTAGAGATGAAGTGCTCAACTATATGCTCCACTCTTCCGGCTTAAATGACGGTAAATTTGAGTTAGCAGAACTGGAGGGATTTCTAAATAATTACCTGCAACAGGAAAAAAATAATTATCGGGTAAAAGTTGATTTTGGTCACTATTTTTTCCCCCGCCGCACTTACGAGCTAGATACTTTACCTCCGGGCGAGTATAAGGCCTTAAGAGTTTTACTTGGTAGTGGACAGGGCTCTAATTGGTGGTGTGTATTACTGCCCCCGCTCTGTATTGAAGATGACCGGATCGCCGTTGAATTAGGCAATCAGATTACAATCGCTCAACAATTAGAGGGGGAGAGGCCGGAATACCGGTTTAAGATAATTGAATTATTGAAGCAGCAAGGATTAAGAGATCAGACCTGGCTCCAGGCCCTGCTCAAAAAACTGGATTTTTTATTAAATTAAGCAGGATCTTAAAAGCAAGGGGGGATTGGATGACAATCTCCCCTTTTTCACATATCCAGAACCTTTTACATATAATGTTGTTGAGACTAACTGAGGAGGGTTGATCTTGTTAAAGAATTCGGAATTAAGGATGAAGGACGTTATTGATCTTAAACGAGGTAAAAAACTGGGTTTTATTGATGATGTCGATATTGATCTGGCCGAAGGGAGAGTAAAAGCTTTTATTATCCCGGCCCACAGTAATAAAGTGTTTAGTTTTTTTTCTAAAAAGCATGATTTAGTGATCGGCTGGGATGAAATCAAAAAAATTGGTGAAGATGTAATCCTGGTTGAAATAAAAGGAGAGATGCAAGTTTAAAAAATAACATATATATGATATACTATTGACAGTAGCATATTTAAAGGAGGTTCCCTTAATGAAATGCCCTTTCTGTGAACACCAGGAAAGCAAGGTTATTGATTCCCGTTATACTGAAGGGCATACCTGTATACGCCGCCGCAGGGAGTGTCTGGAATGTGGGGAGAGGTTTACCACTTATGAACGGAAAGAAGATATTCCGTTAATGGTTATTAAAAAAAATGGTCAACGGGAGTTATTTGAGCGGAGCAAGCTGATGCGCGGGCTGTTAAAAGCCTGTGAAAAGCGCCCGATTTCTCAGGACAAGTTAGACCAAATGGTAGCCGGGATTGAGAGTGAACTCAGGAACCAGATGAAGCAAGAGGTTAATAGTTCTGAAATAGGGGAACTGGTAATGACAGAACTGAAAGCGCTTGATGAAGTTGCTTTTGTTCGATTTGCATCGGTTTACCGTCAGTTTAAAGATGTAAATAAATTCAAACAGGAGTTAGAGCGCTTACTTGAGGAGGATCAATAGTGTTTTACTGGAAAAATACCGGTGACCTTAAATACCTCGCGATTGAAGAATTCAACTCGGTTGGTGTTAAGGCTTTTTTTACATCCCGTTTGGGGGGGATTAGTACAGGTAGTTACGGTCAACTCAACCTGGGTCTTCATACCGGGGATCAACGGGAAGCGGTATTGACCAATCGTCGCCTTATTGCGGAAGCGCTCGGTTATGATTACCGGGATTTGGTTGCCGGTGAACAGATTCATTCCAATCGAATCGCTCAGGTTAATCGGGAAGACCGGGGCCGAGGTGCTTTAAGCCATCAAGACAGTATTCCGGGGGTTGATGGCTTGATTACTTGCCAAAAGAACCTGCCGTTGTTTTCTTTTTACGCCGATTGTGTTCCGGTTTTGCTGGCTGATCCGCTAAAAGGGGTGGTGGGGCTGGTGCATGCCGGCTGGAAGGGAACTTTACAGCGGATTGTCGAAAAGGCCTTGCGTCAGATGGAGGAGATTTATCACTGTTCTCCCCGGGACGTTATCGCCGCAATCGGGCCGGCAATTTCCGGTGATCACTATCAAGTAGATCAGCGGGTAATCACCCAATTCCGTTCATCATTTCAAAACTGGCGAGAATTTTCCAGTGGTGACGGAAAGGAGAATTATCGGCTGAACTTACCACGGGCTAACCAATTGCAGCTGCTGGCAATGGGGATACCTTTAAGTCAGATTATTATGAGTGATCTCTGTACTTACCGGGATAATCATTCCTTTTTTTCTTACCGGAGAGATGGGGGGATAACCGGTAGGATGGCAAGTATTATCAGCATTTAAAAGGAGTATCGGCTTGGAGCGAGAATATTTATATAGGTGAGGTTAATTAATGGTTGATCATAATTATTACTTTTCGAGCAAGCAATACAAGCGCAGGGGTTATCGCCATAAAGTTCCGCTATTACTGATTAGTTTGGCCCTGATCTTGGTCCTGCTTTTACTGTATTACCGCTTCTTTTTTAATAATGCTAATATTATTCTGGCCCACTATGCCCAGGTAATTGACGGATTTGAAGCCAAAGGTCTGGTGATTAGAGAAGAGAGGGTGAGGTATTCTCCTTATTCCGGATATATTGTCTTGAGAAAAAAGGAGGGGGAGCGGGTTGACTATGGGAATGAGGTTATTAGAATTGATGATCAGCATTTATATAATTATCGACCAGGGTTAATTAGCTACTCCAGTGACGGTTTAGAAGAAGTATTGCGGCCGGATCGGCTAGCCGAGATGACGATTAAAGATTTTAGGCAGGCCCGCCGGGATTTTAACCAACTGGTCAATGGCAATTATCTAAAAAAAGGACAGGCCGCTTTCCGGATTATTGATAACAATCAGATGTATGTGGTTATTAAAACAGAGGCCATTGAAGTCGAACGGTATCGGATTAATGAGACTGTTTTTTTCCAGTCTGACCAATATGATTATGGTTTGATTGACGGTCGGGTCGCTCATAAAATTGTTTCCGGTGAACAAGGCTTAATTATTGTGGCCTTAAATCTGTTTGTTAAGGAGTGGCTTAACCTGCGCTGGTTGGACTTAAAGTTTATTAAAAATATTTACCGGGGGATTGTTATCCCGCGCAAGGCGATCTTTACCCAACCGGAAGGGGAAGGTGTCTTGATTTATCAACCTGATGGAACTTATTCTTTTAGAGAGATCCGGATTGTCAATGGAAATGCCGATGAAGTGGTGGTAAATGGCGTAGAAGTAGGCGAGAGTGTAATTGAAAATCCGGCTGCTGTTAATTTCGGGAGAGAGGGGTAGTGATGGCGGGAGATAAACTAAGCAAAAACCTAGAAGAGATTAGAGCAAGAATTAAACATGTTGCTGAACGGAGTGGACGGAAACAGGAAGAAATTGAGCTGATTGCCGTTAGTAAGAATCATCCAGTTGCAATGATTGAATTTTTCCGGAAAAAGGGAATTAATTTCTTTGGAGAAAACCGGGTACAGGATCTGCTGGAAAAAGACGGACAATTAGCTGGAGTTAATTGGCATTTTATTGGTCATTTGCAGCGGAACAAGGTAAAACAGCTTTTGAGATTGGAAAATTGCCGGATGATTCATTCGCTGGATACTTTGCGGCTGGCCCGGGAGATTGATCAACGGGCTGAACAGTATAATAAGATTATCCCGGTCTTGATCGAGGTCAATGTAGCTGGTGATCTAAATAAATTCGGTTTGGCGCCGAACGATGTTTTTGATTTTGTCCAATTGCTTCAACAATTTAAGAACATTGAGCTGAAGGGTTTAATGACTATTGCCCCTTATGTTGCCGATCCGGAAAAAGTAAGACCATTTTTTCAGAGACTATCATTACTGCGGGAGCAATTATGGGCTAAAGGCTATCATTTTAAGGAATTATCAATGGGGATGACCAATGATTACGAAGTAGCGATTGAGGAAGGTTCGACCATGATCAGAATTGGTAGTGGCTTATTTGAATAAGGAAATGATGATTGTTGTTTAGTGATAAACAGGAGGTGTTTGCAGAATTGCGTTCGTTAATCTATCTAATCAATACTGTTTTTCGGATTTACTATATTATATTGCTCGCCAGGGTCTTGCTCTCCTGGATTAGACCGAATATTGTCGATCCTAATTGGCGACAGGTGCTCAAGATTATATATGATGCCACCGAACCGGTGTTAGGACCGATCCGGAGACTATTACCAATGAGAAGTATTGGTATTGACTTTTCACCGGTGATTGCCTTTCTCATCTTAAATTTTTTGCAGAGTTTTATCATTAAATTATTAATTAATCTGAATATGGACTTGGGCTTTTAAAGGAGTGGATCGTTTTAAATGTTAGACAGGGCTAAACTGACTTCCCATCTAAACCGTGAAGAAGATCGGATTCTGGGGAATCATATTCTTGATCGGATTGGTATTGTATTGCAGCAGGAGAATACGCAGTCCACCAATTTTCTGGATCCGTATGAGCAGGAAATTGCCACCGGTATGCTCAAACAGCTATCCCAGGTCAATTACCTGGTCGATGGCGGCTATCAGGGAGCGGAAAGAAAGAGGATTACGATCTTTCCGGAATACCTTTTTCCGGACCATATTGAACCACCGGTGGCTATTTTAAGGATTGAGGGGAATTTTAACTTTCATGTAGTCGAACACCGTGATTATCTAGGGGCAATCACTGCCCTGGGTATTAAACGGGAGATGCTGGGAGATATCCTGGTCCTGAATACTTTTTCCCAGGTGGTAGTTGCCGAGGAGTTGCGGGATTTTATTATATTAAACCTGGGGCAGGTCCATCAGGTTCCGGTTGTGGTAACGGAAATAGCTAAAGATGATCTGGTTCTGCCCCCTGATAATACTAAGGAAATTAAGGCTACGGTTGCTTCGATGCGGTTGGATGCTGTTGCCAGTGCTGGTTTTGGAGATTCCCGAAGTAAAATTGTCAAATATATCAAAAGTGAGAAGGTCAAAGTAAATTGGAAATTAGCAGTTAATCCTGCCCAAAAGGTTGAGGTCAATGATTTAATTTCTCTTCGGGGGAGAGGACGGATTGAAATTATTAAGGATAATGGCCGCTCCCACCGGGACCGGATTAAACTTATGCTAAAAAAATACAATTAGGAAGAAGGGATATATTATGCGGATCTCACCACTTGATATTTACCATCAGGAGTTCAAAAAGACTACTTTTGGTTATAATGTAACTCAGGTCAATGAATTTCTGGAAGAGGTCGGGATGGCTTATGAAAAACTCTTAAAAGAGGTTAACAGCCTCCAGGATGAAAATGAACGGATGAAAGAACGCTTACAAAATTATGAGCAGATGGAAAAGCGCCTGGAAAAGATTTTGATAACTGTGCAGGAAACCGCTAAGGAGCAGACTAAACAAGCCCGGCGGGAGGCCGAGCTGATTATTCAGAAAGCAGAGATCAAAGCTGAACAGCTCCGGAAAGAAGCCCAACAGAACTTACAGGCCGAATATCAAAGTCTCCAGGAACTGAAGGGAAGTAAAGAGTTATTTAGAATCAGATTTAAAACATTATTGGAAAGTCACTTGCAGTTGCTGGAGGAGAAAGGAAGTGAGCCAGAGATTGATATCAGTGTTGAGGAAGATATAGCCTCCGGACGAATAGAACTTGATCAATAACCCTGGCGATAGTCCTTTTGCCCCGCAGCAAAGGGCTTTTTTCTTTTAGAGTTTAAAACATTCTTATTTTGGCCCATTTCATCGCAGTGAAGCGACGGTAAGCGATAATCGAAAAGACAACAAAAGAGATTATTTCAGCATAAAAAACGCTAGTAACTCCGTAATCAAAGTAGATCACAAAGAGATAGGTTAAAGGAATAAATAAAGTCCATAGGCGGAGCGCAGTAATAAACATAATTCCTCTAGTATCACCGGTTCCTCTTAAAGCCCCCCCCAGAATGATCATAAAAGCCAGGGGAGCCTGATTAATTCCGGCAATCTGCATTGAATGTGTTGCTTTGTTGATTAGTGCTAACTCGGTCGTAAAGATTTTCAGGATCGGGACCGGGATCGTGATAAAAATTGCCCCCATGAAAATTCCCCAGATTATTCCCAGTAAGACAGCTGTTTTACCTATGGTGAGGGATCTTTCCGGATTATTTTCTCCCAGATGCTTCCCGACTAAAGTAGCAGTAGCGATTGAGATACCAATGGCCGGCATAAAAGAGGTTGACTCAATATTGATTAATATCCGAAAAGCTGCTTCGGAAGTTGTGTCCAGTTGTGAAATAATTATACCGTTAACAAAAAAGGCTAGCTGCATAAATAGTTGTTCCAGGGCAGCGGCATAACTGAAGCGCCAGAGCGGTCTTAAAATATAGCCGGTAATTTTTAAGTTGGAGAAAACTAGTTTAATCCCACTGGTTCCCTGGGTCAGGATATAAAGGTATAATAGTGCGGCGATGCCCCGGGCGATGGAAGTAGATATAGCTGCTCCCTGCACCCCCAGTTCAGGAAAGGGTCCGAAACCGGTGATCAGTAAATAGTTGCCGATTATGTTTAAAATATTGGCCAAACCGGTAATAAACATCGGTGTTTTGGTATCACCGGCCCCGCGGAGACTGGCGGCTCCGGCAAAGGTGATAAACATAAATAACTGGCTGATCGCAACATTTTCGGAATAAGAGATCCCCATTGCCATCACTTTTGGTGAAATATCGAAGAGATTTAAAATATTTGGGGCAAAGAAGAGGGTAGTGAGAAAGACGATAATTCCGATCATAAAATTAAGGGCTAGATTTTGTCCGACAATTTTATTTAAACGGTGATAGTTTTTTTCTCCATAACTCCTGGCTACCATTGCTGTCGCACCAGCATTAAAGGATGAAAAGATGAAGATCAAAGTAAAGACGATCTGATTGGCAAAGCCAACTGCGGCCAAACCTTCGGCGCCGATAAACCTGCTAATCATCAGTGTATCGGCTAATCCGACTAAGGTGCTGAGGGCCATTTCAATGATCGCCGGTACGGCCAGGATCAGGATCTGGCGGGTCATTTCTTTATGAAATAGATTGTTGAGTAACATTGACTTTTTTCCTTTCGGCTTAAAATAAGACAGTCTATATCATATCATAATTTTGGGCAAGGATAAAGTATTTATTTTACGATTTTTGCTGATTAGAAGCCTTACTGAATATTAGTATTACTTCTCTGGCATAATAACAAACAGGCAGGTGGATCGGGATGATTAAGACAGATAAACAAGAAATTCTGGAAAAATTAGAGGAGCTAGCGGAGCGGATTCAGGATATCAATATTGCCGAATATATTGAATTAGTTCGTTCTCCCCGCCGGATGCTTTTGATCAATTTTATTGCCGGTCTGGCCAGAGGGTTAGGGATCGCGATTGGAGCAACGGTGCTTGGTGCGATTTTCTTGTTTTTTTTGTTTGGTTTAGCCCAGTCTAATATACCATTGATCGCTGAATTTGTTGCCAAAATTATCAAAATCGTTGAAACCTATATGTGAGGAGCAAAGACTTTGCAACAACGTAAACTTAATTTTTACCGCACTAGACTGCTTCAAGAAAAAAGCCGTCTACAAAAAGAGATCGAGAGATTAACCGATGAAGAAAGGCTTAGTTTAAAGGAATCGGCAGGGGAAATGTCAGCTTATGATAATCATCCGGCCGATAATGCCTCTAATACTTTGGAACGGGAGTTAGATCTAGGAATAAAGAATAATACAATTGCCCTTTACACTCAGGTTAAGAATGCTCTGGCCCAGATCGAGACAGGAAGATATGGGTTTTGCCAGAGCTGTGGTAAAGAAATTAAGGATTCCCGGCTGGAGGTCGTACCATATACCAGTTTCTGTATTAACTGTCAAGAAGCTCAGGAGGAAAGGGAGCTGGTTCAAGAGAGGCCAGTAGCTGAAGAAGTATTATACCCACCCTTTGGCCGGGGACTAAAGGAAGAGATTGCTCAGATTGACTATGAGGGTGAAGATGGATGGCTGGATCGTCGCTAAGCTATATTGTTTTATGGCCAGCATTGTGTTAAAATGGGGTGGGGGTTTAGCTTATGTGCTATTTTATTATGCTTATGGTAACTTTTTGTGATCAATTGATTAAAGCCTTAATCCGAAGTAATTTTTTGCTTTATCAATCTATACCGCTGGTTAGCGATGTTTTTCACCTAACTTATGTTCAAAATACCGGGGCTGGTTTTGGCATCCTGGCCGGGCGACAGAATTTTTTTATTATTATTGCTGGGTTGATTATTACCGGATTATTAATCTATAAATACCAGGCGGCTGATAATCGCCTCCTTGACCTGGCTTTGGGTCTGATTATCGGCGGAGCCCTGGGTAATGTTATTGATCGGATCTTCCTGGGTTATGTGGTTGATTACCTGGATTTTCGGATCTGGCCGGTTTTTAACCTGGCTGATGCAATGATCGTAATTGGCAGCGGGATTTTTATCTTTTATTTTTGGAAGGTTGAGCAGTCAGCATGAACCAGGGTGAGTGCTAATGGATATAATATTTTTAAAGGTTAAAGAGGACGGGCAGGGAAAGAGGTTAGATAAATATTTGGCGCTTGTGCAAACTGAGCTGTCCCGTTCCTATATCCAAAAACTATTGGAAGATAAAAGGGTTTATGTTAATGAGCAGTTAATGAAAGGGAGTTATAAGGTAAAAAGGGGTGATCAGATCAGACTGGAACTTCCTGAACCCAGTTTACCAGAGATAAAACCGTTCGTGATGGAACTGGATATTATTTATGAAGATATTGATTTAATTGTTGTTAATAAAGCGGCTGGTTTAATCGTTCATCCGGTTCCTGGCAATACAGAATATTCACTGGTTAATGCCTTAATGGCTTATACGGACCAGCTTTCCGGAATTAATGGGGTGAAGAGACCGGGGATTGTGCATCGGCTGGACAAAGACACCTCTGGTGTGCTGGTGGTGGCTAAAAATGATCAAAGCCATCGCGCCTTAGTAAAGCAGTTTAAAAATCGCCAGACGCAAAAAATTTATCATGCCATTGTTAAAGGGAAACTTCCCTATCAAAAAGGGAAAATTGATGCCCCGATCGGCCGTAATCCTACTTTTAGAAAAAAGATGGCGGTGATTAGTCAGAACAGCAAGAAAGCAATTACCCATTTTCAGGTATTGGAACGGTTAGGGGATTTTACTTATGTCGAAGTTAAGATTGAAACTGGCCGAACTCATCAGATTAGGGTTCATTTTTCCTATCTGGGTTACCCGGTACTCGGAGACGATAAATATGGTCGGAATCGAAATCAATCAAGAGCGCCAAGACAGATGCTTCATGCCTATAAATTGGGTTTATATCACCCCGGCACCGGAAACTGGCTGGAATTTACCGCCCCGCTCCCGGCTGATTTTAAAAGTGCTCTCCTTGAACTTAAAAAAGTTCCTTGACAGATTTAGGATCATCTGATATATTTATATCAAATAATAGGGTTCTTTTAAATTAGTCCGGTGAGGCTAGTAAGGAAAACGGAGATGAGTTAACTAACCCTCTGCCTACGGGCCAGAGGGTTTTTTCCTTCCAGGAACCGGTCAGAAAGGAGAGATTTATGGATAATAATTTTAAAAAGAAAAAGGAGCTCATGGATGGAGATGGGCTTAGACGGGTGCTGACCAGAATAGCCCACGAAATTGTTGAAAAAAATAAAGGGATTGATAATCTGGTCTTGGTCGGAATTAGAACGCGAGGCGTCCCGATCGCCCGAAGATTGGCCGAGAAAATAAAAGAATTTGAGGGTCAAGATGTTCCGGTCGGTATCCTGGATATTACCCTTTACCGTGATGACTTATCCCTAGTAGCCGAGCAGCCGATCGTACATC
This sequence comes from Halanaerobiales bacterium, assembly GCA_022360715.1. Classification (GTDB taxonomy): domain Bacteria; phylum Bacillota; class Halanaerobiia; order Halanaerobiales; family DTU029; genus JAKSCG01. The sequence goes on from JAKSCG010000176.1 coordinate 29,496, forward strand.
AAACCGAAATACCTTTTGACATTAGTAATAAAAAGCTAGTGCTGGTTGATGATGTACTATATACCGGCCGAACTGTCAGGGCAGCACTGGATGCCTTAATTGACCTGGGTCGGCCCCGGCTAATTCAACTGGCGATCATTGTCGACCGGGGTCATCGTGAGCTACCGATTCGAGCAGATTATGTCGGTAAAAACCTACCTACTGCTCAGAGTGAAATTGTCAGTGTAAACTTAAATGAAACAGATGGTGAAGATAAAGTTTTATTGATGGAAAAAATAAAATAAACGCACCCTGAAAAGTTGTAATAACAGTTAAATTACTAGTGATGAAAGGGGATTATATCAAATGAAGTCTAAAAATATCTTATTAGGTTTGGAGCTATTTGCGATCTGTTTTGGGGCAACTGTTTTGGTCCCGATTCTGACCAATATACCTACCTCAGTAGTTCTTTTTACTGCCGGTGTCTCAACTTTAATTATGCATTATTTTGCTAAAGGAGAATATGGCGCCCCGATTATTTTCCTGGGTTCAAGCTTTGCTTATATTGCGCCAATTCTCTATGTCCAGCAAACCTGGGATATGGGTTCGGTTTTTTTCGCGCTTGGTTTAGCAGGTTTAGTGAAGGTTATCTTCTCCAGGGTCGTGAAATATTGTGGAAGTGAATTGATTGCTGAGAAATTATTCCCACCGGTTGTTTTTGGCTCAATGATTACCCTGATCGGATTAACTTTGGTTAATACCGGGCTGGAGATGGCCGGGAATAATTGGCTCCTGGCCATTATCACCCTGGTCGTTGCCGGTGTTTTAATGGTTTTTAGCAAAGGTATTCCCAATTTATTTTCAGTGTTAATTGCGGTTGGAGTCGGTTATATCGTCGCCCTGCTGATGGGGGAAATAACGTTCACTAGTCTCCCTTTACTCAGATTACCTGAATTTAGTGCCCCCCGGGTCAACTGGCAAGCGGCCCTTTATATGCTCCCCTTTGCCCTGGCCCCTACAATGGAGCATTTTGGAGATATTTTTGCGATTAGTGAAGCGACTGCTAAACCCTATTACAAGTCACCCGGTATTCACCGGACCATGTTAATAGACGGGATCGGTACTATTTTTTCACTGGTCGGTTCAGTTCCCAATACTACTTATTCGGAAGGTGTTTCTGCGGTTAATCTATTAAAGATTAAAGATGCGAAAGTGGCAAGAAATGCCGGGATCTGGGCAATTCTCTTCAGCTTTATCGGAGTATTAAGTGCCTTCCTCCAGTCAATCCCGATCGCCGTAATTGGTGGTGTAATGGTGATCCTCTTCGGTAGTATCGCGACCATTGGATTAAAGAGTTTTGTCCGGGAAGGGGTCGATTTTAATCAATCCCGGAATATTTTAACTACCGCCCTCATGTTTGTTTTTGGTCTCGGTAATGTTAAAGTTTGGGAGTTTTCCGGGGTCGGTCTGGCTGCTTTAATTGGCTTAAGTCTCCAGATTATCTTTCTACTCTATGATTCCTTCAAAGGTAATGAACCCCAGCAAGTTGAACTGGCGGAAAATTAGTTAGAGCTTATTAATAAAAATTTTTCTCCCCGTTTTTAACGGGGATTTTATTTTTCCTAGCAGGATTTATCTCAATATAATCGAAATAATAAATGTAGCCGGATCATAATCTTCCTTATTGGGAGTTAGCGAAAACTTGAGCAAAGGAGAGTGGAATTTGATGGTTGAATATCGGCCGCTTAATCAAAATGAACAAGGGCTTTTTTTCCAGTTGGCTAACTATGCTTTTACGCCGGAAAAAGGTAAATCAGCTGCGCAAAAACAGGAGGAAGAGGCGGAGATATATGGTGAATTAAAAGGGGTTTTTGCCAGTAACAGGCTTTTGGCCACTTATCAGCTTCTCCCGTTGGAGTGTAAAGTCCGCGGTCAGTGGTTGCAACTGGGGGGAATCGGTGATGTTGTATCCCCTCCGGAAAACCGACGAAAGGGTTATATTGGACAGATGTTAACATTTTCTTTGCAGGAGATGCGTGAGCGGGGAATGTTTTTATCAGCACTCTGGCCCTTTTCCTATCCGTTTTACCGCAAGTATGGCTGGGAAACTGTTTCTGCTTTTAAGCGCTATACCCTTAGACCTGATTCACTACAATTTAGCGATCAAATCCGGGGGGAGTTTGTCCGACTGACTAGCGATAATTTTAGCCAACTTGCTAAAATATATCAGTTACACCATAAGCAATATGACCTGGAGTTGAAACGGGATAGTCGGTGGTGGCAACGGATTATCGAGCAGAATAAAAAGCGTGAAAAATATGTCTATTTGTGGGAAGAGGACGGAGAAGCCAGGGGATACATTATCTATTCGATTAAGGTTGTTAATAAGGGAGGTGATGGTAAAGAACTCCTGGTCAGGGAGATGGCTGCGGCAGACTATACTGCCTATCGACAGTTATTAAGATTTCTTTTTTACCACGATTCCCAGGTTAAGACAATCACTTGGTCTGCTCCACTCAATGACCCCTTAGCGAAAATCTTACCCAGCCCATGGATTGATCAGCATCAATATAATGCGGGAGCAATGTTCCGCGTCGTTGATGTCGAGGGTATTTTTAACCGGATAACTTATCCGGCCGGACCGGAGCTTATCCTATATTTTACCATTAATGATTTAATTGCTCCCTGGAATAACGGTAATTACCGTTTAGAGGTAAAGGGGGGAAAAGGGCGATGTTCAAAGGTGGTTTCAGCGGTAACAATTGATTTTACGATCGATATCAATCGACTGGCTCCGGTTGTTATTGGATTTATGACTCCATATGAGGCGGAGCAACTGGGGTATTTAACGACTCGCAATGGCAAGATAAGCGAGAAGTTGCAAGCATTATTGCCCGGTAGAGATACATATTTTTATGAGTTTTTTTAGGATGGTTTTATTACAGAAAGAAAGGGTGGCAAGATCATGATTATACGTGATTATATTCCAACAAAGGATAATCAAGACCTGATCCGGATCTGGCAAGAGATTGGCTGGATCACGACGGAGAAAGATGAAGAGGAAGGGTTAACTATCTTTCCGCAAGGGAGCAAGTCGTTGGTAGCAGAGATTGATCAGGAAGTAGAGGGTTTTGTCTGCTCTACTCCGGCCCGGCTCCAATATTTAAATGAACCGCTAGAACTACAGGCAATAACTGCCGTTACGGTTAGTCGGGTTGCCCGTAAACAGGGAATAGCCGGTAGTATTACTGCCCGGGCAATTGCCGAAGCGGCCGGGGAGGGTTATCAGCTTTCCGGACTGGGTATGTTTGAACAGGGATTTTATAATCAACTGGGTTTTGGTACCGGTAGTTATGAACATATTATTAGTTTTGACCCGGCTAGCTTAAATATAGAGGTAAAGGCTAGACCCCCCAAGAGAATTAGTGCGGCCGACTGGGAAAAAATGCATCGGTCCAGACTGAACCGGTGTAAAAAGCACGGATATTGCACTTTGTTGCCGGCTGCTATTACCAGAGCAGAGCTGAAATGGACCGGAAAAAAGGGATTTGGCCTGGGTTATTTTCAGGAAGATGGGGAATTAAGCCATTATTTCTGGTGTAAACCGGATAGTGTCGAACATGGTCCTTATTTCATTTCTGTTCTGGTTTATAATAATGCTGAACAGCTCCTGGAATTAATCTCTTTACTCAAAAGCTTGGGGGATCAGGTAAACCTGGTTAAGATGAAAGAACCGGCCGGAATTCAGCTCCAGGATTTAATTAATCAACCCTTCCGGGGGATGCGGATTAGTAAATCTTCTAAGTATGAGAGCGTTAATCAGGCTGTGGCTTACTGGCAGGTCCGTATCCTTGATCTACCGGGAGCCATATCCCACACCCAAATTGGGGGGAATCCCATTTCCTTTAACCTGGAATTAAGGGATCCGATTGAAAAATTTTTGCCAGCAGCGAGTAAATGGCGGGGACTGAGCGGTAGTTATATTATTACATTCGGTCAAGAATCAACGGTTGAAAAAGGGAGCGACCGCAATTTACCTACTTTAAAGGCTTCGGTCGGTGCTTTTACCCGTTTATGGCTGGGGGTTCAGCCGGCCAGTGGACTGGCGGTAACCGATCAATTAGCCGGACCGGAACAGTTATTGACTAAGCTTGATTATCAATTCTGCCTGCCCAAACCTTTAATTGATTGGGATTTTTAAAAATAACGATTATTACAGGAGGGAAAAAAATGGCTGACCAAAGAGTAGAAAAATTGGCTAAACTATTGGTCAATTATTCATTAAAGATTAAAAAGGATGATTATTTGCGGATCGCCGGTTCTGATTTAGCTCAACCTTTAATTAGAGAAGTCTACCGGGAAGCAATAAGAAAAGGGGCTTATGTTGATATTGAGACTGAGATTCCGGGTTTAAAGGAGATATTTTTTAAAGAGTCCA
>JAKSCG010000203.1 GCA_022360715.1 Halanaerobiales bacterium
AAATTCTCTGTACCTCTTCGGGTTTTTAGTCAAAAACATATATGTATGATGACAAGCTTCATGGCAGGCATTTAACACATCATTTATCCATGATTCAGGTACCCAATCTCCAAATAGGTCTGCCATAGAGCATACAAATATCTTTGAAGGTTTTTTCACTCTTTGTGGTTCATCTAACCGATATCTATGGAATGTAGGTCTAAAATTAAAAGGATAAAGCTCCTTCCTTTCACAGCCAACAGGGCACCTCAATGCCACACTCTCACCTGTTATTTCATAATCTTCGTCGCTAAAACCATGAATATATTCAAGTTCTTGCCTTATTTCATCAATAGTCGCTTCTGGATTGCATGTTCCAAACCTATGCGCTATCTTCTTGGCAAAACAATAACTGCATCCATGCAGACAACCTGTAACTGGATTGTAAGTATAATCACACCATTCAATACCTTTCTTACCTTGTTTATTCATGCTGACCTCCTATTCTAAACAGCCATGTTGTTACAAGTTTTTTGCAATAAATCCCTTACATACTGAGGCATTGGAATTACCTCGCGTTTCTTAAGTAGATTTATTTGAGCTAATTGTTTAGGGTCCATTACTTTTGATATTGGCTCCATGTAGTACTTTGATTTATATTTTGATACCCTTCTACCGTCATATGCTGCATTCCGACCTCTATCACATTCAGTACAGTAATATGCTTTCCACAATTTTGTATCTCCGGCTTGACTAAATACCGCTATAGCTCCCTTGTTTTCACATGTGTAACAAAAATCTTCTTTCTGTTCAAACATTCTATTTTCATTTTCAGTTGCTTCAATGGTTTTATAAACAGTCAATGTTTCACCTATAGCAGGAATAAATTTTGTACCCTGATGAACCATATAATTTATTGTCTTATGCATCAGTTCAAAGTCCAGGGGCATTAAGAAATCACAGTATTCCTTTATTTGGTAATCTTCAAATTTCCCTACAAAAACTGCCGTAAGCCTTGCCATAATTTCATCTACATTATCAAAAGTCATTTCATCCCCCACTCTCTCTTATTCTTCGTATACGCTCCTTAGGAGTCTCCGCTGGCTGACCTCTAGCTCTTTTTTCCTGAAAGTTTTTTTGATCTAATTCAAAAGCTTCAGCTGTTGTAATACCCTGTTCATAACACCTATTAAGAATCTTTTTTACATACTTCAAGTTTTTAGCCTTGTTTTCTATAGCATCTTGCATCACTCTCACTATAAGTCCTTCTGTAAGTCCATCATCAAGATAAGTACCTATCAGTTGAGAAACATGTGGAGTTATCAATTCAAAATTCTCATCATAGAATTTAATAGCAGCACCAGGAAGATTATTTTCTTCTCTTGCACGCGCGTTAGTACCAGTAGTTATTTCTTTAATATTTTCTTTAATAATTTTCTT
>JAKSCG010000036.1 GCA_022360715.1 Halanaerobiales bacterium
GGTTCTTGGACTTCGGCAATACCTAAACGTTATCGGAATACAATGGAGGTGTCTTATGAAAAAACCTAAACTAATTATTGTTAGTGGTATGAGTGGTGCAGGTAAATCAACTACCTCGCAGGGAATAGCTAGGTTGTATAGGCAAAATGGCATACATAATCATTGGTATCACGAAGAGATGGAGGAGCACCCCATAAGATGGGCTAACGGTGGGGAGTTCAAGGCAGGAAATCTCAAAACTGAAGAAGGCATGACTCTTAATATAGAAGATATGTTTGAAAGGTGGTCGAGGTTTTTAGATAATATCTCAGCTATAGGCGGAATTCATGTGATGGAAGAGTGTCTATATCAAAACATTATCCGCTATTTTTTTTCTGGAGGATATTTAAAAGAAAAGGTGATTATTTATTACGATAAGCTAATGGAAATATTAGATAGAGTAGAAACTCGTATTATTTTTCTATATTCCAAGGATGTAAGGGCAACTTTAGAAAAGGCCTTTGAAGTAAGAGGAGAAAACTGGAAGCAATTAGTACTAGATCCTGGAGATGATCAATACTTCCAGATCCATGGGTATGATGGTGATTGTAGTGTATTTGCTATGTGGGAAGACTATAGAAATCTTTCGGATAAAGTTTTTTCTAGGTATAAGGGTAGTAAGTTAAGAGTAGAAGTTGATAAAACGACTAGGCAATGGGATGTTCATATGAGAAAAATTGCAGAATTTCTAGATCTTAAGTATTTTGAACGAGAAGAAGCAGAGCTAAGGGATAAATCACGATATTGTGGAAGACTATATAATAGTGAAGGTAAGAAGTTGAGTCTAAGCGTATCTTGCGTAAATGATCAGTAATTTTTTAACACTTCATGGTTTAAATATATCAAGATTGGACAAGATCAGTTTGAATTATCTGCTTTCCCAACAATACTTTCTTACAGATTTGAAAGTGGGATTAAAAGAGTAGAGATATCCGGCAATTACGGTTGGGATATTAACGGAGAGAATTTTGAAATAAAAATGGAGTAAAAGGTAGAGATCCGAAACTTCCGATAACACGTCATAAACAACATTCATTCCACTATCGTTCCAGGAGCGTCGTTTATGCCGAATCTGTTAAATGAAATAATCACAAGTAAATGCTTTGATTTTTATATGGGAGGTAGGTATGCAAAAGTTAATAAAATACTTATTAACTGAAGGATGTCCTTCTATAAAATATAGAGTAAAAAATGAAATTTTCGGTAAGTCAGATTATAACCTGCAGAAAATAATATTGGATGACCAGGAAGTTAAAAAGTTTATAAGTATGCAAAATAAAACAGGTTGGATAAACAAAGATTTTCATAGCGAAGAAGGTGTTGAAACTGCTGGTAGAGTTTTCTTTCAGAAAGGTCTTGATAAAGAATATCCACCATATAAAAGGATGTTAAATGAATTAGAAAAACGAGATAACACTTTTGATAATGGCTGTTTATCTAGAGTTGGCAAAGTTTTAGATAGAAAAGGGTTTGGTGGCTCTGAGTTAATGAGGTCAGTAATTTTTGCATATGTAGGCTTAGAAAATAAGTTACTTGTTAAAAAACAAGTTGAAAAAACTCTAGAGTGTTTTAGTTATCTAACTACTATCAAATCATTAAATGAAATTACTACAAAGTATAAAAATAAACTTATCTTTACAAAAAGAGCAAAATGGCCAAGTATATACCATCTTAGGCTTCTTGCGTATACGAAAAGTTGGCGAAATGAAAGTAATAATAACATGATTATAAAATCAATAAAAAAATTAATACAATTTTCACCTATTCCTAATATTAATGTGTTAGAAAAAAATCAATTAATATCAGCAGCATCTTTTTGTATGAATAACTTTAATCCGGATTTGAATAAATTGAAAGATAATGAATGGATGATGTGGTTTCATCGTATGGAATTATTATCTAGAATAGGGGTAGTAAATGAAATAAAGGAATTGAGGCAACAAGTTGTTAATATCATTAATTTATTAAAAGAAAATGATGAATTGTTTATTAAGAAAATTAATCATTATTATTTTAGAAAATGGGGTACTTATACAGGTTTAGCATTAGAAAAAGATTGGCGATCTCCAAAAAGAAGGGTCTGTGACTTAAGTTTTAGGTGTTTAATAATTATTTTTTATGCTGGTATAGAGATGTAAGCTGTGATTACTTCATATAACAAAGTGTTCCCATTACGCCAAAAATCAGGCTACCTGTTGGGACATGCTCTCTGTCACCGAGTTTGCAATGAGTAAGGCAAGTATGGGTGGTGCAAACTTTGCGCCAGTCCTTTCGGCGCGAGCACGCCGGGATCATTGCATGGGAGCTGCATTATATGCGCAAAAGGCAATAAAGCTAGCTGGTATGTCATATATGGAAGAAAGAAATTGGCAAGAGGAACCTCAAGTTTACCAATTGAGCTAGAAAGCTTGATAAAAGAAACGATGGAAATAAAGGCAAAAGGATTGGGGTTGGAAGATCTTTTACGTAATTTTAATTGAGAATCTGCCCAATTACAGCGCCTAACACAGTGTTGCCAGTTTCGCTCCTATTGTCGCTTTACCCAAACTCAGGAGCCTAAGATAAGAGTTATCTAGGGCTCCTGGACTTCGGCAACACAAAAACGTTAGATGAAATGGCAAGCCTAAACTATTATTATGACGAATCTGTATAAATAAAATTCAATAAAAGACTGGAGGGATTATTAACAATATTTATTTGGGTTGGATAACGATTGCAACCAAATCAGTTAAGGAGAGAGGGAAAATGATGAATGACCTTGATTTCAGTCCTTTTCCGACATTAAAAACAAATAGGTTATTATTAAGAAAACTTGAAATGTATGATGATCAACTTATTTTTGCCTATCGATCAAATCGAGATAATTTCCCGCTTGTTGATCTGCCAGTTTATACAAAAATTGGCGAGGCTCGAAGTTATATTAAAAAAATGAATACTGGTCTAAAAAATAATAAAAGGCTTATTTGGGCGATCGCCGACATTGCGACAAATAAGATTTTAGGTACGATTTCTATTTGGAATATATCAACAGAAGAAGCAAAAGCTGAATTAGGATTCGGGCTTTTTCCAGGTAATTTGGGAAAAGGTATTATGAGTGAGGCCTTAAAAAAAGTTGTTGAATATGGATTTCAGATCATGGGATTAAAAACCGTTGAAGCATATACAAATACGGCTAATTTACCTTCAAGAATCCTTTTAGAGAGAAATAATTTTACTAAATCAGCTTCTTTTCTTGAAACAGAAACTTCAGATGGAGTACCGATGGAAATGGTAATTTATCAACGTAAATCCGGGGATTAACTTTCAATGCATAAAATTAAAAGGGGCGTGATTAAGTGGAACTGAAAGGAGCGGTCAAATGGAAAGTTTAGTCAAAGTAGAAAATTTATCAAAGGTCTTTAAAGATCAAGGTAAGGGTGAGGTTCAGGCCCTGGTTAATCTTAATTTTGAACTACGAGCAGGGGAAATATTTGGACTATTAGGACCGAACGGCGCAGGAAAGACAACGGCTTTGCGGATTATTTCTACCCTGATGCAACCGACCAGTGGGGATGTCTTTATCGCTCAGTTGAATTTAAGAGATAATGCCCGGCGAGCCAAGGAGTATTTAGGCTTTCTTACCGCGGAGATGAACTTATACGATTATTTTACCGTGCGTGAATTACTGTTTTTTTTCGGTCAGGTTAATGGCTTAACTCATACTTATATCACTGATCGAATTTCCTGGCTGGTTGAGCTGTTGGATTTGGAGAAATATATTGACCGACGGGTCGATAATTTTTCCACCGGGATGAAACAAAAGGTTTCGATTGCCCGGGCGCTTTTACCTGATCCCCCGATCATCATTTTTGATGAGCCGATCAATGGCCTTGATTTAATGGCTTCCCGGGTGGTAACCAATCTGATTCGGGAACTAAAAAATGAAGGAAAATCGATCATAATCTCTACGCATAATATGAATCTGGCCGAAAATTTATGTGATCGAATTGGCATACTTTTTGAGGGAGAGCTAAGGGGAGTAGGTACAATTGAAGAGCTGGCAAGGAACACCGGCCAGAATACCCTGGAAGATATATTTTTTAAAATGGTAGGTGAATTTAGTGAACTGGAATAAGATAAAGGTCTTGTTATTTAAAGAGATTAAAGGTGTTGTCAGGGACAGAAAGACTTTTATGATGATGGTAATTTTTCCGCTGGTTTTTTTGCCGGTTTTGATTGGTGGAATTACCTATTTTCAGATGAAAACTATGCAGGGAAATATGGAAGAGATTGTCCCTGTTTATATTGAGGGGAGAGAATACGCCACAGGTCTGGTGGGCTATCTTAAATCATCGGGAGATTATAAAATTGTTGATCAACCGGAAAAAGATATCGCCCCAGCCTTACAAGATGGAGAAATTGCACTGTATCTCAAGATTGAACCGGCTTTTCATCAGAAGATAATCGCTGGTAATAGCGGGGAGATTAAACTCTTTTATAATAATACCAATACCCTCTCCGATAGTAGCAGTAAGCGAATATTACAGTTAATTGCAGGATATACCGCTCAGATTGTTGAGCAACGGCTAAAGGGATTGCAACTAAGCCCGTACTTTATTGAACCGGTTAAATTGGAGCTGGTGAACACCGCCACTGAGCAAGAAAAATCGGGGAGATTCCTGGGAATGATGATCCCTTATTTTGTAATTATTTCAATCTTTATCGGGGCAATGAATATTGGAATTAATATTACTTCCGGGGAAAAGGAAAAGGAAACCCTCAGTACATTACTGGTTACACAATTAACCCGTTCGGAGATTGTAGTTGGTAAACTGCTGACCCTGATCATCTTATCTACTTTTTCGGCTATTTTAAATATTGTCGGGATTGTCCTGGCCTATCAATTTGTTTTTAGTTCGGTCGGGAGTGGAATGGAGCTGGTGATTGACCTATCGGCTAATACTTTGTTCAAACTAGGTGGACTATTTGTCTTGTTGGCTTTTATCGTAAGTGGGATTATTATCCTGGCCGGTAGTTTTGCCCGGAATATCAAAGAGGGGAATTCCTATGTAATGCCTATCTATATGGTGGTAATATTAATTGGTGTTTTATCGATGAGTGGAGCCTTCCAGCCGGCCGGGTTTATTTATTATCTCCCGATTGTCAACATAATCTTTCTCTTACAGGATATTTTTATGCTGCAAGCCAATCTACTCCATCTCTGGATTACAATCATTACTTCATTGGTTTTCGGTGGACTAATCAGTTATCTTTCGGTCAAACTCTTCCAGCGGGAGGAGATTATTTTCCGGACTTAATCCTAAAAATACTAAAATTTATTGTCACAATTAAGTTCAAATGACGTATGATATTAGAAAGGTATTTTTAGGGGGGTGTACATATTGCCTGAAGAGGAAACTCAGAGAAATGAACAGGCAAATAAGCAGTCGGCTGCTGATAACTCTTCGGAAAGTATGGGAGTGGGGGGAGCAGGGTATACGCTTTTTTTAATCTTTGTTTTATTATTAATCAGTAGTCAAAGTAGTATCGGTCCCTATTTTCAAATACTGGAGACAGAGGTTAATAAAATAAATGATACTCTATCCCTTTTTTCAGAAACTGCCAGTGGATTGAAACGAACATTTGAAGCCTCACAAAAAATTTAGATTTTTTATTCCACAGCTTAAAGGCTGTGTTTTTTTATCTGATACCTGACTGCCTTAATTTGTTGATATACCTATATTAGCTGGTGAATAGATTTAACAGGATGAATCCATAGACTTAAACAACCGCAGCTCTGAACTGCGGTTGTTTACATCTATTAACAGTAGCCCTTTTCCTGGTAATCATATAAAAGATCCAATACTTCACCAAAACGCTGAAAATGAACTACCTCCCTTTCACGTAAAAAAGAAAGGGCATCAATTATTGCCGGGTCATCAGTCATATCAATCAAATATTCATAGGTCGCCTTTGCTTTTTGTTCAGCAGCCAGGTCTTCTACTATACTGGCAATCGGGTCTTGATGGGATTGAATAAAAGCCGCTGTCCAGGGAACACCAGAGGCGTCATTGGGATAGTTGGCCCGTCCGTGTTGGGCATAATGGGGTGCGAATCGGGTGTTTTTTAATACATCTGCCGGTATTCCTTTAACTAATTTATAGACAAGGGTTCCAACAATTTCAAAATGGGCCAATTCTTCGGTGCCGATATCGTTTAAAACAGCCTTCCCCTCGGGGATAGGCATCGTATACATTTGGGATAAATACCTGATCGATGCAGAGAGTTCTCCATCCGGTCCGCCGAATTGAGTTACTACCAGAGCTGCATAATCA
>JAKSCG010000159.1 GCA_022360715.1 Halanaerobiales bacterium
AAAAGTAGCCGGCATTTGGGGAATGATTAATTTTTTAGCATTAAGCTCCCGGGCCAGATATGGCCCAAAAATAGAACCATTGCCTCCCATCGCGACCATTGCAAAATCCTGGGGATCATAACCCCTTCTGACCGAAATCAATCTCAGGGCATTCATCATATTATTATTGGCAATACTAATTATTCCCATCGCAGCTTCTGTGACCGAAATATCATAATAATCAGCGATCGGTTTGATTGCTTGGTATGATAAGTCTTTATCTACCTTCATCTCACCGCCGAGAAAATTGGCCGGGTCGATCCGGCCGGTTACCATAATAGCATCGGTTAGAGTGGGGTCTTCTCCTCCCAGCCCGTAACAGGCCGGACCCGGTTCTGCACCGGCACTCTCCGGTCCCACTTTTAATACCCCGACATCATTGATCCAGGCTTTACTACCGCCCCCGGCACCGATCTCAATAATATCACAAACCGGTGTCAAGATCGGATAACCGGCAAAAATAGGAGTTGACTCAAATTTATACTCAGTATTTACGGTTATAGTATTATTGTATATTAATGAAGTTTTGGCGGTAGTCCCCCCAATATCAAAACTGATTATATTCTGTTCACCGATTATCTTACCTAACTCATTAGCTCCGATTACTCCGGCGACAGGACCGGATTCAACCAGCGAAATCGGTGTGGTCTTAGCCCGGGAAAAGGTTGCGGTACCGCCGTTGGACTGCATCGTATGCGGTTCTATTTTCAGGTTGAGTTTTTGCTTCAATTCTTGCTGTAAAGTATTGAGATATAAGCGGGAAACAGGCATAACATATGCGTTCATTACTGTAGTATTGGCTCGTTCATATTCTCGCCAGGTGCGGATAATTTCATGTGATAGCGTGATATCTGCTTCCGGTAATTTTGTCCGCAAGATCTCCCCTACTTTTTCTTCATGGGTCGAATTAGCATAGGAATGGAGCAAACAGACTCCAACTGCTTCGATCTTATCTTCTTTCAATTTTTGGATAATCTCGGCAAGCTCATCCTCTGCCAGTTTAGTTAATATATCTCCGGTATAATTTAGTCTTTCATTGATCTCATAAATATAGCGGCGCGGTACATAAGGTACCGGTTTTTGATAATTAAAATCATATAAAGCAGGTCGGTTTGCCCGTTGAATCACCAGTAAATCCCGGAAGCCCCTGGTAGTAATTAATGCTGTCCTGGCCCCTTTTCTTTCGGTCAAAGCATTGACAACTACCGTACAACCATGGACAAAGTAATTAACCTCAGTCATATCTATTCCCGATTTTTTGATCGCGTTAATCACCCCTGCCGCAAAATTACTGGGTGTTGTACTGGCTTTTTCCTCAAAAAGCCGACCGGTCTCTTCATTTAAACTGACAAAGTCGGTAAACGTTCCTCCAATATCAACTGCTACCCTGTATTTCATCAATATCCCTCCACTTTTCATATTTATGACAACAAACATAATGTTCCGGCCTGACTTCAATTAATTCTGCTGCTTGCCGACGGCAGAGATCAAGTCTTTCCATACAGCGGGGATTAAAACCACAGCCGGTCGGAATATTGACTGGACTGGGGATCTCCCCCCTTGATTCGGCTTTAAGTGGTTTCATCTTCTCTTCGACCTCTAACACGACCGGAACAGATGATATTAACATCTTGGTATAAGGGTGAAGTGGGTTTTGAAAAAACTCTCGGGCCGAAGCCACTTCATAAATGCGTCCCAAATACATGATTGCCACCCGGGTAGCCACATTTCTCATTAAACTCAGGTCATGAGTAATAAAAAGATAAGAAAAATTAAATTCTTTTTGTAGTTCCATTAATAAATTAATTATTTTGGCCTGCATTGATACATCCAGGGCTGATGTCGGTTCATCCAGCACGATCAAAGAAGGTTCAACTGCTAATACCCTGGCAATGGCTACTGCTTGTTTCTCCCCTTCCCCGATTTCCAGGGGATACTTGTTAATAAAACTTTTCGGTAGTTCCACAATTTCCAGTAGGTTCAATATTTTTTTGGTTCTTTCGGCCGGTTTAACAATATTATGGACCCGGAGCGGCATTCCCAGGATCTGCTTGATACTTTGGCGAGGGTTAAGCGAAGTTCCCGGGTCCTGAAAAACGATCTGGATATTTTTTTTTAAAAACTTGGACCGCTGTGACTGTTTATAACCGATATCCTCCCCTCGAAAAAGCAGCTCACCGTCAGAAGGCTGATACATCCCCATTACGGTATAAGCGATCGTACTTTTGCCTGAACCGGATTCACCTACCAATCCCAATGTTTCTCCTTGTTTAAGACTAAGATCAACCCCGTCCACCGCTTTAACAGTACCTTCTTTAGTCTGAAAATATTTTTTTAGCTGTTTTAGCCTTAATATCTCTTCATTCATTGAACTCACCTCTGTGGTAACAGGCAACTAAATGACCATTACCTGTCGCTAATAATTCCGGCTTTTCCTGACGGCACAAATCCTGACAGTATGCACAGCGGGGATGGAACCGGCAGCCGGAAGGGGGATGTAAATATTCAGGTACTCTCCCGGCGATACCTTTAGCAATACCCCCGCCGCTTAATTTAGGAACTGCTTTCATCAGTCCCCTGGTATAGGGGTGGAGCGGGTTATTAAATAATTCTTTTGTTGGGGCCATCTCAATAATATTTCCGGCATACATCACATAAACCCGATCCATCCATTCCCTCACTACACCGAGCGAATGGGTAATATAGATCGTAGCTGTTTTCCTCTCTTTGACCAGGTCCATTAGCAATTTCAATATTTGATCCTGGATTGTTACATCGAGATTTGTCCCTGGTTCATCAGCGATCAATAATTTAGAACTGGTCGCCAGGGCCAGGGCAATACATATTCGCTGTCTCA
>JAKSCG010000144.1 GCA_022360715.1 Halanaerobiales bacterium
TGTATTGGAAGATCGCCAAACTTTAACTAATAGTTATAAGAGTTTGTTGAATCGTTGGCACGGAGAAGGCACAGGTAACAATGAGGTTGCTATGGTACGTATCAGTAGTCAGCTTAATGTTTCTAACCGTCATATTGAAGATGGTTCATACTTAAGATTTAAGAACATTTCATTAGGTTATGATCTTCCTAAATCATTCTGTAACAGATTAAATATCTCTTCAGCAAAAATTACTGCAAGCCTTATAGATTGGTTCACGATTACAAACTATAGTGGTTTCGATCCTGAGGTAAGTACATTTGGTGGAGGACACTTGAGGCAAGGTCTTGATTTTAGTAGTTATCCCAACTCTAAATCTGTTCTTTTTGGTTTAAATATTAACTTCTAAATCGATTAATCATGAAAAAATATAGCATACTATTTTTAATATTATTAGTTACTATAGTCTTCACTTCATGTGAAGAGTGGCTTGAAGAAAAGCCACTGACATTTCTTAGTTCTTCTAATTTTTATCAAGATGATGAAGAAGCTACAGCAGCGGTATATTCATTGTATCAGCCTATTACTAATTTGTATGGAAGTGAAGCGTATGCTGAACTTAACTGGACATTGTGGGAATTACCAGGCGATGAGTCTTACTCAAATCCAGGAGTAGGTGTAGTTGCTCAGGATCAAATAGATCGGTACGAGTTCGATACTGAAATTAAAAATTTTGATCGTTGGTGGAAATATTCTTATGTGATTATCGACAGAAGTAATACTGTTATCGAGAATCTTCGTGATAATGAAAATATTTCAGAAGGGGTAAAGAAAACAGCTCTTGGTGAGGCATATTTTATGAGAGGTCTTGCTTACTTTGAGTTAGCAGTAGGATGGGGAGATATTCCTTTGATTTTAGAAGATAATGAAGAGCTATATCCAACACGAACTCCTCTGGTCGATGTATATGCTCAAGTTATTAGTGATTTACAGATTGCTGAAAATAATCTTCCTGTTTCATGGCCGGAAACAAATTACGGGCGTGCAACAAAATATGCAGCAAAA
>JAKSCG010000178.1 GCA_022360715.1 Halanaerobiales bacterium
GTAACGGTTGATGAAGATGGTTGCCCAATTGATTCTGATGGTGATGGTATTGTTGATTATCTTGATGATTGCCCGCGTGAACCGGGTTGGACCTCTCTTGCCGGTTGTCCTGACAAGGATGGCGATGGAATTGCTGATAAGTATGACGACTGTCCGGATGATCCGGGACCAAAAGAATTGAAAGGTTGCCCGGATACTGATGGTGATGGTGTGATCGACAAAAATGATGAATGTCCTGGAACCCCTGAAGGTTGGAAAGTTGATGAAGTAGGATGTCCTTTCGACAATGATGGTGATGGGCTTTACAATGAAGAAGATGAGTGTCCCGATGTTGCGGGTCCAAAAGAAAACAATGGTTGTCCAATAGAAGAACCTGAAAAACCAGGACCAATAGTTCTTGATATAAAAGTTAAGCCGGTTTATTTTGTCGTAGATGAAAGTTATCTAACTGACTATTCAAAAGATAAATTAGATTCGTTGATTGCCTTGTTGAACGAACATCCTGATTATAATGTGAACCTGTTTGGATTTACAGATGATACAGCAAGTGATGAGTACAACCAGGCCCTTTCTGAAAGACGTGTTGCTTCGGTTGTAGAATACTTAACAAGTGAAGGTCTTGATAAATCACGAATTTCCAATACAGCTGCATTGGGTGAAACTAATCCAGTAGCTGATAACTCTACAGAAGAAGGTAGAAGATTGAACCGTCGTGTTGAATTCGAAATCTTCAAACTGAAATAGTATAACCGAAATATTTGTTAAGAAAGCCTTCAGTGAGATGACTGAGGGCTTTTTTATGCCCAAAAAATAAAAAGGAATCTATTATCTTTGCGACTCTCATTAAAAAATACGATATGTCCATCGAACAAATTATCAGAAGTAAAGTATCAGAAGCAGTTCAGCAACTTTATAAAGAGGAGCTTAATCCTTCTTCAGTTCAAATTCAAAATACAAGAAAAGATGTGGAAGGCGACTTAACTGTGGTTGTTTTTCCATTTTTACGATTTTCAAAAAAATCACCGGAACAAACAGCCGAAGAACTTGGAAAATATTTAAGTGAAAAGGTTGAAGAGGTTGATGCATTTGAGGTGGTTAAAGGATTTCTTAATCTGACAATTTCGGTATCCTATTGGTTAGGTGTTTTAGCTGATGCAGGATCAAAAGAAAAATATGGATTTGTAGATGCAACTGAAGAATCACCTCAGGTAA
>JAKSCG010000149.1 GCA_022360715.1 Halanaerobiales bacterium
CCGGTACTTTCAGGGGAATATAACGGTGCTTTTGCCGTGGTGACAGCACTGCTTAAAGAGATTAAAGTGCTTGATCCTTATACGGTTGAGGTTCATTTAACCGCACCCTATTATGGAGCATTACATGATTTTACTAAACTAACCCCATTGGCAATGATGTCACCTAATGCTTTTACCGATGATGACACCATATCGGAGCAGATCTTAACAGCTACTATGGGGACCGGCCCTTATATGTCGACCGGACAAAGCGATGGCAGTAGCTTTAACTTTGTCCAAAACCCCAACTATCATGGAGAAAAACCAGATGTTACTCAATTTCGGGTTAAGGTTATCTCGGATAATCAGACTAAAGATCTGGCTTTAAGAAGCGGAGAGATTGATCTAATCTTTGGTTGGGACAAAATATCCTATGACGGATTTAAAGAATTTTCCGTAGATAAAAAATATGAAACCAAAGCGTCCAATGAAAACGGTATGACTAGATTTATCGGTTTTAATGCAGCCAAAGCCCCGTTTAATGACAGGCAGGTGAGGCT
This sequence comes from Halanaerobiales bacterium, assembly GCA_022360715.1. Lineage (GTDB taxonomy): Bacteria > Bacillota > Halanaerobiia > Halanaerobiales > DTU029 > JAKSCG01. The sequence goes on from JAKSCG010000149.1 coordinate 540, forward strand.
GGCGGTTAGCCATGCGATTGACAAAACAAGTATTTGTGATAATTTGTTTTACGGGATTGAGAGTAAAGCTGACACATTACTAAATAGAAACTTACCCTATTGTGATGTGGCGGTAGAGCCCTATCCATACGACCTGGAGAAGGCTAAAAAAATATTAGAAGAAGCGGGTTGGCGGGATACAGACGGTGATGGAATCAGGGAAAAAGACGGCCAAGAATTAGCCGGTGAGATCCTTTATAGCAGCGGATTCGGAACTGATGACGATTTAATCCTGACTATTTCTACTGCCTTAAAAAAACTAGGGATTGATATAAAGGGAAAGGGACTGGAAAAGATGACCCGGTATGCCGAAGTGCAGCAGGGAAATTTTACTCTGTCTTATTCGATAACCTATGCAATTCATAATACTCCATTTACATTGATTAACAATATGAATTCTGAAATGCTGGTTGACAATCTGATGGCCCAAGGGCTGGCTCATGTACCCGATGGCAATGAGCTGATTATGGGATTAAATACAATGGTTGATCAACAAGAAATACAGCAGACCTATGCATATATACTGGGCGAGATCCATCACAATGTTTCTTTTGTACCCATTTCACATATTAGAGAATTGGTGGTTTTTGAGGCTGAAAAAATAGCCGACTATCAGTTTCACGGTCAACCAGGGCAAGTTAATATAGCGGGAATAAAGCTGAGATAAAGCTAAAAGCGAGCTTGGATTCTCTTTGCCAGCGTAGCTGTAAATAATTTGAAACGGAGGTATTACCGATGGCAAAAAAATTATCTGTGATGACGATGGCAGTACTAATGCTCGTAACATTAGCGGCAGGTTGTTCGCAAAACAGCGGAGAAATGAGTGAGTCGAACGAGGATATTCAAGAGATTACTTTGTGCGAAAGCTGGGCCTTTGAGCAATTTTTCCCGGTTTTGACGCCGGAGAACAGTACAAATTACGGTTTATCTTTTTACCTGGCTAATTTTTATGAAACCTTAGTGAATTATGAGGCAGGTCAAATAGTTCCCGGACTGGCAGAGTCGTGGAGTGTTTCCGAGGATGGCTTGGTCTATACCTTTAATTTACGAGAAGGAGTCAAGTTTTCCGACGGAACAGATTTTAATGCAGCTGTGGTAAAAAAGAATTTGGAAATGATCCCAAAACTTTTAGGAAGGTTTAGCGGTGAGTTTGCCGAAGTTACCACACTTTTTAAAGAGATTAGAGTGATTGATCCGTCTACGGTGGAGATCCATTTGAGTTCACCCTATTATGCTGCATTGCAGGATTTTACCAAACTAAATCCACTGGCAATGATCTCGCCAAAGGCCTTTAACGAAGACGGTACTTTATCGGAAGAGTTATTAACTGCTACTTTGGGAACAGGTCCGTACAGGTATGAGGGTCAGCATGTTGATCATGTCTATACCTTTACGAAAAACCCCTATTACTGGGGAGAAGAACCAGAGATAGATCTATTCCATATTAAAGTTATTCCCGATAATCAAGCCAAGGCTTTGGCTTTAAGAAGCGGTGAGATCGATCTGATTTTTGGTGTATCGCGGATCTCTTATGACGGTTTTCAGGAATTTAGCCAGGATAAAAAGTATGGGGCCTTAATGTCAACTGAAAATATCAAGACCAGATTTATCTGCTTTAATTTAGCTCGAGCCCCGTTTAATGAGCCTGAGGTGAGATTAGCAATTAGTCAGGCACTTGATAAACAAGAGCTATGTGATAATTTGTTTTACGGTATTGAGACTGGGGCGGATACTTTTTTTAGCCGGTCCTTACCCTATTGTGACGTAGCTTTAGAGCCTTACCAATACAATGTTGACCAGGCTAAAGAAATCCTGGAGGCAGCCGGCTGGCAGGATTTAGATGGCGATGGGATCAGAGAAAAAGACGGGCAGCAACTA
>JAKSCG010000092.1 GCA_022360715.1 Halanaerobiales bacterium
GGTAATCAAACCCTCAATGCTTTACTTTACAGCAAAATTTCCCGGGCGAAAGTAGCCGGGGTTAATGTGAAAGTTAACACAATTAATCAAATCAAGGAATTGGGTCTTTCCAACTGGGATTTAAACCGGATTATCGGTAATCTGCTCGATAATGCGATTGAAGCCTTAGGCAGTCTGGAAGATGGTGATAAGACCGTTGAGGTGATCATTGACGGCGGAACAGAGGAAAACCGCTTTGAGGTAAAAACGATGGGAATTGTAATTAAAAAAGAGATCGAGGAACGGCTCTTTGAAAGGGGGTATACCACGAAGAAAGAAAAAGGCCACGGATTGGGACTGGCTATCTGTCAAGAGCTGGTTAATCAAAACCGCGGTAAATTACTGATTGAAAAGGATCAATTTAAAAAATATACTTCCTTTATTTCTGTCTTACCAATCAGAAAGACCAGCTAACTGGTGATCGCGATATGGTGGTTGCTATTGAGCATTGTCGAACCGATTATACCGGTGTTAGGGGTGAAATGTGATGCTGCCCAGTGTAGTAATATGTGATGATGATCAACTTATGCTTCAATTACTGGTAAATTTCTGCCAGCAAGCGGCACTGGTTCAGGTGATTGGAACGGCAAATACAGGCCGAGAAGCGATCAGGCTGGTCAGGGATAAATCACCGGATATCCTTTTATTAGATATCAGGCTGCCCGATCTCAATGGGATTGAGGTTGCCCGTCTGCTCTACCAATCTAATTCCTTTTTAAAGATTGTCTTTATTACCGGCTATAATGATTACTATGCGGAGGCCTTTCAGACTTATGCCTATGATTATATCAATAAGCTTAATTTAGCGGAAAGATTGCCCCGGACCCTCAAGAGGATCCAACAGGAATTATCACTTTTTTCGGAGAGTCAGCACTCCGGGAAAAAGGTCTGTATTTCGCTGGATCGAAGGGAATATTATATTGATCCCCAGCAAGTTGTCTATATCCGGAGTATCAACCGAAAGGTAAAACTGGTTACAGAAGTAGGTACTTTAGAGGTATATGGTTCTTTATATAAATGGAAAAAGGTGCTGGCTAGCAATTTTTTTAGTTGTCACCGCTCTTATCTGGTTAATCTCGATAAAATCAGGGTCTTTGAACATCAAAATGGTAGTAGCCTGGTGATGGTCAATGGCGATAAGGTCCCGATTAGCCGGCGAAAAAAAAGCGAGCTTAAAAAAAGGTTATCTGATTATATTTTAAACTGAAAGAACCGGGTTACTCCTGTTGGCGGGTATTTTACCGGGAAGAATTATAGATTATCTATAGATAATTATAGTAGTATTGATTAGAAAGAAGGGATTCCAGCACTTTATGTAATATTTAAATAATTAGTATTTATCTAAAAACAAGGTGACCTTAATCATTTTATTGATGCAAAGATCACTTTAACCAAAGGGGGAGCTTTTGTGAAAAAACAACATTTGCTTATCTTGTTATTGATCGGGGTGTTGTTTTTCAGCGGTTTCAGTCAGCCAATTTTTTCCGGTTACATTCCGGCGGCAGCAGGAGATTTGTTTTTGCCGCCGGATGATCAGATCTGGTTTTTTGTCGGGCAGGACCTGGGGGCAGTAGGGGGCTTGGACGAATATACTGAGGGTTATGTCGATTATATTGGGTTGCCGGCTGGGGTAACCACTTACACTAATTTAACCGGATTAGATGGTTTAAAGGAAAAGGCCAACTGGGGAGCAGGCGATATCCATGCCGGGCAATATTTAAAAGAGGAACGCTTTGCTAACTCAATGTTGGCAATTGGTCTTTATCTGGTCAATCAGCTCGATGAGATCGTCGCCGGTGAACGGGATGAGCAGATTAGGGAGCTAGGCAGCTGGATTAAGGCCAGTAAACGCTTAGTCTTCCTTCGAATCGGTTATGAATTTGAGGGTGAATGGAATAACTATGAGCCGGAATTGTATAAAAAAGCCTTTCGCCATATTGTTGAACAGTTTAGGATGCTCAATGTGGATAATTATGTCACCGTCTGGCAGTCCAGTGGGTATTTTGAAGATATTGACTATTTACTGCAATGGTATCCCGGTGATGACTATGTTGATTGGTTAGGTTACTCCTATTTTGATCATGACCCGGCTCGAGTAGGTTCAGCCATGCTGGCAATAGCCCGTAAAAAAAATAAACCGGTGATGATCGCAGAAGTAACACCTAAACCACGGGATCTGTTATTTAGTGACGGTAAGCAAAACTGGGAGCAGTGGTTTAAGCCTTATTTTGCGCATATTTATCAGAATAAAGATTTAATCCGGGCAGTTGCTTATATCAACGCCAGGTGGAGTGACCAAGCGATGTGGAAAAACGGCTGGGGAGATTCCCGGGTTTTTGTTGATCAATATATTCGGGAGAACTGGGTTGGAGAAATGAAAAAAGGGGTCTGGGCCCATGGTAAAATTAGCAATGACAAAAAATTTGTCAAACCTGCCCGGGAAGAAGTGGTTGCCGAAAAAGCAACTAAGTTTACGGAAAAAGGTGTTGTTGAGGCTGAAAATGCTAAAAGGGAAGGGAATGTAAAGGATTATCCGGATCTTTATGCGTCTAATGGGAAGGGATTAGCCTATATCATGGATGCCGGTGACCGGCTATGGTTTGAAGATATGCCGGCTGTTTCCAAAGTGACAATTAGATATGCCTCCCTTTTCAATGGGACCCTTGGCCTTTATGTTGATCAGCACCGGATCGCTGATTTTGTTTTTACAGCCACTGCGGCCTGGCAGGGCAAAGATGCCTATCAGCAGCTTACAGTGAATATTGATATCCCGGCTGGTTCTACTTTTGCCGTTAAGTATGATCAAGGTGATCTGGCCGCTAATATTGATTACTTTAAGTTTGAGAATTCGGCTTCACAAATAGTGAAACCATTACTCCCGGAAGCGGAAGAAAAAGCGGCGGGTTTTTTTGAAGCAGAAGAAGCCAATTTTACGGGTAATGTTAGAAAATATCAAGACGGGACTGCTTCCGGCGGGGAGGGATTGGCTTATATTATGGAAGCCGGAGACCTCTTCTGGTTGGAGGGTGTACCTGCTTCATCGGCTGTTACGATTCACTATACCTCGGAACAGAGTGGAACCCTGGGGATATATGTTAATGGCCGGCGGGTCGAGGATTTCCGCTTTTCCTCAACTGGCTCATGGCTTGGTGCATATCGGGCCATAACTATTGAGGTCGATATACCGGAGCGGGCCTTTTTTGCGATTAAGTTTGATCAGGGTGATCAAGCGGCCAATATTGATTACCTTGTCTTTGAGTAGTTGAAAGTCAATTTGTTCAAAAAAAAGGATTTTACAGAGTGGTGTTGAATAGTAACTATATAGTACAATAATTTATGTTATAAAGATTTTTGGGACCGCTTCCAAAAAAGGGTGAGTAGATGAAAACGATCAATGATATTGCCAGAATTACCGGTGTATCAACTTCAACAGTTTCCAGGGTTTTAAACAATCATCCCAGTGTCAGCCCCCGGACCAGGACTAAAGTAATCGAGGTTATCAAGAAATGTGATTACCGTCCGAATGCAATTGCCAGGAGTTTGACCACCAAAAAATCATATACGATCGGGATGTTTGGGGCAATATTTCCGGAAACTAATTATGTTTTTCACTTAAATAATGATTTCTTTAAAGATATAATTTATGGTTTTGAAGTTGTGCTTGGTGAAAAGGGCTATGATCTCTTATATTTTACCAACTCTAATCTACGCGACCTCAGTTTTACCGATAAGTGTCGAAACAGGAATGTCGATGGGGCGATTTTTTTAGGATTCTCCAAAGACACCCCTAATTTAGCCGATTTTTTGAATGAGGAGATCCCGGCCGTATTTATTGATACTAATATAACAGCTAAGCGGGTTTCATATGTTACCTCGACCAATGTGCTGGGGGCCGGACAAGCTGTAAATTACTTGTATCATCTAGGTCATCAAAAAATTGGGTTTATTAGGGGTATAAAAGGACAATCTACTGCTCAGGAGCGCATCAAGGGATTTAAACAGACGCTAGTAGAAAAGGGCTTAAGATATAATCAGGATTGGGTGATTAGCGGTAGTTATAGCAGAGAGCACGGGTATTGGGCTATGAATAAAATTTTGGAAAATAAAAGTAAACCTACTGCTATTTTCTGTCAGGATTTGATTGCTTTTGGCGCATATAAAGCAGTGAAAGAACACGGCTTAAAAATACCGGAGGATATTTCAATCATTGGCTTTGATGATATAGATATGTGTAGTTATGTCAATCCTCCGTTAACCACGATCAGGCAGGACCGCTATCGGATGGGAAGGGCTGTTGGTACTTTATTATTAGATATTATCGATTTTAAGGATGATATTTCACCAATCAGGGTTCCGACGGAGATTGTTGAACGGGAGTCATGTCGGTCACTGTAGTATTTTTGATAAATTTTTTGGGACCGATTCCATTAAAATGGAATCGGTCCCAAAAGGAATTTATTTTATACCAAGGAGGTGAGCCGGAAAAGTTTATATTCGGTTGGATGGTTTTAGCCAAAAATAAAAGAGGGGATGAAAAAATGAGGAAAATTGTGATGAGCGTTTGCTTGAGTCTGTTAATTTTTAGTAGTATGGTAATGGCGGCACCGGTTAAATTATCTTTTTGGCATATGGAGACAATGGAACCAAGAAAATCAACTTTGGAGACAATGGTCAATGAATTTAATCGGTTGTATCCGGAGATTGAAATTGAAGCACTGGGAATTGATCCCTCGATCTACATGCAGAAAATACAGACTGCAATGGCCGGTGCTCAGGAACCAGACTTGTTTATGTTTTGGGGTGGAGGTAAATTAAAACCCTATGTTGAAGCAGGTAAGATCGCTAAAATAACCGAGGACTTTGCAAGTGATCATAACTGGAAAAGCAGATTTCTGCCCGGTGTATTAGGTGTTTATACCTTTGATCAAGAAATTTACGCAGTCCCCGGTGAATTTCAGTCGATTGTCATGTATTATAATAAAGAGATCTTTAAGCAAGCTGGTTTGACTGTTCCGAAGACGATGGCTGATTTAGAAGAGGCGATTAAGGTATTAAAAGGACAGCAAGTAATCCCGATTGCCTACCCGGGCAAAGAGAGCTGGATTGGTGAATACTATTATGATTATTTAACCATTAGATTAGCCGGTCCGGAGCTTTTTGCTAATATAATTAATGGTGAGAGTAATTTTAGTCAGGATGTTTTCATCGAAGCCGGCAATAAAATAGTTGACTTAATTAATCTGGGAGCTTTCCCCCCTGGTTACCAAGGGGTAGATTATATGACTGCTCAAACCCTTTTTGTGACTGGCAAAGCAGCGATGTACCTGCAGGGTAGTTGGGCGATCGGTGAATTTATGGATAAAGAAAGAATGCCGGAAGGATTTACCCAGCGAGTAGGTTTAATGAATTTCCCGGTCTTTGCCGAAGGAAAAGGTGATCCGACGACTTTGATCGGCGGTGCCGGGATGGGGTATGTGATGACCGAAAAATGCAGTAATAAATCAGCCGGTCTTAAATTTATGAAATGGATTACCGAAAAACCTCAGGCTATCTTCAAATCAGAAAGTGTTGGCTTTTTGACCGGGGTTGATATTAAATTGGATCCGAACAAAGTTTCTCCATTATTGTTAGATTTTTCGGAGATGGTCAGCGGAGCGGCTCGCATTAGCCCCTACTTTGAAAATGTTTTTTCACCGGCAGTCAAGAATGCCCACTTGAATGCCGTCGGCAAGATCTTTGCTAAATCTGCTCGACCGGAAGAGGCGGTACAGTTGATTAATAAAGCTCTGGCTGAAGAGTTGTGAAATAAACTAACAAGAGCGGCTACAAAACCGCTCTTGTTAGTTGTTTTTTAGGAGTGGATCAATTGATGAATGGAAAAATACTCAATAAAAAATGGTTTACCTTATTTTTATTGCCAGCCTTGACCTTATATTTAATCTTTGTCTTGCTCCCGATAGTCTGGGCATCAATCTATAGTTTGCAGGACTGGGATGGTATCGGGGCTATGAATTTTATCTGTTTGCAGAATTATTTTAAATTATTTACAGATGATCCAATTTTTTGGCAAGCATTAGTGAACACCCTGGTTCTGATGGGTATATCGTTAGTTTTAATCCCGGCCGGTTTAATTATGGCGATCTGGTTAAACACCAAGATTATGCTTAAATCCTTTTTTAAAACAGTTATTTTTTTGCCGCTGGTGATGCCTTCGGTAGTTCTCGGGATCCTTTGGGCCCAGATCTATAACCCTATTTCCGGTTTATTAAATTCTGCTTTAGTCGCGTTTGGGCTTCCTCATCTGCAAAGGGCCTGGTTAGGGGAACCGGAAACAGCTTTGCTGGCAATCCTGGTCGTTGTTCTCTGGCAGTCGATCGGTTTTTATGTAATTGTCTATTTAGCCGGATTGCAAAACATCCCGGAAGAAATGATTGAGGCTGCCAAAATTGATGGGGCCACCGATAGTGTAATTACTTTACAGATCATAATTCCGCTGTTATCAAATTTGATCAAATTTACCCTGATCTTCAATATTATCACCAGTTTAAAGTATTTTGATCTGGTTTTTATTATGACCAGGGGCCAGCCTGATCATGCCAGTGAAGTGGTGGCAACTCATATGTATAATCAAGCCTTTGATTTATATAACTACGGATATGCCAGCGCGATAGCCTTTACCCTATTTATGGCCTGTGTGTTCCTGTCATTTGTTTTGAATAGGGTTTTTAGGAGGTATGAATACTAGTGATTAAGCGAAAAATCATTTTTTTTATTTTGTTATTGTATTCGCTCTTTTCCTTATTTCCTTTTGGGTGGATGGTCCTTAGTTCTTTCAAAACCGATTTACAGATATTTATTAGCCCCTGGTCTCTGCCGGAAAGCTTTAACTATATTAATTATATCAATGCCTGGATCAAAGGGAATTTTTCACGTTATTTCATCAATAGTGTCTATATAACATTAATCTCGGTGATGGGGGGAGTTTTATTTAGTTCAATGGCCGGCTATGCCTTTTCACGCCTGCGTTCAAAACTAAGTAATAATTTGCGCCAGCTTTTTTTACTGGGTTTAATGATTCCCGGTTACGTAACATTGATCCCCCTCTTTATCATTTTAAAAAATCTGGGTTGGTATGATACTCACCTGGCGCTAATCATTCCTTACATTGCCGGAAGTATGCCGATCAATATTATGTTAATGTATGCGACCTATCAGAATATCCCGCAAGACATTGATGAGGCGGCGATCATTGACGGGGCCTCTCCCTGGCGAGTCTTCTGGATGATCTTAATGCCGCTGACCAGACCGACCGCGATCACGGTTTTTATTTTAATGTTTATCTCGGTCTGGAATGAGTTTTTAAATGTTCTTATTTTTATTAACAATCCTGCCCTTAAAACACTACAGGCCGGACTAATGGCCTTTAGGGGTCAATACCAAACCGACTATGCCAGTTTGTTTGCCGCCCTGGTAATTACAATTATACCGATTGTTATAATCTTTATCGTGATGCAAGACAAGATAACCAAAGGGATGGCTGCGGGAGCGATCAAGAGTTAATCAAAGATAATAGAGTAAAGGGGGAAAATGAATAAATGAATAACCTGGAGTTAAATCAAATATTTGCGCCAAAGGATGGACTTTGTCTCAGTGGGGCCGGGCAAAGCGTTGTATCAATCCTGGAGATGGTCCATTCGATTGAGCAGCATCGAAAACCGGTAATTATTGCCTTATATGATATAATCAGGGAAAATGGTTATACAACTAATCCCGATATTCGCGAGGCCCATAATTTTTTTCCGGGGGCTTTTTTACAGATTGGTTTACAGTTTCCCGTGCAAAATAAGACTATGCTCCGCGCAATTGGGGAAGGTAAGTTTGATCAGCTTTTAAACGAGATGGCCCGCAATTATCAGCAAATCAAACTGCCGGTTTATTTGCGGATCGGCTATGAATTTGATGGGGAATGGAATGACTATGATCCATTTTACTATAAATTAGCTTATCGGAGAGTAGTTGATATTTTTCGAGAAAACGATGTCAAAAATGTAGTATTTGTCTGGAACTCATATCAACCCAACAATCGGGATATGTTCAATTGGTATCCTGATAACCCGATTACCGGGGATAAAGATGGTGATGATTATGTTGACTGGTTCAGTTATAATATTATTTTTTCCGATAATTTTGAGGCCGGTTGGTATTTAAAACAGGCGGCTCAACACAATAAACCGGTTATGATCGGTGAGAGTTCTTATGCCATCGTAGCTGCCGGCTTAAGTTTTGAAGCATGGATAAAGCAATTCTTTCAGATAATTAACCGATATAAGATCAAAGGGTATCAATATATTAACTGGAACTGGCATTTATACCCGGAGGAGACCGGGTGGAAAGAGTGGAAAATTGGGCGTTATACCGATCAAAAAGCGCTGGTTAATTTATATAATTCATATCTTCAGCAAGATTCCTTTATTTTCCGTGATGCTAACTATTATCAGCCAGTGGCTTTGTTTATTCATTGTGCCAGGAATTTAAAATCACCGGCGCAAAATGGGAAAGTACCGCCGGTTCAAGGTGACCAGTTTACTGCAGAGCAGGGTTATAGTTATCAGGTGGAAAATGTAAAATTAATGTATAATGATGGATTTAATCCCTACTGGCAGAGTGTTGAAGACCTGATTACGCTCAAATATAAAGTGCCTGAGCAAATAACCGGCGGTAATATCTTTTTTAATTTATTTGATAATAATAATGGTCCGGATTGGTTGGAAATAGCGGTCGGAAATAGGGAGATGACAATACCGACCGATAAAAAGAATTATATAAAAATACCCTTTACCGCTCAAGACATTAATAATCAAGTCGTTACCCTGAGCATAAAATCAAGGCAGGGAAGGCTTCAGCTTGAAAAAACGGGTATGCTGATTTTTGCTGATGATTGTCCCCGGGCACCGGAAAAGGTTAGTTTTGACTATGACGATAATCTTCAACAGGCTACCCTCAACTGGTCAGTGGAAACTGATATTTATTTATATAATATTTATAAAAATAATTCCTTATATGTAATGACTGATCAAGGATTTTTTGTCGATAAAATAGCCGATCAGTCAGACCGATATTCAATATCTTCTTATTCATTGTATCGGGGTGAAGGACCGATGCTATTTTTAAGTTAAGCTGTTCAACCTGGACAGGCAGTGAAAATTTAAGCTTAGGGGGAAATTAATAGTAAATGCGGGAGATAACATTAGATTATCAAGAGTTTAGCGGTGAGATCGATCAATTTTCTTCATTATGCGTTGGTTCAGGCCATGCTGGTCTCGCTCTAAGGAAGAGCTATCTGGAACAACTAAAGTTGGTTCATCAAGAATGTGGTTTTAAATATGTGCGTTTTCATGGCATTCTTTCCGATAGTATGGGAGTTTATAGCGAAGATCAGAGCGGAACTCCTATTTATAACTGGCAATATATTGATATGGTGTATGATCAAATATTAGAGATCGGGATGAAACCATTTGTCGAGCTTAGTTTTATGCCCGCGGCTTTAGCCAGTGGGGAAGAGATAGTTTTCTGGTGGAAGGGTAATATTACACCACCGAAAGATTATCAAAAATGGTATGATTTGATCAAAGGGTTTACCGAGCATTTAACCGATCGATATGGCCGGGAAGAACTTAAAAGTTGGTATTTTGAGGTCTGGAATGAACCTAATTTAAAAAGCTTTTTTAGCGGTGAGATGGAGGATTATTTTAGGCTCTATGAAAAGGCTGTTCTGGCAATTAAAAGTGTTGATCAACAATATCGGGTAGGGGGTCCGGCTACTGCCGGAAATAGCTGGATAACAGAGATGATCAATTTTTGTAATGAGAACAAGCTGCCTTTAGACTTTATTTCAACCCATACTTATGGTGTAGAAGGCCACTTTGCCCAATGGGGAGAGCAGGAGTTATACCTAATTAAGGATCAGGATATTATTATCAACGATGTAAAAAAAGTCAAAGAGCAGGTTTTAAGTTCAAGCAGACCGGAGTTGGAGCTCCATTATACGGAATGGAATTCTTCTTACTCAAGTAGGGACCCGGTTCATGATCAATATATCCAGGCCCCCTATATCCTGCACACCTTAAAAGGATTAAGGGGTCAGGTTGATTCAATGTCTTATTGGACTTTTTCAGATATCTTTGAAGAGGCCGGACCAGCATCTTCTCCCTTTCATGGTGGGTTTGGATTATTAAACCTCCAGTCCCTGAAAAAACCGGCCTTCTATGCCTATAAATATTTAAATCAATTAAAAGGACCGGAATTAAAGATTGCTGATCAAAAAGCATGGTTCAGCCGGAATGAAGATGGAATCAGGGGGATATTTTGGGAGCTGGACTTGTCTGAGCAGTCTGGCTCAAATCAAGAGTATTTTCAAAAAGTAATAACCGCTCAAGTCCAAGAAGAAGTAAGTATTAAGGTGAAAAACCTCCCGGCCGGCAATTATCAAATCACAACCTATTCGATCGGTTATCAACAGAACGATATCTATAGTTATTATCTGAATAATTATGCACAACGCCCTTTTAATAAAACTATTGAGGAGGAGTTGAAACTCAATAATAGGGACCAACCCCTTGCGGTCGAATCAATACTGGTTAAAAAGGGCCAAACCATTAGTCTTGTCTATACCCTAAATAAAAATCAAGTGATTTATATTAAGATCGAACAATGATTTAACACAAGTTTAACATTACATAAATATCTCGGCAATAATTCTTCTTTAAAATACATAGTATAGAAAAAAGACTAGGGAGGGATTTAATTGTTAGAGGTATTAAAAAAATCTTTGCTATTGCTGATCATTGGTCTGGTGCTGAGCTTGCTTCCATTACCAGCCAATGCGGCAGACCCGGTAACTATCTCGCTCGTTTTTACTTCCGATCTACATGGCCATCTGGAACCATTTAAACCCCGGGGAGATGAGTTTGACTGGGGTGGTATGGCCAGGATCAGTTCTCTAATCAACAAGATCAAAGAACAACAACCCAATTTATTGATTTTGGATGGTGGGGATGTCTTTTTTAATAGTGATATAACAAATCTATATGAAGGTGAATCGACTGTTGCTGTCTTTAATGCAATAGGCTATGATGCCGTTGTGTTGGGAAATCATGATTTTGATATGGAACCACGGGTAATTGCTAATTTATCCAGCCAGGCTAAATTTGCTATTCTTTCAGCCAATGTCTTTCAGGCGGACGGTAATTATCTGGAAGGTGTTAAGCCATATCTGATCAAAGAAGTAAGTGGGGTTAGAATTGGCATAATTGGGTTGACCGATCAAAGAACTCCAGTTACAACCCACCCTTTAAATGTTAAGGATTTAAGATTTGTCGATCAGATTGAGATCGCTCAAAGACTAGTCAAAGAATTAAGAGGTAAAGTGGATATACTGGTGGCTTTGACCCACCTCCACTTAGATGATCGCTTATTTTTACAAGAGGTATCCGATATTGATGTAATGGTCGCCGGTGGTACCCATGAGCGGATGCCGGTAGCCGAGAAGATCAACGGAGCATTAATGGTACGGGGTGGAGAATACGGGAAAGTTCTGAACCGGTTTGACTTAACTGTGCAGAATGGTAAAGTGATCAAGAGTTCTTTCCGCGATTATACAATTGATGGCCTCATTGCCGAAGATCAGGCCATAGCTTCAATCGTCAAAACATTTCGTACTGGATTGGAAGAAAAAATGAAAGAAGAGGCCGGTAGAACAACTGTAGAACTAATGGGAGAGAGAGCAGTTGTCAGGGCGAAGGAGAGTAATCTTGGTAACTTGATTGCCGATGCAATTAGGTATTATACCGGTGCCGAGATCGCCTTGCAAAATGGTGGGGGAATCAGGGCTACTATTGCGGTAGGCCCGGTAACCCTAAATGATATCTATAATGTTCTTCCTTTTGATAATCGAGTTGTTAAACAGGAATTGACCGGGAGTCAGCTGCTGGAAACCCTTGAGAATGGCTGTAAAAACTACCCGGCTCTTGATGGTAGATTTCTCCAGGTATCCGGGCTTGAATATACCTTTGATCCGCAAAAGCCGGCTGGCAAGCGGATTGTTGCGGTAAAGGTAGCCGGCCGACCCCTGGTTAAAGAGCAGCGATATATTGTGGCCTCAAATGATTTTATGGCCCTGGGGGGAGACGAATATAATGTTTTGACAAAGGCTAAAACTATTGAAATTTATCCGGTGTTATTACGGGAAGTACTACGGGATTATTTCAGTAGAAAAGGGACAGTCAGTGCAGCAGTTGAGGGAAGAATAAAAATACTTAATGGAAACTAAAGTAAGAATATTAAAGATCAGCTCGATAATACTAAATCAATTGGGCTGATTTTTATTTTATTTAATCTTTCTGTGGCGGCTTCTTTTGATATTTCCTTATGATATTGCTCAACTGCTCAAGTTGTTAGGAAAAAAGCTCCGGAAATACACAAAGTGAGGACAGAGAATTTGATGTAAAAAGCAAGTGATATCATATTTATCTAGCGGAGTGTTCTTGACAAAGTGTTGCTCATTAGATATACTAAAAACAATAGGTGAAACGATTCAAAATTATTTTAATGCTTTGTTTAAATTAGCGGTAAATATAGTGCTATAAAAAGCTTAATTTTTAAAATTTAACCTGTTTAAGGGATGGATTTAGGCAAATATAGTGAAACGTTTCTAATAAAAAGAACAGGGGGTGAGTATTGATGGTTACCTTAAGGGATGTAGCAAATAAGGCCGGTGTGGCAGTTTCTACAGCTTCCTATGCCCTCAATAATAGTTCCAAGATCAGTCTAGCTACCAGAAAAAAGGTACATAAAGCTTCCCGAGATTTGGGTTATCAACCACATGGAATTGCCCGTAATTTAAAAAAACAGAAGACCGAGACGATTGGCCTGTTTTTAAATGACTTAAGCGGGCCTTATTATAGTGAGGTTATTCAGGGGGTCCAGGATGTTGTTTCCGCTCATGGCTATGACTTGATCGTCGGTAGTGCTTCCGGCGGCACAAATAGTACGGCCTATAAATTTCTCTTGGAAAAAAGGGTTGATGGGGCTGTTATCTTGGCTCCCAAAATAAATGATGCGGAAATAAGTCGGGTCGCCAAAGCCAGTCTACCGATTATTGTCCTTGATCGGCGGTTGGATTCTGACTATATTAAGTATGTATTAATTGATAATCTTAATGGAGCGTATCAGGCAGTTAGTCATCTGATTAACCGCGGTTATCACAAGATTGTTTATCTCAGCGGACCGGAAGACTCTTTTGATAATCAGGAAAGGTTTAAGGGATATCAGCGAGCCTTACTTGAAAACGGCTTTAATCTGATGCCCCAAAGGATCATCAGCGGAAATTTTACGGAAAAGGAAGGTTATCAGGTTATTTCCGGATTCCTTGCCCAGGAGGAAAGAATAGATGCGATATTTTCAGCCAATGATGAGATGGCAATTGGTGCTATTCAGGCGATTAGAGAGATGAGTTTTAAAATACCTGATGATATTGCCATCGTTGGTTTTGATGACATCCGGTTAGCTTCTTATATTAATCCACCACTAACTACGATCCGTCACCCTAAGTATGAAATGGGGAGATTTGCGACTAATATGGTATTTCAAGTCTTGCACGGCAGTAAAGCGGAGTCGGTTGTTTTACCTACCCAGTTAATTACCAGACAATCTACTTAATGGAAGAAAAGGAAGGTGTTGAGTTTGAGTGAAGAAAGATTGTTCGTCAATAAATATGGTTATTTTACGGCTGATGGAAAAGAGTATGTGATTACCGACCCGAAAACTCCCCGTCCCTGGATCAATGTAATCAGTAATGGTGATTATTCTTTACTGCTTTCACAGAATGGAGGGGGTTACTCCTGGCGCGGTAATGCCGAAGAAAACCGCTTAACCAGGAGTTTCCAGGATGTGATTAAGGATAACTGGGGTAAGTACATCTATCTTCGCGATGAAGGGAGCGGCGATTTCTGGTCAGTGGGCTGGAAACCGGTCTGTCGAGAGCCGGAGTTTTTTGAGACCAGGCATGGTATTGGTTACTCCGTCTTAACCCAGCAAGTCAATCAGATCAAGACCGGTCTGACTATCTTTGTGGTGCCTGAGCAACCGGTGGAAGTATGGGAGTTAACCCTGCTCAATACCGGTAAACGAGAAAGAATACTTAACCTGTTTACCTATCTGGAATGGAACCTGGGAATTGGTGCTGATAATCAGCGGGAGTTTAGCAAAATATTTATTGAAAATAATTATCATGCAGATATTAATGGGTTTATTACCAGCAAATACAACTGGGGTTTGCAGAATGAAAAAGGTCAGCCAAATAACCGCAATTGGGAGTATACGGCTTTTCATACGGTCAGTGCACCGCCACTTTCCTATGACGGTGATAAGGAGTCGTTTGTCGGAATGTACAGAGATCAGCAAGCTCCCCAGGCGATGGATGTTAAGCTACTGGCCCGTAATACCGGTCGATTTGGTGATGCGATTGCTTCCCTCCAGAATGAAATTACGTTAAGACCTGGTGCAAGTAAAACAATTGTCTATACATTAGGAGCGGCTGATCGCCGTGAACAGGCTCTAGAACTGGCCGGAAGGTACAGTGATCTTAAGCAAGCAGGGAAAGCACTGGCCCAAGTTAAGGATTTTTGGCGACCGTTGCTGGAGAGCGAAAGAATTCAAACCCCGGATCAGGCCATGAATGTAATGACAAACACCTGGTTAAAATATCAGACCATTTCATGTCGTTTATGGGGTAAAGCCGCATTTTATCAGGTCAGTGGTGGTTATGGGTTCCGGGATCAGCTACAGGACAGTCAGATTTTCTTTTCTTCAAAACCGGAATTGGCCAAAAAACAGCTCCTGCTTCATGCCGGCAAGCAAAAGCAAGACGGTACGGTTTTACACTGGTGGTTGACGATCTCGGGAGAGGGACCGGAGACCAATTGTTCTGATGATTTGCTATGGTTACCTTATATTACAATTAATTACCTCAAAGAGACGGCTGATTTTACGATCCTGGAACAAGTAGTTCCCTATCTGGATGGAGGAGCAGATACACTTTATGAACATTGCCGGCGGGCTATTACCAGGGTTTTTCAACGGTTCAGTCCGCGGGGAATCCCCTTGATTGGAGAGAGTGACTGGAATGATGGCTTAAGTGCAGTCGGTTGGGAATGGAGGGGTGAGAGTTTCTGGCTCGGCCAATTCCTCTATAAAATTTTGACAGAATTTAAATATATCACCACTGTGGTTAAGGATAACAGTTTTGGTGAAGAGTGTTCAGCTGTGCGCGATTTACTGAAAGAATCAATTAATAAATACGGCTGGGACGGAGACTGGTATCTACAGGCGACAACAGATGATGGTCTGGAATTGGGGAGTAAAGAGAATGAGGAGGGTTGGATTTATCTCAATCCACAAATTTGGGCGATTATCAGCGGGATCGCCGATGATGAGCGAGCAGAAAGGTGTCTGGATGCAGTGGAGGAATACCTCCACCGGGATTACGGAACACTGCTGCTTTATCCGGCCTATAGTAAAGTAAGGGAAGATATCGGGTATATAAGTAGATATGCCCCGGGATTAAGAGAAAACGGTGGAGTTTATACTCATGCTGCCACCTGGGCAATTATTGCCTATATAATGCGCGACCGGACGGAAAAGGCTCTGGAAATCTACCGAAAAATATGCCCCCCCAACCGTTCGGCGGGAATAGATCAATATAAAGCAGAGCCTTATGCAGTTCCGGGTAATACCGATGGTCCCCAGTCACCCCATTTTGGCAAGGGGAGTTGGACCTGGTATACTGGCTCTGCTCAGTGGTTACATCGGGTAGCAGTCCAGTGGATTCTGGGGATTAGACCTGATTATCAGGGCTTAATCATTGATCCTCATATCCCAGCTAACTGGAATGGTTTTAAAGTTACCCGTCAATTCCGAAATACAGTTTACCAGATCACCGTTGATAATCAAGCACATATTAACTCCGGTGTTAAAGAGCTCTACCTTGACGGCCAAAAGTTGTCAGTTAGTTTTTTGCCGGATTTGAATGACCGAAAAGAACATACTGTCAGAGTTATTATGGGTTAAGAATGAAGCGTAAATGGAATAACATAAATCACTCCTCCCGGGTTTTAGATTTATTGAGCTCCAAAAAGATTATCACCTTTTTATTCGGATTGAATACGATATAGGGGAGGGGTGAAAAGATGGATGTAAAAGATATAGAAGGGATTATCGGAAAGTTGAAGGATATACCCTATCAACATAATGGTAGGTCGATGCGTGGAGTTGATTGTTGGGGATTAATCTATCTTTTTTTTAAGGAACTGGGGATTCGCTTGCCGATCAGTGATGGTTCATTTGCCCCTGATGATTGGTATAAAAAGCAGCCAGAACGCTATGGCAATGCCCTTAAAACACTGGGGGAAGATGTAGGGCATTATCGGAATCTAAAGCCATTGGATATACCATATTTCCGCCTCTATCGGGATGTAATAACCCACAGCGGAGTAATGCTGGACCGGCAATTCTTTCTTCATGTTTTAATTGACAAAAAAGTAAGGGTTGATAGCTTCAATCGGTTGTTTTGGCGAGCTAAATATGCCGGGGCAATTAGAATAGATTTAAATAAATACCGAAGAAAATTATAATTGTGCTTATTTTTTAATTTATTAGGAAGTTGTCATTTTATTCTCCTCCCAACTGGGAGGTTTTTCTTTAAAAAAATACTTTAAAATATTTCATATTGGTGTTATAATATGAATTGGGTAAAAAAGAACATACATTCACCCCGGATTAGAAAAAGGTGATGACAATGGAAGATAAAAGATTTGTTTTACAGGCTCCATATCAAGCAAAAGGTGACCAGCCCCAGGCGATTGAGCAATTAGTTGCCGGTTTAAAAAAGGGTTACCGCCATCAAACTTTGTTAGGGGCGACCGGAACCGGAAAGACCTATGCAATGGCTGCGGTAGTCGAAAAAATAAACAAGCCTACGCTGGTGATTGCCCATAATAAGACCTTAGCGGCTCAGTTGGCCAGTGAATTCAAGGAGTTTTTCCCGGACAATTCAGTCGAGTATTTTGTCAGCTATTATGATTATTATCAACCTGAGGCTTATGTTCCACAGACAGATACCTATATCGAAAAAGATTCTTCGATCAATGAGGATATTGACCGATTAAGACTGGCTGCTACCAGTGCCCTTTTTGAAAGAAAGGATGTGCTGATTGTGGCCAGTGTCTCCTGTATCTATGGTCTGGGCAACCCGGAAGACTATCTAGATCTTTCCTGTAGTCTGAAAGTAAATCAATTTAAAGAACGCAAGGATATTATGCGAGAATTGACGAATATGCAATATACCCGTAATGACATTGACCTGTCCCGGGGACACTTCCGGGTTAAAGGAGATGTACTAGAGGTTTTTCCCGCTTATAATGATATTGCCATCCGGATCGAATTATTTGGGGATCAAATCGAGCGGATTACCCAGATCGATACCCTAACCGGTGAATTGCTGGGCCAGTACCAAGAGATTACCATTTATCCGGCCAGCCATTTTGTCACGCCGGAAGATAAGATCAAAAAAGCAGTAAAAACGATTAGTCAGGAGTTGGAAGAGCGGCTGGCCGAACTGAATCAGGATAACCGCCTGTTAGAAGCTCAGCGTTTGGAACAACGGACCTGCTATGACCTGGAGATGTTGAGCCAGATGGGCTTTTGTTCCGGGATTGAGAACTATTCCCGTCATCTGGCCCAACGAGCAGCGGGCTCAAGGCCTAAAACCCTGCTTGATTATTTCCCTGACCATGATTTTATCGTAATGATCGATGAATCCCATATGACGATTCCCCAGATCGGGGGGATGTATGCCGGGGATCGTTCCCGGAAAGAGAAACTGGTTGAATATGGTTTCCGGCTTCCCTCAGCTCTGGATAACCGACCGTTGAATTTTAATGAATTTGAAGAATTGGTGACCCAGGCTATTTATATCTCAGCTACCCCTGGTCCCTATGAATTGCAACATAGCAAGCAGGTGGTTGAGCAAATTATCAGACCAACCGGTTTAGTAGACCCGGTGGTAGAAGTAAGACCGATCAAGGGGCAGATTGATGACTTGCTTAATGAGATCAATCTGGTAACGGAGAGAAATGAACGAGTACTGGTTACTACACTGACCAAAAGGATGGCTGAGGATTTGACTGAGTTCCTGGCTGAAGCGGGAATTAAAGTCCGTTATCTCCATTCCGATATTGATACACTGGAGAGATCAGAGATTATTAGAGAACTACGGCTGGGTGAATTTGATGTCCTGGTTGGGATTAACCTCCTGCGGGAGGGACTGGATCTACCTGAGGTTTCTTTGGTGGCAATATTGGATGCAGATAAAGAGGGTTTCCTCCGCTCCGGGCGCTCACTGATTCAGACGATTGGTCGGGCTGCCCGTAATGTGCAGGGGAAAGTAATTATGTATGCTGATAAAATTACCGATTCGATGAAAAATGCCCTGGAAGAAACTGAACGACGGCGAGCAATCCAGCAAAAATATAATCTTGACTACGGGATTACTCCCCAGACGATTATTAAACCGGTCCGGGAAGTTTTACGACCGCTTGACCTGGTGGTAAGCGAGGAAAAAGTAGTACAATATGATATCGGTCAGGGTCAGGATAAATGGAAGAATTTATCATACCGGGAAAAGCGTAATCTGATTCTGGATCTGGAAGAAGAGATGAAAGAGGCGGCCGCTAATCTGGAGTTTGAATTAGCTGCCCAGATTAGAGATGAAATAAAGGAATTAGAAAAAGAGCTGAAAAAATGAGGTGTAAACATGGCCAGAGATAAAATTATAATAAAAGGGGCACAGGAACATAATTTAAAAAATATCGATCTGGAAATCCCGCGGGACAAGCTGATCGTAATAACCGGTCTAAGCGGTTCCGGTAAGTCTTCGTTGGCTTTCGATACGATTTATGCGGAAGGACAAAGGCGATATGTCGAGTCACTCTCCGCTTATGCCCGCCAATTTTTAGGTCAGATGGAGAAACCACGGGTCGAATATATTGAAGGGCTTTCCCCGGCTATTTCGATTGACCAGAAGACTACCAGTAAAAATCCCCGTTCCACGGTAGGAACTGTTACCGAGATCTACGACTACCTCCGCTTACTTTATGCCCGGATTGGGATTCCCCATTGCCCGGAATGTGGGCGCAAGATTTCTTCGCAGACAGTTGATGAGATCGTGGACCAGGTCCTTGATCTTCCGGAAAGTACCCGGGTACAGATTATGGCACCTTTAGTTCGCGGCAGAAAGGGTGAACACCAACGGGTTCTCGACCGGGCGCAGCGGGATGGATTTGTTCGGGCCCGGGTTGACGGGAAAACAATTATGCTGGGCGAAGAAGAGGTGGAACTGGATAAGAATATTAAACACCATATTGAGATTATTGTTGACCGGCTGGTGATCAAATCCGGAATCAGGGAGAGACTGGCCGATTCGGTTGAAACAGCCCTGGAACACGGTAGTGGCTTGGTGATGATTGCGGTAGTTGATGGGGAGGAATTTATCTTTAGTGAGAAATTTGCCTGTCCGGAATGCGGGATTAGCCTGGAAGAAATGTCACCGCGGATGTTTTCCTTTAACAGTCCCTATGGGGCCTGTTCTAACTGTGATGGCCTGGGGATAAAAAAGGTTTTTGACCCGGATCTGATCCTTGATTGGGAAAAGTCGATCAGTAACGGGGGGATTATTCCCTGGAAGAATTCATCTAGCCGCTATTACCCCCAACTACTCCAAGCCCTGGCGCGGGCCCATAACTTTGACCTTACTACCCCCCTCAAAGAACTTGAACAAGAAATTATTAATGTTATCCTGTACGGTTCAGAACAGGTCTTATCTTTTCCCTATACCAATCGTTATGGACGAACCAGACAGCATGATACTACTTTTGAGGGAATCATCAGCAACTTAAAGAGACGGTTTAGTGAAACAGAATCAAATTATATCCATCAAAAGATGGAAGACTTTATGACCGACCAGTCCTGTAGTATTTGCCGGGGTAATCGGTTGAAAGCAGAAGTATTGGCCGTAACCATCGGGGGTTTATCTATTGCTCAGTATACCCGTTTTAATATTAAGGAGGCTCTGGAGTTTCTGGAAAAATTAGAACTGGATGAAAGGTCAGCCTATATTGCCCGGGAAATCCTCAAAGAGATTAAAAACAGATTGACTTTTTTAATTGATGTGGGATTAAACTATCTTACCCTGGATCGAGCTGCCGGTAGTCTCTCCGGTGGTGAAGCACAGCGGATTAGACTGGCTACCCAGATTGGTTCAGGCCTGGTCGGTGTATTATATATTCTCGATGAACCGAGTATTGGCTTACATCAGAGGGATAATGGGCGTTTAATTAAGACACTGGAGCACATTCGGGATATTGGTAATACGGTGATTGTAGTTGAACATGATGAAGATACGATCCGGACAGCTGATTATATCATCGATATTGGTCCCGGGGCCGGCAAACACGGGGGAGCGGTTGTCGGTCAGGGAACCCTTGCCCAGATTATTGACAACGAAGAATCGTTGACCGGGAAGTTTCTAAAGGGGGAGGAGAAAATACCCGTTCCCCGGGAAAGATATCAACCCAACGGGAAATATCTTGAGGTTATTGGGGCTGGTCAGCATAACTTAAAAAATATTAATGTCAAGATCCCGCTGGGCACCCTCACCTGTGTTACCGGTGTTTCCGGCTCCGGGAAAAGTACGCTGATTAACCTGACCTTACAACGCTTTTTAATGCAGCATTTTTACGATTCGGCCCCCCGACCGGGGAAATATCAGGAAATAAAGGGTTTACAACATCTGGACAAGGTTATTAATATTGACCAATCCCCGATTGGGCGGACACCCCGTTCCAATCCGGCAACCTATACCAAACTTTTTGATCATATCAGGGATGTCTTTGCTAAAACGCCGGAATCACGGAGCCGGGGTTATCAAAAGGGGAGGTTTAGTTTTAACGTAAAAGGGGGACGTTGTGAAGCGTGTAAGGGAGACGGGATCATTAAGATCGAAATGCACTTCCTGCCGGATGTTTATGTTGCCTGTGAGGTCTGTAATGGCAAGCGATATAATCGGGAAACCCTTGAAATTAAGTATAAGGATAAAACAATTGCTGATATTTTGGATATGAATGTCGAGGAAGCCCTTGAATTTTTTCAGAATATTGATCCGGTTAAACGCCGTTTGCAGACCCTTTATGAAGTAGGCCTGGGCTATATCCGGCTGGGCCAGCCGGCCACTACCCTGTCCGGGGGAGAAGCCCAGCGAGTCAAGATCGCTACTGAGCTGGGTAAGGTCAGCACCGGTAAAACGGTTTATATTCTGGATGAGCCCACCACCGGGCTCCATTTTGCTGATGTTAAGAAACTGTTGGAGGTACTACACCGGTTGCGCGAAGGCGGTAATACAGTGATTGTGATTGAGCATAATCTTGATGTAATAAAGGCGGCTGATTATATTATTGACCTGGGGCCGGAAGGGGGAAATCTCGGTGGTGAAGTGATCGCTGTCGGCACCCCGGAAGATGTTGCTGCGGTCAAGGCATCATATACCGGACAGTTTTTAAAAAGGGTATTGGGAAATAAGTGATAAGATAGTATAAATATATTTTAGCTAAACCGGGTTAATCCTGGTTTTTGCTATTGATGGGGTGCAATTTGACAATTAATTAATATTATATTATTCTTTGATTGTAAAAACTGGTATTTAATTATTTCTAAAAGTACGAAAACATAATAAACTTTACAAAGAAATTGAGTAAGACTCCTTAATATAACAAGGATTTGACTATAAGATTAAAAGATTTTTTGACAATACGTTATTTCGGTTAGGGGGGAACTATGAAAAAATATTTATTATTAGTATTAATTTTAATAATTATAATAGTGTTAATAAATTTTGATTTTTTTAGTACCTTGTTTATAGTTGCAATTAAGCAAACACAACTATCTTCGGAGGAGTGGCTTGAGGATATCAAGTATTTAAGAAGAGAAATTACCGTTAGGCATAAAGATGCATATGCAAATATCTCCGATACTGAATTGGATAAAATGTTTAATGATCTTATTAATGATGTTCCGGACTCAGAAGGAGATGAAGTACAGTTAAGAATGCTGGATATAATTGCTGATATAGGCGATTCGCATACTGCAATTAGAAACTTTATTACAGGAGCTGATTTATGTTATCCGATTGAATTATATTGGTTTGATAATGGTTATTATGTTATAAACACTATAAAAAAATATCAGTATTTAATAGGAAGTAAATTAAATAAAATAAATGGCATATCTATTGAAACTATTTTACCAAAACTAGCTACTTTAATTCCGCATGAAAATATATATATGGTCATAAATAAGGCTCCGGAATTGATCAGGGATCCAAGGGTTTTAAGATACTTAGGTATAATCGAAGACAATGATATGACATTTTCTTTTTTGAATCAAGAAAATAAATATTTAGAGGTCGCTATGAGTCCGGAAAAAATAAACAGTCTGGAGCTCGTAGAAGATACAAATGGTCGATATTCACTTATTAAGCAGACTTATTCAAATTGGTTTCAGTATATTAATAATCAAGATATAATATATTTTTATTTTTGTAAAAGTAAGATTATAGATTCAATAGTTAATGATGTAATTAAAGAGGTTGAAGCCGGTAATGTAGATAAGCTGATCATAGATTTGAGAAATAATGTCGGCGGTACATATATACCTAATAATAAGCTGATTAATAGGATTAAAAGCAATGAGAAGATAAACAAGCAAGGGAATTTATTTGTGATTGTCGGAAGAAATACCTTTTCAGCAGGATTATTGTATGCTGTTGATTTTAGGAAAAATACAAGTGCAATTTTTTTTGGTGAACCGACAGGAGCAAAACCAAATCATTTTGGAGATATGAGAAAATTTAAGTTGCCCAATTCAAAACTGGTAATATCATATTCAACAAAATACTTTAATCTGGATAATCAAGAATTAGACTCCTTTTATCCTGATGTTATTAAAACATTATCGATCAATGATTATCTTAACAATATCGACCCAATTCTAAATGATATACTAAATTATTGATTTGTCTTTCACTATGCTATAATCAATCAAAATAGGCTGACTTATTGGGAAAGGAGAAATCTTTGGTTTTTTAGGACCTAATGGAGCCGGAAAAAGCACTACCATTAAAATGCTTACTGGTCAACTAGTACCAAATAGCGGTCACATTAAGGTCCTGCAAGTAGACCCCACCTCTGAAAAGGGATCAACTTTCCAAGGGTTTAAGGCAGCGGGTTTTAATTGCCAGGGCATGTTGTTACAAATAGCCAGAAAGACGTTAAAGGGCGGGATGGGGAATAAAAAAATTAGAGGGTAAAAATACCTTTGATGATCCTACCGGTTTTACTAGAAACAAAAGTTCAGATAAAATATAATTGACATTCTTAAAGTAATAATTTAAACTATAAATAAATGATTAAACCTTTAACTAATCATTAACGTAAATACTAGAAAAGTTAGTTTTAATTTTGATTAAACGATTAATTTAGAAGCTTGGTGAAATAAATGAAACTGACTATAAATGACATAGCCAGGGAGGCGGGGGTTTCAATTGCCACAGTCTCTAATGTTATGAATAATACCGGAAGGGTATCAGAGGATACGGCCCGTAAGGTAAAAAAAATTATCGAAGCTCATAACTATACTCCTAACATATCCGCCCGGAAGCTTAAAAATAAAAATTCACAACTAATAAGTGTTATTGTACCTTATCTAAAAAAAGGTAAGTTTGAAGATAATCCCTTTTTTTGGCAACTACTTAATGGTGTGGAGAACGGAGCGAAAGACCAAAGATTTAATGTGATGTTAACCGGGGTTGAAAATGATCATGATCTAACTTTTATCAATAAACAATATCTGGATGGAATAATTGTTATTGGCCTCGATGAAAAAACCAAGCTGTTTAAAAATATAATAAACTTGACTATTCCCTGTGTATTTATGGATAGTTATCTTACCAAGCAGGGGATTTATCAAGTTTATAATAATGACCTGATGGGTGGTTATCTGGCCACCAAACACTTGCTTAGCCTCGGGCATAAAAAAATAGTAATTGTAGCAGGAAAGTTAGCTGAACAAGGGGTTGATTATCAAAGGTGTTTAGGTTATCGTCAGGCCTTAGAAGAGGCTGGTATCGTTTATGATCCAAACCTTATTATGGATCAAGGGGCAAGTATCGCCGGGGGTTATCATGCGGCCCAGAAAATATTTTCTAACCAAGAGAAAATAACAGCTGTTTTCACTTTGTCGGATATTGGGGCGATGGGATTAATCAGGGGTTTAAATGAGTTGGGTCTGGCGGTGCCGGAGGATATCTCAGTAGTGGGTTATGACGATATTATTTATAGTGAGTATATGATTCCGTCCCTAACCACAGTAAGACAGGATATTTATCAAAAAGGAGAAACTGCTGTTCAATTATTATTAGACCAGATCAATAGAAAAAATAATTCTAACGGTAAACAGATCATCTTACCTGTTGAGTTAAAAATAAGAGAAAGTACAGCCAGGAGAGAATAGATTAAACCAGGTAATATTGATCTGCCCAAGAAAATTAATAACTATGAGATTTGAAGTTTCAAATGATATTGTAAGAACTATAAAATACATTAAACAAGAGGTGATAATTTTGGCGGGAAAAATACTTGGCTATCAGGTAGTAGGAAACAAGGTAATATTTGATTATCAAGAAATGCGGGGAATAATTGAAGTAATAACCCCATCAATTATTAATGTTTATGCCCCGTTAATGCGAGAACAGCAAGTATCAAGAGCAATTGAGAAAAAGACAAAACAAGAAATAAATCTTGAAGTAAAGGAAGCTGATGACTCTGTAACAATTCAAACTCCGGGGATAGTTGTCAAGGTTAATGCCGGATTTAAAGTTGATTTCTTTGATTGCAATGGAGAAATCATCTGCAAGGATTACCGGGGGCAACGGGAACCTTTTATCAGAAAAGGGAAAAAAGATCTGATGGCACTGGAAGGACATAGTGTTATTAATGAAGTCGAAAAACAGAAAATCCAGGTTTTAAAAGAGATTATTGGTAATGAATATTATTACGGACTGGGTGAGGAGACCGGCCATCTGAATAAAAAAGGATATTATTATCAGATGTGGAATACAGATGAACCTAATCCTCATGTTGAAAGTTTTGAAAAACTATATAAATCAATTCCTTTTTTAATTACCCTGCGCGAAGGAATAGCCTACGGACTTTTTTTTGATAATACCTTTAAAGCCTCTTTTGACCTGGGAAAAGAAAATAGTAAATACCTTTACTACGGGGCTGAAGACGGTAATTTAGATTACTACTTTCTTTATGGACCGACAATTAAAGAAGTAGTTAAGGGGTATTCTTATCTTACCGGAACAACTCCACTCCCGCAGCTCTGGACTTTAGGTTACCAGCAAAGTCGCCATAGTTATGATCACCGCGCTATGGTTGAAGGGATTGCTACTAAATTCCGAGAAAAAAAGATTCCCTGTGATGTTATCTATCTGGATATAGAGTATATGGATGGTTACCGGGTTTTTACCTGGGATGAGCAAAAGTTTCCCGGTTTTGCGGAGATGATCAAGGAACTAAAGGAAATGGGTTATAAGGTTGTTACTATTATTGATCCCGGGATCAAAAAAGACCTCGGTTATCGTATCTATGACCAAGGGTTAGCGCAGGGTTATTTTGCGACTGATCGTGATGGTATCACCTATGTTAATGAAGTCTGGCCGGGAAAATCTGTTTATCCGGATTTTTCCGAGCAGAGTGTCCGTAAGTGGTGGGGAAGAAATCATCAGGAGTTACTTGAGGCTGGGGTAGCCGGAATCTGGAATGATATGAATGAACCGGCCAGTTTTGCGGGACCGTTACCTGATGATGTTCAATTTAAAAATGACGGATTTCCCAGTGATCACCGAGAAATCCATAATGTTTATGGTCATTTAATGTCTAAAGCAACCTATCAAGGGGTGAAAGAACAGACCGGCAAAAGGCCATTTGTTATTACCCGGGCCTGTTATGCGGGAACACAAAAGTATTCGACGGTCTGGACCGGGGATAATCAGAGTATTTGGGAACATTTAAGGATGTCACTACCAATGCTGATGAATTTGGGGCTCAGTGGGATCAGCTTTTGTGGAACTGATGTCGGTGGGTTTGGTTTTGATTGTAGTGCCGAATTGTTATCACGCTGGATTCAGGTGGGGAGCTTTGCCCCTTTATTCCGGAATCATAGTAACATGTATACCAGAGATCAGGAACCCTGGGCTTTTGACGAACAGACTGAAGAGATCTGTCGTAAGTATATTAATTTAAGGTACAGATTGATCCCATATTTATATGATTTAATGTGGAAGGGTGAAAAAACCGGTTTGCCGGTAATTCGACCATTATTGATGGAATATCAGGATGATCAAAATACTTATCAAATCAATGATCAGTTTATGTTCGGGGAAAAGATCATGGTAGCCCCTGTGCTGGAACAGGGTAAGACTTTCCGGGCCCTCTATTTGCCGGTGGGTAAGTGGTTTGACTACTGGAGCGGGGAGATAATTGAGGGAGGGAAAAGAATCGTGCGGGATGCACCACTGGATCTCTGTCCACTCTATATTAAAGCAGGTAGTATTATTCCAAACTATCAAAGCCAAAATTATCTAGGGGAAAGAGAGAATAAGGAATTGATCCTTGATCTTTATCCCGGGACAGATAGTTATACCCATTACCAGGATGATGGAGAATCCTTTAATTATCAAAATGGCCAATATAACATTTATACCTTTAAACAGACGGAGAGGCAGAATACTATTACCGTGGAGATCGAAAGACC
The DNA here is from genome assembly GCA_022360715.1 of Halanaerobiales bacterium. Lineage (GTDB taxonomy): Bacteria > Bacillota > Halanaerobiia > Halanaerobiales > DTU029 > JAKSCG01. The sequence goes on from JAKSCG010000092.1 coordinate 27,022, forward strand.
CTATACCGGTTATAGCGAGAATTACAGCTCATTTCTTTTAAAGGTTAATCATTACCAGATAAAAAGTGTCAGCATTGATGAGCAAGTACTTGATTGCCGAGAACTGAATCATGATTCTATTTTAAAATTAGATTCTTCGGTGAAGAAAGTGGTGATTACCCGATAGTCGTTGGTTTTGCCCGGCCGATTGGTTAATTAAAATATACTCCTTAACTTACCCTGTTTACAGGGTAAGTTTTTTCTTTTGCTATTGATAGAGCAAGGCTAACTATACTTATTATATTTTAGATTTAAATTACTAAAATTTATTGTTATAATAAGATATATGATCACGGCAAATCAAATAAGTCTGGTGATAAAAAGATGAAACAGATCGAAGAACAGTTACAACAACTACCTCCGAAACCCGGGGTTTATCTAATGAAAGATGAACTGGGGGAGATAATCTATGTCGGCAAAGCTAAGTCCCTGCGCAACCGGGTCAGATCGTATTTTCGCAAAGGAAATAATACTTATAAGACCCGGGTTATGGCTGAGCATATCGCTGACTTTGATTCGATAGTAACCGATACTGAGGTTGAAGCCTTTATTCTGGAAGCCAATTTAATAAAAAAGCATAATCCCGTTTTTAATATTAGATTAAAGGATGATAAGAGCTATCCCTATATCAAGATAACCAGCAATGAAGATTTTCCCCGGATCTTTAAAACCAGGGTAGTAAAGAATGATGGGGCCAGGTATTATGGGCCGTTTACTGATGTAAATAGTATCTATAAAACAATTAATCTTTTAAAGGATCTGTTTTCCTTGCGAAGCTGTAAAAAGAATTTGTTGGTTGGTAAACCGGAAAACAGACCCTGTTTAAATTACCATATCGGAAAATGTGTGGGACCCTGTATTGCTGCCATTGACAGTAGGGCTTACCATCAATTGGTCGACCAGGTCAGCCTCTTTCTCTCCGGGCAGCATGAGCAACTGCTGAAGAAGGTAGAAAGGGAGATGTATCAGGCTGCTCAGCAAAAGAATTTTGAGAAGGCGGCCCGCTTGCGTGATTCAATCCGTGCTTTTAAGAGTATATCGACTCAACAAAAGGTAATGTCCGGTAAGAACATCGATCAGGATGTCATTGCCCTGGCCATTGATCAGGAGGACAATACCTGTGGACAGATCTTGATGATTAGAAATGGACGGTTGATCGGACAGGATTATTATTTAATTGAGGGTTCTAAAGACGAAACTAAAGCTGGAATCATGGAGTCGTTCCTTCAACAGTACTACGATCAAGCAATTCAGCTCCCTGATCAAATATTACTGGAAAATAGGATTGAACAGACCGAACTGCTGGAGATGTGGTTAAAAGGGAAGCGGGGTAAGAAAGTTGAAATATTAGTGCCAGAAAGGGGCGAAAAGAAAAGATTAGTCGAGATGGCCGGTCGAAATGCCTGGGAAAACCTGAAGAAAGAACTGATCCGGCAGAAATATCAAGATACCAGGACGGTTAAGGCGGTAATTGAACTTGGCGAGTATTTGAATCTGGACCGGAAACCCGAGCAGATTGAGGGTTTTGATATCTCCAATATTCAAGGTAGTGATCCGGTGGCATCAATGGTCGTCTTTAAGGGGGGACTTCCTTCCAAACAGGATTACCGCCGCTTTAAAATAAAAACAGTTGAAGGACCAAATGATTTTGCGATGATGCAGGAAGTAGTAGAGCGGCACTATCGACGGATCATCCAGGAAAAAGGCAAGTTACCGGATTTAATATTAATTGATGGTGGTAAAGGACAGTTAAGTGCTGCTTTTGAGATCCTCAGCAGTCTGGGACTAACTGAGTTGCCGATTATTGGCCTGGCTAAGAAAGAGGAGGAGATTTTTCTCCCGGGGAAAAGCGAGCCGGTTATTATCCCTAAAAATTCTCCGGCCCTGCATCTGCTCCAGCGAATAAGGGATGAAGCCCACCGTTTTGCTCTTAGCTATCACCGTAAGCTCCGTTCCCGTCGCCTGACATATACCATGCTTGATCATATCCCGGGCGTGGGTCCGATCAGGAGACAGGCTTTATTACAGCATTTTGGTTCCCTGGGAGCGATAAAGAAGGCTAATATCGGCAAGCTGAAGGAAGTCGAGGGAATTAGTTCCAAGACAGCCCGCATTATTTATGACTTTTTACGTGAGAATTTAAGACCGTATTAAACACCCTTTGCCTAATTAAAGAAGACAAAAACCACATTGGTATCGATATTTCCCGTGATTCTCTATGCCCCCTGATTAAGTTAAGATAACCAATACCTCGTCATCAGCAATATCTTTACAAGGTTTAACTGAATTGCAAATGGTGGGAGGTCAAACAATTAGTCAATTAATTTTGAGCCTGTACGCATATATTCTACCATTTCTTCAGCCGTCATCTTTTCTAGGCCAAAGGTTTTTAAATCATAGCCATTTTCACAGTAGTCAGTTTCCATCATAATGTTAGAAAGATTTGTCATTGCATCGATAACTGGAGTTTTAACTTGTACAACGCTTGCAAAACTGATAGCAGCACTGCAACCAACCGGTACATCTTCTGTGATATATCTAGAATCCATAGTGAAACGTGCTCCTTTGGGTGCAGGCAACCAAGTATTTTGATCTAGAGGTTCACTAAACGGAAGGCGGAAATCTTCCCCGAACATCATTTGACCAATAAGACCCATACGAGACTGTAGCACATCTTCTTCAATATGACACATGTCTACGCCAAAAGCCTTAGCAATAGCAAGTTGGTCTAAATAGAAAGCATACTGTACACGACCTACACTTGGTGAAACACCATGAGCATAGATGTCATAAAATGCATCGCGAGAACCAACATGGGGAATGATACCCCAGTTCTCAATAGTTCCTGCATTTAATACCACAGCAGGAACATGCAATAGAACGTTTACATTAGAAAGACCAATATCCAATACAGTATCACCTTGAATCAGAGTTGTCGCATCTAATGCAGGAATTTCTTCTTTAATAGCCAGATAAGCATTAAAATCGCTAGAAGGTAGAGTATCAACTCTAATTTCATTTTCACGGTACATTACATTAACGACATCTGTTTCTGTTTCCATGTTGTTATATTCGGTCAACCTTGCACCATAAACCAACGATGAATAACCCGAAATAATAACTTTGGTATCTAGTCCTTTTTCTCTCATGATACGGCGAAGTATTAAACTCCCAAAGTTGTCAGGGAAAATGCTGACAGTTTGCCCGTCTTCCAGTAGAGGTGCAAGTTCGTTAAATACTGCTTCAAAACCTTGTGCTTGTACAGAAATCAAAATATGATCTGCACCTGTTACAGCCTCTTTCATATCATATGTAACCATGTCTAAAACAGCTGTGCCATTCCTTTTAAAATTTTCATGGTTCTTCTCAATTCCTTCAAAACGAATACGTCGGCTGTTCAAAATGCCTTTAACTTTATTATTGAATCTTGTAAACTCGTACATTCTGACTTCTGCGCCACCAAGCTTACAGTCAGCAGCCAATGCGTGGGCACCATTCCCTGCACCAATAATAGTAATAATTGCCATATAATATCCTCCTTTTAATCAAAAATTGCACCATTTTTCTGACAAAGATACCATAGTAACGCTTTGGCATTGCTCTTTGCAGATCAAATATGAATAAACCGATTTGTTCGCAATATAGAACAAACGTATGATATAATGCATTGTAAGTGTATATGAATTATTCTATTTTGTCAATACCCAATTTACATAGAGTTTCCCCAAAACTTAAACTACCAATCAAATAAAAAGCTTAACATATCAGCAAGCCAGGCAATTTGAGTTGTGGTGGGATTTTAAATTTAATATTTTATTTATAGAACTTTGAAAACATGGCTATAAACCAATTGCAATTATTAAAAATAGTTGCATAACTACCCAGATACCTCTTTGTTGATAGTCTGATAAAACTTAAGTTATTTTTTATGTTGACTACAAATATTTTATGGTGTATCCTATGATATAGTGATGTATTGGTACATCAAAAATGATAAACAAGAGGTAACATTAATATGAATGAGTATTCTGTTATTGGTAAAAAACTAAAAAACATCCGAAATAAGAGGGGTCTAAGCCTGAGCGAGGTTGCTTCCATGACAGGGGTAAGTAAAACTATGCTCAGCCAAATAGAGCGCTCGGAATCAATTCCGACAATTGCTATTGTCTGGAAAATTGCAAATGGACTAAAAATTAAATTTGAAACGCTATTGGAAAACACAAACAAACTATATAATGTAAAAAGTATAGATGATATAACTCCGCTGACGGATGATGACGAACGTATTCTAATCTACTGTATTTTCCCGTTTTCACCGTTAAGTGGATTTGAGCTTTTTTATGGTATACTCAAACCAGGATGCAATTATGTATCCGAAAACCACCAAAATAGTTGTACTGAATATTTATCGGTTTCCCAAGGCGAGATCGATTTAGTAATCGGTACAACTACCTACAATATCAAAGCGGGTAGCGCTATTGCATTCGATGCAACAGAAGACCACAGGTATATATGTAAGGGCAAAGACGATGCGATTATACACTTCTTAGTCAGCTATGAGTAGAGCCTCACAACAGTAGTTAGTTCCAAAGTCATTTCGTTATATCATACGAGTTCATTTGGTGACTGTCTAGGCAAAACATATAACTGCCTTATTGGAAAATGTGCTAGAGTAAAATAATTGTTGACTTTTTTTTATTTATATGATATTTTGTAGACAGAGAATTAAGAAGAATTTTTTTTTTGCATCACTAATCCTTAATAACGAACATAAGTCCACTATATAGTAAGATGAGGATAGTGAGGTATTGCATATCACCAGAAAACATTTTTACAGTGTTATACTGTGAAGTAGTGTTGAGGATCGATGTGGCAATTGCCGTTGAGATTAATATATCAGAGAGTGAGGGAAGAATTATTATGGAAAAAAATCAATTTGTGAAAATTTTGGAAACTGAGCTTATTCCAGCGTTAGGATGCACCGAACCGGTAGCGTTTGCTCTTAATGGAGCTACAGCACGCAAATATGCACCCGGTAAAATTAAGCGTATTACTATGGTGGGCTCTGGTCTTATGGTAATTGGCGTACAATCGGTAGGGATTCCAAATACTGGAGGTAAACGCGGTGGCTTCCTATCAACAGTTCTAGGCATCACTGCTGGATGCGTTGATTTAGATATGGAAGTGCTCAACAATGTAACGGAAGCGGACGTGAAAGCCGCAGAAGAGCTTATAGAGAAGTTCATAGCGGAGAAAAGAATTTCTATTGATATGGTTAGTCCAGCTCCTTCGATTTATTTGAAAACGACACTGGAAACTGATCAACATACAGTTACTGTTAGTATGTGGAGTGAGCATAATGGTATCAAATATATCGAAAAGGACGGCAAAGTACTGTTTGGTAGTCGTGAAGAAGAAACAGCAGCACTAGAAGCTGAGAAAAAACACCATTTGGACTCTTCATTCCTCTCAGTGAAAAGTATTTACGATTTTTGTACAAATTGCGAAATCAGCGATCTAACACATATTAAAAAAGCTATGAAATTAACTAAAGTTCTCTGTAAAGATGGAATAGATAACCCATTCGGATTACAAGTTGCTCGTACAATAAAAGAAAATATCGAAAAGGGGGTAATCGCCAATGATGAGATTGAATACATCTGTATGTGGACTATCGCTGGTTTAGATGCACGTATGGGCGGCAGTGATTACCCTGCTATGAGTAACACTGGAAGTGGCAATCAGGGTATCCTTTCGAGTATGGCACCTATGGCGGCCGGTGAATACCTTAATTGTAGCGAGGAAGAAATTATGCGTGCCGTGGCGTTTTCAAATTTAATGAACATTTATTTGGATTATAAATCTAACGAATATGCACACTTGTCTCCAATGTGCTATTGCTGCGGTGTAGCAACTGCTGCTGCAGCTAGTGGCGTGGCTTATCTACATGGTTGCACTGTAGAACAAATCTCAGATACCGTGCGTTCTTCGTTGGGCAACATGGCGGGTGCTATCTGTGATGGCGCAAAACCAAGCTGTGCTTATAGATCGTACACAGGTCTGGTTGGTGCTTTACATGCAATGTTAATGGCTGAAAAAGGCCTTAGTTCCAGCAGTATTGAGGGAATCGTGAATGATACGGTAGAGGGAACTATCGAGAATATCTATCAACTTCAAAAACAATGTATGTCATCTACAGATGAATTCGTGTGCCGAGTTAAAAAGATGCAAGGTACTCTGTGCTAAGGTAAATTATCTGGCTGGTATTAAGAGTTAAGAATGTAGCACAGTACTTTCTAAAAATATAAAAACAAAAGGAAGAAATATAAAATGAAAAAAAAACTGGAAGGCAGAAGATATGGTTTTTTAGACAACACAAATAATGGCGGCTTAATTCGTATGAAAGATAATCAACAAGTGGCCGGTTACTCGGTAGGAATAGTATATATCGAAAATGTACACTACCCCATGTTACCGGGAAATGTTGTTAATGCGTATACTTACGATTTTCCAGTGCGTATGAAAGCAGTACCTAATATTAGTAATGAAAGAGTATTTTCTGGAGATCCGACTATTCTTGATGATGTAATTGCAACGGCAAAACACATGGTGGATAAAGAGGGAGTTAGGGCAATTTGTTCTGCTTGTGGGTTTTTTGGTAATTTCCATAAAGAAGTTGCTAAAGAACTAGATGTACCCGTAGCATTATCTAGTTTGGTTCAACTACCCTGGATAAGGTCTTTGTTAAAGCCGGGACAAAAAATAGGAATACTCACTGCCAATAAATCCATGTTTACTCCCGAATTACTAAGGAGCTGCTGTGTAGAAGACCATATTGATTTAATAGTAAAAGACATGATGAATGCACAGCAATTTTCTGCCATCGTTGAAGACAGGGGTTATTTTGATAACAAAAAGGTACAAGAAGAAGTTGTGTCTGCTGCATGTGAATTATTTGAAAATGGTGATGATATAGGTGCAATATTACTTGAGTGTAGTGATATGCCTCCTTATGCAGCAGCAATACAGGAAGCTACTCAAGTACCCGTTTTTGATTTTATAACACTGATTAAATGGCTGCATCATGCTACAACACAAAGACCTTACAGTGGTTGGATATAGTTTGACATGGGAAACTTAATATCACACCAAATTGATCAAATCTTGATCTGTTAATGAGTTTATAACTCTTTTGCTGTTTGGGATGAGTTGTTTTGATAGATACTTTTTCCAAAAACAACTAAGAGATATAAAAAAATATTATATTTTTAAGGGAGGAAAGAAATTTGAAAGAGACATTATCGAAATCATCTATTAACTGGAAAACAGTATTGTTGATGGGTTTTGCGTATGCATCTTTGAACATTGGTTCAGGGTTTTCATCTGGTCAGGTCCCACTCCAAAATTTTGTTTCCGGCGGAGGAATGTGGACTATTATAACACCTTTTTTTCCAATTATCGTTATTACCATTTTTACAGCGTGGGCTTTTAACACAGGACGTATACAATCTTTTGATAACCCAAGTGAGGGTTTTGAATTTTATTGTGGTAAAACAGGTGCCAAAATACTGGACGTCTTCACCCTGATTGTACTTGGTGTAATGACAACATCTATGTACGCTGGTTCTGGTGCCGCGATAAACCAATATTTTGGTTTGCCGGTGTATGTAGGTGCAACCTTTTTAGGTGCAGTTACTGTTGTTGTTGTATGTATGGGACTGGAAAGAGTTAAAGATGTACTAGGCTTTATAGGGATTGCTTTAGTTGCATTTATAGTTATTACCAGTATCAATTCATTTATAACTGCGGATGTAGGTATCATGGAAGCACAGAAAAACATTCCACAGTACGTAGCAGAAGGTAAGGTTATACAGCCGGGGTTATTTGGATTTAAAAATCCTTTTGTATCACCTTTTTACTATCTTGGATGCTGTATAATAACATCGTTTCCGTTTGTAATAGCGCTAGGCAAAAAAAATATCAAGAGTACAAAGGAAGCAATTGCCAGCGGTCTCTCGGCAGGTTTCTTTTTCTCACTTGCTATCCTCTTGATTTCGTATACGATCGCACTAAATATTGATTATATTGTTGCAAATGGTGTTCAAGTACCTATGCTGACAGCAATTAGCAAAAACATGCCTGTATTGGCTTTTATATTCACAATAGTTATCATATGTTCAATCTTCACAACTGTAACTGGATTTTTATGGTCTTTTGCAAGAAGATTTGCTGAAGATAAAACTACAAAGCAAAGAACTATTGTTATAGCTATTACACTTATCGGAGTATTTACAGGCTCAATAATACCATTCAATAAATTTGTCAGTGTGGTATATCCTGCTTCGGGTGTTGGTGGAATAGTACTATTTATATATATGTTAATTCACCACATACGTTATTTATTCAAACGTTCTAAAATAGAAGCCAAGGCTTGATTTGTCTGAAAGGATAGTATCAAATCTGTGTGACGGTATTGTAAAGCTATAATAATCAAAACAGATTACAATAAGTTGGAGGAATTTTTATGACAAAGACAAAGGTAGCAGTATTAGGTGGTGGCAACGGAGCTCATGCAGCAGCAGCAGATCTGACTCTTCGTGGATTTGAAGTTCATATGTGTGAGGATGAGAGATTTGCCGGGAGAATGGAAAAAGTGTTCAACACAAAGCAAATCAAAATTTCTGGAGTATGTGGGGATGACACGGTTTCTATTGCAATGGTGACTACCGACCTGAAAGTCGCTCTGGCTGGAGTTCGTTATATTCTGGTTGTTGTACCTGCGTTTGCGCACAAGGAATACGCAGAGAAGTTAGTTAATGTCATACAGCCCGGACAGGTTGTGTTTTTATTGCCGGGCACCTTTGGAAGTTTGATTTTTTGGAAAACCTTCCAAAAGGTTAAAAAGGATATCGTGATAGCAGAAACTGATACATTACCCTACGCCGCTCGATTGACCGGCGAGGGAGAAGTTACTGTGATGAACCGTTTTAATCCCCTGAAGGTAGGTGTAATACCTGCTTCTAAAACAGATAAAACCGTTCAGGAGCTCTCTCAGTTCTTTGACGGACTCAAGGCGACAGAGAATATCGTTGCGTGCGGTCTTTCAAGCATGAATCCAGTTCTTCACGTTCCAGGTTGTATTCTGAACGCAGGGAGGATTGAGTATGCAAAGGGCGAGTTCTTCTGTTACACCGAAGGGTTTACCCATTGCGTTGCACGAACAACAGAAGTAGTGGATAAAGAGCGCATTGCACTATTAGAACAATTCGGTTATAAATGGGATATATTAGCTCATACTATACGTACTGATATAACTACAGACGATCTGTATGAAGCAGTAGCTGAGCACCCTACAATTACCAAAATCAAGGGACCAGCTGATCTGAAAAACCGTTATTATTCTGAGGATATACCATATGGTATTGCGATTTGGGCGAAGCTGGCAAAGAGTATTGGAGTGGAGACACCCATGATGGACTCTATGGTACACATCGGGAGTGCGATTATGGAACAGAATTGTTGGACATCCGGCCATTCTTTGAAAGAGCTTGGTATCGATGGAATGGATATAGAACGATTGAAAGAGTATCTGGAAACAGGTGAATAACAATAAAAAACCACTCTTGATTTTATTGGCTAGTTAAGGTAATCTTGTGAATATATCCAAGAGAATGATATATATAAGCAATAACAAAACTATACTAAAAAGATGATTTCTTTGGAAATGCAAAAGATCATGGCGGATAGATCCTATTCCGGAAACATCAATTTACAATGCACTTTTCAGTGCATTTTTCTATGCATCAAGGCTGCAGGTTTTTGCAAAAAAGCAAAAATAAAAAATTTATTGAAAAATACATTACCTTGTGATATAATTCTATTTGTCAAGAGACAAACGTTTGCATAAGGATTAATACATATAATACCTTAAAAATGGACCAGATTCCACCCCTTAGCAGGGGCTTCAAAAAGACGAGATAAGTTTTACCCCTCTTTCAAAAAAAGCAAGACTTATGCAAACGTTTGTTAATCTTTCATTTATAAATGATCTTGGGAAATAGAAAGGGGTGAATACATTTGCGTCTGAGCAAAAAAAATAAAAAGAAAAGCTTGAATATTATTTTATTTTGGCAGAGATTTATCACAAATTATCCTTTACAGACCAGGCTTTTAATCTCCTTTTTAGTTGTGATGTTGATCCCGGCTTTTTTTATCTCCTGGTATAGTTTTAAACTGTCCGGTAATTCGCTTAATCAAAACATTGATGACCAATTGTTATTTGGGAAAAGGGTGACCAGTCGGATTTATCAAAATGAGATCAACAATTTAGAGAACATTGCCGACATTAAAGCAAAAGAGACTTTACTACAAGAAGCGACCGGTACCGGGAATATTTTTGCTCTGTTAAAGATAATATCAAATAACTTTATTAATAAATATGAGATTGATCTGGCTGAGGTGATCGATCCCCGGGGAAAAAGGCTTTCCCGCCGCGGTACTTTGCCGGACGATCTGACCGGTCTGCCGGCAGATTTACTAAATTATATTATTGATAACAGATTAACCACTAATCAGATCGAAATGAGCAGTCAAGGGATCCTGATTAAGGGGGTAGCGGCAATTACTGACCCGGAGCTAACCAGTAAGGCCAACGGGGTATTTTTGGTCAGTAAACTCTTAAATCAAAATTATTTTCTCACTTTAGATCAAGAACTGGGTATGGAATTATTGCTTTTTAACCATGAAGGAAGGCTGGTAACCTCTTCTTTCAGTGAGCTGGAAATTGATAACCCGGGCTTTGATCCGACAATAACAGCAGATAATTTGCTCTGGCGGGACATTGATTTAAGTGGTCAACCTTATCGGCTCGTTGCTTATCCCTTGCCTGATCATCAGAATCAACTGATTGGTTATTTGGCCCTGGCTTTACCCCGGACTCCCATTCTGGCGGCCGGCAAAGAGCTGACTCAGACTATAATTGCTTATGCAGTTCTGGGGATAATTATTGCCGTTTTAGTAGCGTTATTTTTAACCTGGTCGATCAGTCATCCGATCAAAAGGCTGATTCAGTTGGTCGATAAAATAGCTGAAGGTGATTTGGATCAGGAGCTCATTGTACAGGGAAAGGATGAACTGGCCCATTTGAAGGGCAGCATCAAACAAATGTTAAAAACCCTCCGGGAGCTGGTTTTGGAGATCAAGGGCGGGTCAGGTCGGATAACCGCGGCGGCAGAAGAGCTTTCTACTTCTACTCAGGAAGCAGCAGCCATCACCCAACAGGTTAGTTTAACCAGTGATACGATCTCGGCCAAAACTGCCGGACAGGTCACTCAGATCGCTCAAGTGACCGAACTGCTTAAACAAGTATTGAAATCTAATCGGGAGATAGCAGACGGGGTTCAATTAGTGGCTGAGAAATCAACTCTGGTTAATGCTCGGGTGGAGA
>JAKSCG010000186.1 GCA_022360715.1 Halanaerobiales bacterium
ACTGGAGAAATATCGCTTAGGTGGTTCGGAGACCTTAAGGGGTTATGATTACGGTTCTTTTAGCGGGAATAATCTGCTGTTGCTGAAGGTGGAGTACCGTTTTCCGATCGTCGACAATTTTACCGGGGTGGTTTTTGCCGACGGGGGTAATACCTGGGATGAGCTGGCGGAGATTGAGCTGGGTGAACTCCATTATTCACTGGGATTAGGGATCAGAATGAATACCCCGATCGGGATGATCAGATTGGACTATGGTTTTAATGAGGATGGCGGGGGACAACCACATTTTAGCATTGGTCAATCATTTTAGGGTAATGGAAGGAGATTAAAATGAGTCTTATTAAACAAAGATTATTACCTGGACTTGTGATAATAATATTAATTACCGGAGTATTCCTCAGTTTTTCCCCGGCGGAACAAGTATTGGCTGCTGATAATCTTAAGGGAAAAATCGCTTATGTCGATGTAATGGAGATCTTTAATGTCCATCCGCAAAAAAACAGTGCGGAAACTAAACTTAATGAACTGGCCCAAAATATGCAATCAGAACTTGAAGATAAGGCTAAAGATCTGCCTAAAAATGAACAACAGGCGATGCTGAGGGAATATCAGAATAAACTAAATCAACAGGAACAGGAACTGATCCAGGAAGTATTACAGGAGATTGAGAGTGTTATTGCGCTGGTGGCCAGTGAAAAAGAAGTCAGGATTGTACTGGACAAGAAGAACGTAATTTATGGCGGCTATGACCTGACCCAGGATGTAATAGATTATATCAGAGATAGTCTGCTGACCACTAATGATAGCAATGATCAAGGGATAATTGAAGAACAGCCGTCAGGGGATCCGGCTGAATAGGAGAATTTTAGTGGGGAGGTGGTGAGATGTTTAAATGGTTGAGCCGGTTAAGCTTAACACTGCTTGGATTAATCGGATTAGCTGGGATCGCTTTTATCGCTTTTGTATCTTTAAGTTTGGCATCTCCGCAGGTGGAACCTCCTCCGGTTAAACCGGTAATAGTTAGTGATTATGATCTGCAATTAGAGCTGGCCAGGGACCGCGACCAGCGGATCGAAACCCGAAAAACAGCCCTGGAAAAACAGATTGACAGTCTAAAAAATCAGGAGAAGATACTGGAAAATCAGCAAAGAGTAATCGAAAATAAGATTAACCAGGGACTTGCAACAATAAAAGAAGGATATCAACAAAGAGTTGATAACTATCAAAAGGCAATTCAAAGTGAATATCAGATATATAATCAGTACAAAGAACAGGAATTTAAAGAAAAGGTCTTGCTGAAAAAGGATTTATCGGAAAAAAGGCTGGAGGCCATGGGGGAACAATTGCGGCAAGAACAATTGAAAAAACTCTCAGTATATACCGAAGAACAGATGGCTCAGCTTTATCAAGAAACCCTGTCGTATCGGCTTAATCTAACAGTTTTGGAGTTGACCGAAGCAGAAAAAGAGCTGAATCAAAGCAAGATTAAGGGGATAGAGCAGCAATATCAAGGAGCGCTCGAAAAGAGACGGGTTGAGATTGAAGCGGAGGGTAAGGCTAAACTGGCCGAGCTGGAAGAACAGTTTAATCAGGAATTTCTTCAATATCAGCAGAATTTAACCGAAGAGATCAATCAGGATTTAAAACGGAGACAACTTATTGATCAACAAAAGGTTGAGGAGTATTTAGGAGAACAGCAGGAGCTATTAGAGCAGGAATTAAGAGCGAGAAGGAAAGAATTAGGTCAAAGGAGTGAGCTGGAATTAACCAGATTAAAGGGTTTGATTGCTGATATAAGAACAGGATATTACTTGCTGGAAGCTGAATTGGTTATTCTGGAAAAGGAAGGGATTAAATAGAATGAAAAAAAAGTTACTTGGTTTATTGATTATTATTACGGTATTCCTGGCCGGATGCAGTACTCCGGTAGAGAAGATTGCCGTAATGGATATGGGACGTGTTTTACAGGAAAGCCAGCAGGCTAGACAACTACAGCAGGAATTATTAGAGGTAGGAGAACGACTGGAAGAAGAATATAATCAAAAGGAAGATGAGTTAGCCGAGGAAGAAGGGGAAGAAGCGCTGGACGAGATTTATCAAAAATACCTTGATTATAAAGAGAGTGCGGAAAAGGAATTAAATCAGAAGATTAATCAGGTTTTAGCCGAGATTTCCAAAGAAGAAAAATATAATATTGTGATTACTGGTGACGGGGTCTATTATGGTGGAAACGATATTACTGATCAGGTGATAAATCGGCTGGATCAAGGAATTACTGAGGATGGTGAGGCCGATCGGAACTAAGCAAAAGATTGCTTATCAAGTCAGGGAACTGGCGGAAATGGTGGGGGGAGAGGTAGTCGGAGACGGTGACTTTGAGGTTAAAGGTATCGAAGGATTGGTCAAGGGAGAACCGGCTACGATTACTTTTGCCGAAAATGATAATTTTTTTGTTGCTGCGGAAAAATCAGGGACAGCTGTCATTATTGTCCCTGAAAGTGTGGTTGAGTCCAGCAAGATTTTAATTAAGGTTAAAAACCCCCGGTTGGCTTATGCCAGAATTGCAGGCTTATTTGCTCCGCAGATCTTTGAGCAACCGGGTATTGCCCGCTCAGCTGTTTTGGCCGAATCAGCCAAGATCGGCAGTAATGTTTCGATTCATCCCCAGGTAGTAATCGGGGAAGGGGCAGAGGTTGGCGATAATGTTATGCTGGGAGCAGGGGTTTACCTTGGCCCTGGGGTTGTAATTGGTGCTAATACCGTCATCCATCCCAATGTTGTAATTGAGTACAATACTATTATTGGGTCTAATGTAATTATTCATGCCGGCACGGTGATTGGAGCTGATGGTTATGGGTATGTCAGTGATCAAAGTGGACATCACAAAATTCCGCAGTTGGGGAAGGTAATAATTGAGGATGAGGTCGAGATCGGGGCTAATGTTACCATTGACCGGGGTACAATTGATCCTACAATTATCGGCAAAGGAACAAAAATAGATAATTTAGTCCAGATTGCACATAATGTCGAGGTAGGTTCCGAATGTTTAATTATTGCCCAGGTCGGAATAGCCGGTAGTACTAAATTGGGCAAACGAGTTATTCTGGCCGGTAAGACCGGTGTAGCCGGTCATCTCAGCATTGGTGAACATACTGTTATTGCTTCCGGTAGTGTGGTAACAAAAAATACACCGGCCGCTGTTTTTTATTCGGGTAATCCGGCCCATGAGCACCGTGCTGAACTGCGAGAACAGGCAGCCAGACGAAAGCTCCCGGATTTGTTAAAACGGGTTAAAGAACTGGAAGAGCAAATAAAAGCAAGAGAGGAATGATCAATTATGAAGAAAAGCACTTTAGCAGTTGCCATTTTAATATTCGTTACAATGATCAGTGTTTGTGGACAGGCAATGGTTATGGATCGTCTGCTTACTGTCCCGACAGCTGATTTGATTAATAGCCGAGCTTTAATCAATGGGGAGATCTATTCTGGCTCGAAAAGGGTAGTTGAAGGGATCTTTATGACTAACTCTAAATTGGAGATTGGCGGAATGGTAAATTTTTATAACCAACGGGAAAACGAACTGGGGATCAGGGCTAAAACAGTTTTGTCGGGCGAGACCAAAGAGGAACCAGCGATCAGTGCCGGGATCAAAAACCGGGACCTCTATCTGGTGGTAAGCAAGAATTTAGGTAGAGGGTTTAGGGGTCATCTGGGGCTGGGTAATGGTGATTTTGCCGGCTTATTTATTGGCATAAATAAAATTTTAAATCCGGTTTCAGTAGAGGTAACCGGTGCTGAGAAATCACCCGCTAATTTACCGGTAATTAATCTAATGGGGGAATATATCAACCAGCAAGTTAATCTGGGTCTAAGACTTGATCTCCAGGAGAATTTAATGCTGGACTTCGGGTTATTGGATTTTGACCACTTTAAAATCGGTTTAGGTATTAAACTATAGGCTGTAAATACATATAATTACAAGCCGGCCATGAACCATATTGAGGTTCATGGTTCTTTTTTAGGGGTGATATGGTTTCAGATCGATTATTAAATTGCGATTCCCTTCAACCAGTAGTTCCTCTACTTTCCCGTAATAGTCTCCCTGGTCAAGTTGATTATTCTTATTGGTATCGATCTGGGCACTGATTGACCAGTAACCAGGAGTAAGCTGTAGGCTAAATTTACCCTGTTGATCAGAGGAAGTCAGTACTTCCTTAGTCGGCTGATCCTGCTTGCGCGCGATTATACCGGATTGACTGAGCAGGAGCGCATTTTCCGGTGGATTATCTTCCAGATTTAAGGCCCGGTTTATATTTATCAGACCGGCTCCGTATTCCTGGTCGGTACCAGGCTGGCCCAGGTCATCGGCGGTACTTTTTAATAACTCCTGGATATATAGCGGATCGTTGATCCCGACACTATATAATAAAGCGATCAGCCCGGAAACATGGGGGGTAGCCATCGAAGTCCCCTGGGCCCAAGTATACTGGTGTTTCTGTCCCTGTTCCAGATAACCGGCGGTACTTAAAATAGTATTGGGAAAGGAATAAACGGAATCATCGCCACCAGGTGCTACCAGATCCAGATTGGGTCCATAGTTTGAATAGTAAGCCCGGCGGGAGGTTGGACCGACTGCTCCGACACTTATTACCTCCGGGTAACGAGCCGGGTATAAAATAGGGGTGGTTCCGTTATTACCGGCAGCAGCGACTACGGTTACCCCTTGCTTGATCGCATGCTCAATTGCTTCTTTTAAGGAAGAAGAATTAGCCGTACCGGCCAGGCTTAAATTGATAATATTTGCCCCATGATCTACGGCCCAGTAAATTCCCGCAATCAGATTACTGTAATTTCCACTACCATCCGGACCGATAATCCGGACCGGCATTATCTTTACCTGCCAATTGATCCCGGCTACACCCAGCTGATTGTTGGTCAAAGCACCGATAATACCGGCTACATGTGTTCCGTGGCTGAATTCCGGGTCAGTATCGATCGGCTTATGATCATGGTCAATAAAGTCATAACCGGCAATAATATTACCCTGTAAATCAGGGTGTTTATCCAGAATGCCCGTATCAAGGACAGCGACAATAACATCAGCACTACCCCGATAACTATTCCAGGTCTTACTTAAAGCCAACAGTTCCAGATTCCATTGTCGGTAATATTCCGGGTCATTTGGTACTGTCTGGATGAAGACCAGGTAATCCGGTTCGATATAGGAGATCAGGGAGTTGTCCTGGATGGAATCAATTAAGTAACTGCTATTTGAGGTCGGTAGTTTTATTTTAAAAATAGTACCGTTGCTGATTTCCTGCATAACCTGTCCCTTATTCCTGAGGATCTCCCGCTTGATATAATCCACACTGACTGCTTGATTAAACTTTATTATATATTCTTCCGGATTAAAAGAAGGGGTTTCCAACGGCAGGGTGTTAATCGCAATCTGCTGACTGGTAGTGGTTACCGGCTCCTGCCGGTGGATAGCAGCTGAATCAATAATTCTTAGCTGACCGGTGATCAGATATTGCTGCTGCTGGCTATTCATGACATTATGATTGGAACAGGCACTTAAAATTAAAGGGATGATCAGGATGAGCAAAACGATTAAGCGCTGATCAGGTTTCGCGTGAAGATTTTTATTTTTCATCTTTTACCTGCCTTTTTATGTAATTTCTTGCTAAGCGGTATGCTTAAATATCTAATATATTATATTAATGATGAAATGATAAAATCCTTTAGGTATTTGATGGTACTTTTTGGATTGCAGGGTTTGCCGGATAATGATAGAATTATATATATGATCAAAAGACTAAGCCAAGTAGAAGGAGAGTTAATATGTGGAGGTTCTGGCAGAAAAGGCTGATCGATATCTATATAATTAAAGAAGTCTTGCATCCTTTTCTGGTAGGAGTAGCAATTATTACAATTATTTTACTTAGTGGGTTTTTATATCAATTAACTGATTTTATTATTATTAAAAAGGTGCCAATTTCTCTGGTCATCAATCTCCTTTTATATAAACTCCCTGATTTTATTGTGCAAACCTTTCCGATTTCAATCTTGTTTGCCACCCTGTCGGGAATGGGCAGGTTGAACCGCGAGAACGAATTTACGGCTTTAAGGATGGGCGGGATCAGTCTTTACCGTCTGATTTTACCATTAATTTTTTGGGGTTTTTTTGTTAGTGCACTTACCTTTTTTATTAATGAAGAAGTAGTACCCTGGAGTAATCATCAGGCCCAAAATATTATCAGGCGTTCAATCTTAAAGCAGACGATGCCTGATATTAAAGAAGATATTTTTTTTAAGGGTCCTGCGGGCAGATTGTTTTACGTAAAGACTTTTGACGAGCAGAGTAATCGGCTGGAAAAAGTGGTGATCTATAATTTTCCTGAAGAGAACGATTTTCCAGAGATAATTACCGCAAACGGTGGGGAAATTGTCGACAATAAATGGATTTTGCAGGGAGTAATCTATCACAAATATACTGGAGATGGTAGTCTAACCCTGGATCTACAGGTAGCTGAACATGAGTATGAAGTTATCACCGAGACCGACAGGTTTTTTGGACAGCAGTGGACAACTGCCGAAATGGACCGGAAGAGGTTAAAAAGAGATATTGATCTCTTTGCCAGCAGTGGTCTTAATGTTGATTCTTTGTTAGTAGATTATCATCTCAAATTGTCAATGCCACTGGCCGCCTTGATTTTTATTTTAATCGGGACACCACTTAGTTTAAGTAGGAAGGACAGTCGTTCCGCCAGTATTATTTTTACGATCATCGTTATTTTCTTGTATTATTTGGTCGTCTCGCTGGCTCAGTCTTTTGGAAAGAATGGCGGGCTATCCCCTTTACTGGCTGCCTGGATCCCTAATCTGCTTTTTGCTTTGATGGGGATTATCCTCCTGATCTGGCGGGAAACCTGGCAGAAATGGCTCCATCGCTTCTTCGTCCTTTTGGTACTCCCTTTGTTGTTGATAATCCTTGCTTCTTCCGGGAGCACAGCCGGCAATACCGAGATATTACGGGTTTATAGTGCGGAAAAGATCGAAAAAATCAGTAATGAGGGGGAGGAACAGTTTACTATTAGTGGTAAAGTTTATGCTCAATATCGTAAATTCCATATTATTGCTGACCAGGTTGTGATCAAAGAGACGGAGGAATGGGAGGGAATAATGGCTGACCTGGACGAGATCGTTCTACAGACGGGACAATTTAGTGGATGTCACGGGAAAGATCCCCATTATTATTTTGCCGCCAGCGAGATAGTGATTTATCCGGGGGATTACTTAATTGCCAGAAATGTGGTCTTCTGGGAACTGAACGGTAAACTCCCCCTTTTTTATTGGCCTTATCTTTATATTTCATTAAAGGAGCAAGAGCAGCAGCTTTTCCCTGAATTTGGCTATAGTGCCAGCCGGGGTTACTTTGTCAAAACTACCTATTATTATTTTGATCAAGAGAATAACCTCCCTGGGGAGTTTTATCTGGATTATTACACCATTTCCGGATTGGCTGCCGGGATCAAGCAGTATTTCTCCGACCGGCCGGATAAACGAGGATTTATTTATCTTTTTGGCCAGGAGAACCGGACCCAAATTCCCGGATTATTTAAATGGGAAGGAGAGATTAGTCTGGATGATACCCTGGGCAACTGGCAGACTGATACTAATCTCAAAATAAAGTACTATGATCACTATAGTTATCTTACCGGGAGATTGAATCTTAATACCCGCCAAAACGGCCAGTATTTAAATATAACCTCCCGGATTAGTAACAAGGATTATTTTCTTTCTGATCACCAGGACCAAAGGAGTTTGACTAATGATCTCAAATATAAACGGGATCTAAACAATAACTGGAAGCTCTATCTTGATTATAATCGTAAATCTCTTTTTAATCCGGATGAAGATTTTAAAGAGAGATGGTGGGGCAAGGGATACCTTTCCCGAAAAGGGCAGGATGTAGATTTCAAGCTTTTATTGGAAAGGAAGGCTTCAAATTTTTATTCGGAAGAGGAAGTGAAGTTTTACCGTTGGCCGGAGGCTGAATGGAAATATGCTCCGTCAGGACCGCTCAGTTATAATTTAATATTAGGGAGGTATTTTGAAGAAATAAGTAGGAGTCAGGGTTACCGGGGCTTGGCTGAACTGAAATATCGGGAGAGTAAACGGTTAAGGGAGTGGCTAACCCTCAATACTACCCAGATCCTACAGGGGCGGCTTTATCATACTACCAATTTAGAGCAAAGCGGATTGGTCAGGACTAATGATCAACCTTCTAAACTGCTGTTTTATGATAATTACCTTAATGCCAGTACCAGAATAACCAGGAATCTAAGATGGTATAATACTTATCAATTTGAGACTTATTTTGGCGAGAGTCCCTTTATTTTTGACCGGGTCGGTTATAAAGAAAGGATCGATAGCCGGTTAAGCTATTTAAAGGGGGGATTGAACCTTTCCTTAAGAGGAGGATATGATTTATATAATCAGGTCTTTTTTCCATTGAAGGGTTCTGCTCGCTGGCAAATAACCCCGAACTGGCAAGTACAGGCCGCTACATCTTATAACCTGGCAACAGCCAATTTTACTGATCTTACACTCAGCAGTAATTATCAGGATCAGCGCTGGCAGGCAACTAGCCAGTTTAAATATGATCTAAATCAACGTTTACTGCGGAAGATAGATAATCGTTTAGTCTATGAGCTGACCGATCAGTGGTATCTGGAACTAAATACCAGTTATGATTATGAAGAGGGAGGGCTGGATCAAGCCAGACTGAATATCAGCAAAAAACTCCATTGCCGGGAGCTGCTCTTTACTTATAACCATCTGGAAACGGAATATGTCTTGGAGTATCGGATTAACCTGTTCCCCCGGCAGGGTGTTAAGGTTGGAGGTAGTGAGACCGAACCTTTTATCTTTGAACTGGGTAGCCGGGAATTAGATTTTCTGAACTGATCATTAATAAGGGGTGGTAAGCTGTGCAAAGGGTTTTCCTGGTATTACTATTGATGGTGCTCTGGACCGGTTTGATGTCGGCGGAAGCTGATACAGGGGCTACGGACAAAGAGACGGTGCATATTCGGCCCGGTCGTTTATATTATACTGAAGACAAAATGGAGATGAGTGAAGGGGTTATCATTTATAAAGGTGAAGCTGATGAACGGATCACGGCCTCGACCGGTGTCTATTATCAGCAGGAAAACAAGGCCTTATTAAAGGGTGAAGTAGTATTGGAACACGCGGCCGGGACAATAAATTCTGCCGAAATGACGGCCTTATTGGCCGAAAACAGGTATATTTTTACCAATGGGGTTACAATGGAGCAGGAACTGGAAGACCAGACTGACTTTACCCTGGAAGCTCGGGAACTGGTGCTTAATACAAATGATGATTCATTTGTAGCAGAAGGTGGAGTACTGATCAAGCATAATAACCGGGTTTTAAAGGGAGATCAAGTTGCTTATAATGACCTGGTGGAAACCCTGGAACTGACCGGAAATGTTTTGATTGAGGAAAGCGATGGCGACTGGATCAAGTGTGATCAAGCGCTTTTTGAGCTGAAGACCGATCAATTCACGGCTGAAAATAACATTGAATTGGAGCTAAAAATTTCTTCTAATAGCTAAATATCCAAATATTGCATATTGGGGTTTATTTACAGTGACTTTCATCTGATGGTATAATTGTTGGTAGATGGGAGTGACGTGCAATGGTTCTTTTTAAGAGTGATTTTAGGAAGGATATTTTGATTGTACTGATAGCCTCCGTCATACTGGGAACGGGCCTGGTTTTGATTGGAGGTTATCTAACTGATAATTATTTTGCTAATATGGTCAGTGGAGTCATCGGTGAATACGGTGAGTATGACCTGTTATTAATGTTAAGCAGTGATAAGGAAACTATTGCCATTAAGGAAATTGAGGGTATTGTTGCCGAGACCCTGCCTGGTGCTGTGATTAAAACAGGGCCAAGAGTTGCCGGCAGTAGCAATTACTTATTAAAGTTACCGCCGAAATTTAAAAATGAAGAGACATATACTAATCTAGGTAAGTATTTTGAGGATATCCCCGGGATTATGAGTAAGACTATTATGACCGAACCCCGTCTTTCAATCAGGGGCTTCCGGGGTGAGACCAGACCGGTGCTTCGCTCTTTAATTGAGGGAATAGCCGGGATTGCTTTCCTTTATCCCACCAGTGACGGTCTGGATATTATTATTGAAAAACCGGAGCTGTTGCCGGAAGTTAAAAAAAAGGTTGCTGATTTGCTTAATCAGTACAGTTTGCTGGAAATAAGGTATCCCTTGAACCAGCATCCGGAGAATCTGCCGGAATTGCAGCGAGAGGTCGCTCAGGTGGTTAGAGGAGAGGTGACTGACCTTATTGATGTTACCAGCAATAATGAGACTGAGCGGGTATCACTACTGACCAGTCTTCGGCAGATGAAAACCTTTTTAGTCTCCTATGCCACCAAAGTAATAATTGAACAATCCAGTGTCAATCCGGCGATTAGTACCGGCAGCAGGTTAATTGCCTGGAATCAACAAGGGGAGTTAATTGAACTGGAGGTAATCGCTGATAGTGAGACTGAATTGGTTGGCCTGATTCAGCAGGGTGACTTAGGCAATTACTCTGGGTTAATCGATATTTATCAAAAGAACCGAGATGGCTCAACCGGTATTTTTCTGGGCAAAGGTAAGGTTAATAATCCCAGACGGGAGCTGGCAGCCGCTCTGGACAAACTAAATGAGATCGCTCCCAGTTTAAATGGTTTTCTGCTGCAAAGTGAGCAATTACTGGCTTACAGCGGGAAAATTGGGGAAGACCTGGCCGGAATTAATCAGGGGTTAAGTAAACTGGAGGAAAGCAGTGCCAAACTGGGTCAATCCTTGCAAGAATGGGAACAGGAAGGGTTATCCATTTTTTTGTCAGAGTTACTGCTGATCCTTGATGGAATTAAGGCTAATATAGGTGATATTACCGATATCCAGCGGGACCTGATCACAACCAGTAATCAATTAAAGGAAGGGGCCGGTTTAATTGAGGAAAAGATTATCTATGTCCCCCGCAACAATATAATGTATCAGCAATTAAATGACCTGAAAAACCTTTTTTTACAACTGGCCAGTGGGCTGGATAATAATTATGACCTGGTAGCTGAAAGGCTGCAGGATATGGATCCGGTTCTTAACTCGATTGAGGGCTGGCAGGAAAAGATCAACTCCCTGCTGCGAGTAGAAGATACCTTAAATAGCAGTGCTAACTGGCAGGAGATCGATGGTATTATTGCCGAGATTGAGCAAACAGCTGAAATAGTCGATACCGGTCAGCTGGAAGAGGGTTTAAATTCAATTCAGGCTATTCTGTCGGAACTTAATACAACCCAGCTGCCGGTTATTATCGACCAGCTCTCCTATATTCAGCATTCCTTGCCGGAAATGGCCGAGAGCGAAATTGTGGAGACGATTAATTTGATCGACAGTTATATTGCCGGCCAGGTCATCCCCGGAGACCAGATCCAATTATTAATTAAGGGGAAATATAATAGTGAAAAGGTAATCGAGCAAATTAAAACCGTCATCAAAAATCCGGCAGTTAGCTATTTACCGCCGATGGATGCCGGATATATTCAGCCTAATACCCGGGGGGAGATCTTTAATGTTTTAAGCCAGGTCCGGGCGGTTATTTCGACTATTGTAGCGTTTATTTTTACATTGCTGGTACTGATCCTGGATCAGAGCCTGGTCATTAGTGTAATCAGGTTAAATCAGGGAAACGGTTATATCTACGGCTTTTTAAGCGGTGGTCTGATCTTCAGTTTAATTTGTTTTTTAAGCCAGACCAATTTTGCCTATTTGAATCTAAAGACGGAATTTTTAATCGGGGGAGGACTGGGTTTAATAATTGCCCTATTAGCCAAGATGCTTAATCCGGTCAATAGCGAGGAATGGGACGCGGGAAAAGCCCTCGGGTTTTCTCCGGCGGAAATTATGCACGAAATTATTATCCCGGCCGGAAAGCCAGGTTTACTTTACCTGCTTAACTATCCCAAAGTTATTTTTAAATAGGAGGAACAAGATGTTACACGTAATTGATTTGAAAAAAAGCTATGATAATGATATAGTGTTAAAAGGGATTAATTTTCAAATTAAGCCCGGTGAGATTGCCGCGATCATGGGTCCGAGTGGTTGTGGGAAGTCAACCTTTGTCCGGGCGATTAATCGTTTAATTGAACCTGATTCCGGTGAGATTTATTTTAAGGATATCGCTATCCATAATCTGCCTTCAGCCCAGATGGAGCAAGTAAGGAAGGAGATTGGTTTTGTTTTCCAACACTTTAATTTGATCAAACGTCTCACTACCAAACAAAATGTCGCTCTGGGGCTTGTTAAAAATGGTTTTTCGCTTAAACAAGCTGATGCCCAGGCGATGGTAGCCTTGCGTGACGTAGGATTAGCTGAGTTGGCTGATTTGAGGGTAGATAAATTGAGTGGTGGCGAGAAACAACGGGTGGGGATTGCCCGGGCCCTGGTGATGGAACCGGATTTGATCTTGCTCGATGAACCGACTGCTTCCCTTGACCCGATTTTAGTTACGGAAGTTCTGGATGTATTGGAAAAAATAGCTAAAACCAGAAGAAACAGTTCGATTATCATTGTTACCCATGAGGTCGCCTTTGCCCGCCGAGTTGCCGATAAAATCTATTTTATGGACAAGGGTAAGTTCATTGAATCGGGTTCTCCGGAGGAAGTTTTGAATAATCCCCGATCCTGGATAGGTAAAAAGTATAAAAAAATCATTAATTACTATTAAAACTAGAAAATATTGCAGGACTTTTAAGGTATTTCTTGAATTTTAGATATATATTACGAAAGGAGGGAGAAAATGTCCTGGGAGGGTAATAATCAGAAAACCATTGCTAGCCCGATTGAATATGCAGGACTGGCCCTTCATAGCGGTAAAGAGGTCCATATTAGATGTTTACCGGCCGAGGCTGATCAAGGAGTTGTTTTCCGCCGGACTGATTTAGTCGGGAAACCGGAAATCAAAGCTGAACCAGCCAGTGTAGTATCTACCAAGCGCTGTACCTGTATTGGCTTGCCGGAGACAGGAGTAGAAGTTTATACAATCGAACACATCATGTCAGCCCTCTGGTCACTGGGGATCGGAAATATTATAATCGAGATCGATAATGTAGAAACACCGGTCGGTGACGGCAGTGCCCTGCCCTTTGTCAAGCTGCTTCAGACGGCAGGAGTCAAGGTGCTTAATTCTCCCCGTAAGGTCTGGAAAGTTAAACAGGCGATCTGGGTTAAGGAGCGGGACATGTCGATGGTAATCCTTCCTTTTGAGGGATTTAAAATTAGTTATACCCTGGATTATGAGCACCCGGTAATCGGTACTCAGTTTTTGGAGTTTGATCAAGATGATAACTCTTATTTTAATGAGATTGCCCCGGCCCGGACTTTTGGCTTTGAAAGGGAAAGGGAGGTGCTGCATCGAAGGGGGTTGGCGCTGGGGGGGAGTGCTGATAATGCGGTTTTAATCGGTGATCAAAGAACGATTAATCCGCTACGTTTTCCCGATGAGTTTGTCCGCCATAAGATTCTTGATGTTATCGGTGATATGGCCTTAAACGGTTTTATAGCCGGACATATTATTGCGATCAGGTCAGGCCATTATCTCCATGTCGAGTTAGCTAAAAAGATAAAGGAGCAAATAGATGCAAGGGGTGAATTAGTATATGATGTATATTGATCAAATTGCCCGATTTCTACCGCACCGGTACCCCTTTTTACTGGTCGATCGAATTATTGAGATCGAAGCGGGGAAACGGGTAGTCGGACTGAAAAATGTGACGGTAAATGAGGAGTTTTTTCAAGGGCATTATCCCGGCAATCCCATTATGCCAGGGGTTCTGATTATTGAATCAATGGCTCAGGTAGGAGGGTTTTTAATGATGCAAAAACTTGAGCATCCCGAAAAAAGACTCCCCTTACTGGCCAGTATTAATAAAGTTAAATTTCGTCAACCGGTAGTGCCGGGTGATAGTTTGAAGATTGAAGCAGAGGTGATTAAAGCCAAGGGAAGTATTGCTAAAATGTTTGCTAAAGGGTTTGTTGAAGATAAACTGGTGGCTGAGGCTGAATTAATGTTTGCACTTGAAGAGAAGTAAGGGGGCGGAATAGGTTGAAAGTACAGCGTGAAAATAATTTGCTCCATCTGGCCAAGATAGATCCTACCGCGATTATTTATCCGGGGGCAAAGATCGGTCGAGGGGTTGAGATTGGACCCTATAGTATTATCGGCGAGAATGTAGAGATCGGGGAAGATACTATAGTCGGACCACATGTCCTGATCGAAGGGTGGACCAAGATCGGTAAAAATAATCAAGTCTTTCACGGGGCATCAATTGGACTGGTTCCCCAGGATATGAAATTTCAGGGGGAGAAGAGCTATCTCTTTATTGGTGATAATAATATTATCCGGGAGAATGTGACGATCCATCGGGGGACTGAAGAAGGGGGCGGAGAAACCTGGATTGGTAATGATAATCTGATTATGGCTTATTGTCATGTCGCTCACGACTGCCAGTTAGGCAGTCATATTATCATGTCCAATGCTTCCAATTTAGCCGGTCATGTCATTATTGAGGATTATGCCGTGATTACCGGTTTAACCGGTATCCACCAGTTTGTCCGGATTGGCAAGATGGCGATGGTTGGGGCTCATTCCAAGGTGGTTAAAGATGTCCCGCCATATATCCTGGTCGATGGTCATCCGGCCCGGGTTAATGGAATAAATGTTGTCGGCCTCAGGCGGAATGGGGTAAACCCGAAGCTAAGGGCCGAAATAAAAAAGGCTTACCGGATTCTTTACCGTTCCAATTTAAATGTATCACAGGCCATTGAAAAAATGGATCAGTTACTGGATACCAGTAAGGAAATCGAACATTTTCTCCGCTTTTTAAGGAATGCCCAGCGGGGCATCTGTCGTTAGTGGGTGATTGGATTGAGGAAAATAGGATTAATCGCCGGTCAGGGTAGTTTGCCGATGCTCTGGACTAAGGCGGCCCAACAAAAGGGGTATCGGGTTTATGCCTTTCCCCTGCTTGAGCAGGTCGACCATTCCTTGACAGGAATAGCTGACCAGGTAAGCGGGGTTAATATCGGTGCCCTGAATGATTTAATCAATACCCTGCATCAGTATGATATTAAACAATTGGTGATGATCGGCAAAGTCGAGAAATCACTATTATTTAAAGGTCTGGTTCTGGACAGCCGTTTGGAAGGTTTGCTGGCCGGTCTAAAACAATTAAATGATGACAGTATCTTACTGGGGATTGTTAGTGAACTAGCTAAGGAAGGGATTGAGGTATTGCCGCAGTCTTTCTTGATTGAAGAGCTCTTTCCCCGAAAAGGAGTTTTAACCTCCCGGCCGCCGGATCAGAAATTACTGACTGATCTGAACTATGCTTTTAAAATAGCCCGGGAGATTGGCCGGCTGGATATTGGCCAGACAGTAGTAGTAAAAAACAGAACAATTTTGGCGGTAGAAGCAATTGAGGGTACTGATCAGGCCATTATAAGGGGTGGTGAGCTGGGTGGCCCAGGGATAGTGGTGGCCAAGGTTAGTAAACCACAGCAGGATTTCCGTTTTGATATTCCCACGATCGGGGAGACTACCATTGAAAAACTGATTGCAGTTAACGCCAGCGGTTTGGTGATCGAAGCGGGTAAAACCTTTTTGCTCGCCAGAGAGCAAGTCACTAGCTTGGCGGAAGAAAATGGAATTGTAATTATGGCCAGAGATTTTGCGGAAACCGAGTGAGGTGGGGGACGCTTTGGGAAAAGTAATGCTAGTTACGGGAGAAGTATCGGGTGATATGCATGCTGCCCGGGTAGTTAAAGCAATTAAGGAACTGGCCCCTGAGACCGAATTTTTCGGGATGGGTTCAACTTATCTGGCCCGAGAAGGGGTCAGACTCGTCATTGACCCGACTGAAATTAGTACAATTGGTTTTTCAGAAGCCTTTAGCAATATCAGGACTCACCTGGCCAATTTGAGGGAGCTCAAGGGCTGTATCCGCAAAGAAAAACCGGATTTAATTTTCCTTGTTGATAATTCGGGATTTAATATGCTAATGGCCCGGATTGCCAGGAGGGCGAATATTCCGGTAGTTAATTATTTTAGTCCTTCAGCCTGGGCCTGGGGGCGTTGGCGGGCAAGCTGGATGGCCCGCTATAAGGCGATTATCGCCGCGGTATTTCCGATGGAAGCGACAGTTTATCGTCAGGCCGGAGCCAGGGTGGAGTTTGTCGGTCATCCCCTCCTTGATATTGCTGAAGTAAGGGATGAACGCGCGGAGATCTTTACCCGGTTGGAACTTAATCCCGAGCAGCCGGTGATTGGCCTGTTCCCGGGCAGCCGGTGGCAGGAGATTGAGAAATTATTGCCTGAACTGCTCCAGGCAGCGGAAATGCTCCAGGCGGAGCAGCCGGATTACCAGTTTGTGCTACCACTGGCCAGTGGGATTGATCAGAATCAGATTGCCGAATTTGCCGCCAATTATAACCTGATCCTTAAACTAGTCGACCATGCTGCCTATCAGGTGATGAAGATTGCTGACTTGATCATTGTTGCTTCCGGGACAGCTACCCTTGAAGCAGCTATTCTCGGTACTCCGATGATTATCGTCTACCAGGTCAGTGGGTTTACTTACTGGTTGGCCAACCGGCTGCTTGACCTGGATTTTATTGGTTTACCCAATATTATTGCCGGGCGGGAAATAGTTCCGGAGTTAATCCAGAACAGGGCTAATGCGGACGAGATCTACCAGCAAGTCAGGGATTTTTTTCGTCAACCCTATTTATTAAAGCAGCTCAGGTCTGAGCTCCGGGGAGTCAAGGAAAAACTCGGTTCAACCGGTGCCGTTTGCCGGGTGGCTCAGCTTGTAGTAAAAGAGGGAAAATTGCTGAACTGAGAGGGAGGAGATCCCCTTTGTTAAATAGAAGGAATTTTTTATTGATGGTGCTCATAGTTATTACTGTAGTCTTATTATTCAGTAGGATCGAGCAACCAGACGAGCCAGACCAAGCACAACTAAATACGAAAGAAGCAGTGCCCACTCTCCCGGATCATCAATTTAAAAACCTCCGGCTGGTTTTATATAATAATCAGCAGACGGTCAGTTGGGAAATTTTAGCCAGTGAGGTAAATGAATTTACTAAGCGGGGTTTGCTGGAGTTTTCACCAGTTACTGTTGAGGCGAATAATGACGAACAGCAGGGATTATATTTGATTACAGCCGAAAAGGGACTTTATCATAACCGGGAAGAAAAAATAGAACTTAGTGACTCAGTATTACTCAAAAGGGAGCAGCAGGAACTGGTGACCGCCCGTTTAAGCTGGAAGACGGGAGAAGGGATGCTCTCCGCCGGCGAAGGGGTACGGATTAGTTCCCCCTCCTTCATAATTACCGGACAATCCTTGCAGGCCGATCTTACTTTCCATCACCTGAGGATTGATGGTAATAGGGAAGAACAAGCCTCTATTTCCTGGAAGGAGGAGGGGTATGAGTTGTAAGAGATATCTGGCCGGACTGTTCTTAACAGTAATGTTAATAATATGCTTTAACTTATA
The DNA here is from genome assembly GCA_022360715.1 of Halanaerobiales bacterium. Taxonomy (GTDB): domain Bacteria; phylum Bacillota; class Halanaerobiia; order Halanaerobiales; family DTU029; genus JAKSCG01. The sequence goes on from JAKSCG010000186.1 coordinate 17,658, forward strand.
TATTTCTCCGCTACAAGCTGAAAACCAGCTCAATCAGCTCAAAGGCGACCAACTTAGTATTACTATTGATCAGGAAACTAACAAACCGCTTCTGATGATAGCTAAAGGTAATGCTAATGTCGTTTATGGAGACCTGAAGTTAAGGGGAGAAATGATTGAGTATGCGAGAAATACCGGTAAGATCAAGGCTGAGGGCCAAATAGTCTTTCAAACAGTTTTTAATCAGCAAGATAACACGATTACCGCTGATCAACTGGATGGGAACCTGCATGAGGAAGAACTCTATTTTAGCGGTAATGTCCGCATTGAAAATGAAGAGTTTTTTATTACGGCCGAAACCCTGGATTATCAGACGGAGAATGGACAAATTGTCCTTAAGGGTCTGGCCGGACATCAGCCGGTCTTTAATTATGAGCAGGCAAAGACTACTGCTACTGCCCAAATCATCACCATTATGCCGGAAGAGGAACAGGCCTTGTTCGAAGGTAATGTGCAAGGAAAGGGAGATGGCTTTAGTTTTGGTGGTGACCGACTAACCATCGACCTGGTGACCGGGAATATTACTTTATTGGGGAATAGCCAGCTCCGTTTCGAGGAACAGGGGGACGAATAAATGGCGATCAGGGTTAAGAATCTGGTTAAAGCATATAATGGGCAACGGGTAGTGGATGGAGTAGACTTTACGGTGGAGCGGGGTGAAATTGTTGGATTATTGGGACCAAACGGTGCCGGGAAAACTACCAGTTTTTATATGGTGGTAGGGTTAATTAAACCTGCTGCCGGCGAAATATACCTCGCTCAACAAGATATTACTAATCTCCCTGTTTATAAACGGGCCCGCCGGGGAATCGGTTATCTCTCCCAGGAAGCTTCTGTCTTCCGAAAACTGAGTGTGGCCGATAATATCCTGGCGATCCTGCAAGCCCAGCAGCTTTCTCCGGCGGAAACCCGGCGCATCCTGGCGGAATTGCTGGAGGAGTTTCAACTAAACCATCTGCGCGACCGTAAGGGATTTCAGCTTTCCGGCGGGGAGAGAAGGAGAGTAGAGATTGCCCGTTCTCTGGCTACAGCCCCTTCTTTTATCCTATTGGATGAGCCCTTTGCCGGGGTGGACCCGATTGCAGTTAATGATATCCAGAATATAATCAGATATTTGAAAGAACGGGGCCTGGGTGTGCTGATTACCGACCATAGTGTGCGGGAGACCCTTACTATTACTGACCGCGCTTATATCATGCACCAGGGCAAGATCCTGATCTCCGGGAGTTCTGAAGAAGTGGCTAACTCTGAGCTGGCCCGTAAATTTTACCTGGGAGAAAGGTTTAGCATGTAAGGAGAGGTGCCAGTTTGAAGATTATTTACCGTTATATATTACTAGAAATGATCATGCCGATGTTATTTGGAATTGCTGCCTTTACCTCAATATTTATTGGGACTAATCTGCTTTTTGAAATGATCGATTACTATAACCGATTCGGGGTAGGCCTATTAACCCTGGGCCAGTTATTTTTTTTAAATCTGCCCGGGATTATTGTGCTGACCTTTCCGATGGCGACACTGTTGGGGGTTATTATGGCCTATGGGCGACTTTCGTCCGATAGCGAGATCACGGCTCTACGGGCCGGGGGAGTAAGCATCTACCGCCTGATTATCCCGGCTCTGTTGCTCGGGCTTTTGGTCAGTGGTTTAACAATAGTTGTCAATGAACTGGTGGTACCGGACGCTAACTACCGGGCTGCCGGGATAGTTTACCAGTTTAGATATCAGCGAAAGATGCCCTTGACCCAACGCCATCTTTTTTTGACCCCCTTTAAGGGTGGTAAGCCTGATTATGTTTTATATACAGAGCTGTTTGACGGTGATACCGGTAAAATGCAGAACGTGGTCTTTCAGGACTATGAGGATGGTCGGCCGAGTATGCTAATTCAAGCCGAAGAAGCCGTATGGTCGGAGGAGAGCTGGCAGTTTTACCGTGGTCAGATTTTCACCCTGAAAGCGGGAGAAAGGATGCCCGCCTGGGAATTTGACGAATATCGGACTGTGATTAATTATTCACCGGTTCAGATCTCTAAAATACAGAAAAAGATTAATGATATGGATATATTAGAATTAAGGGAATTTATTCAGTTAAAACAGGGCCAGGGAAACAATGTCAACCGTGAACTGGTTAAATACCATCAGCGCCTATCAATTCCTTTTGCCAGTTTGATTTTTGCCTTATTGGCGGCCCCGCTGGCTATTCAGCCGCAACGTTCCGGGGGTTCGGCTACTGGCCTCGGTTTGAGTATCATTATTATTTTTATTTATTACAGTTTGATGACTGTCGGGGCAGCCCTGGGCGAGCAGGGGAGTATTTCTCCCTTTTGCGGAGCCTGGTTGCAGAACCTGGTTTTCTTATTCTTTGGTAGTTATATGTTATATAAAATGGGTAATTGAGCAAGGGGGTGAGCAGACCGTGTGGTATGGTTTTTTATTAATTATAACTGTTATTAGTATCAGTGGCTTTATTGCCTATCTGGGTGACCAGATCGGCATGAAGGTTGGTAAAAAGCGGATATCTATTTTTGGCCTGCGCCCTAAATATACGTCAATTGTTATTACTGTTTTAACCGGTGTATTGATTGCGATCCTGACCCTGGGTATTATTCTAATGACCAACAATATAGTCCGACAGGCCCTCTTCAGGATTCAGGAAGTGCTGGTCCGGATTGAGAACCTGGAAGAACAGCGGAGTAGCTTGCAGGAACAGATGGAGTTGCTACAGGGAGAAAAGGATGACCTGGCGGTTCAATCAAAACTGGCCCTTGACCAATATGAAAAAACGATCAGTCAGGCCAGGAGTAAACTGGAGGAACTGAGGGTGGAGCAGGAAGAGTTAAATCAGGAGATAGCTGATCTTAATCAGGCAATTATAGACAAAAACGAACAGATTACCCAGTTGGATCAACGAAAAGAGGAATTGGAACGGACCGTTTCCCAGTTACGAGATGCCTATGTGAGTATGCAGTTTTATTATCTGGGAGAAGATATCGTTTATCAGCGGGGTGATGTTATTTATTCCAAGGTGATCAATGCCCAACTGCCGTCGGAAGAATTAGTCGATCAACTGTCGATCTTTTTGGAAGAAGCCAATCAGGAGATCAAGAAAAAACCGGTAACAATTGTTGACGAAGAGAATGATATTGCCTTTATCGTTGATCGGGACGAAGTGCTCAACCTGCCGGAACAAATCAGGATAAAAGGTAGTGAAAAGGTGATCGTCCGGCTGGAGGCATTAACCAATGTGCTGAAAAATGACCTGGTTCCGACTACTTTCCGGGTATTAAAGGATTTTATTGTTTTTGAGCAGGATCAATTGATCGAGAGTGCCGTGATTGATGCCAGTAAAAACCCGGTTGAGCTAGAGAATGAACTGAAAGAATTATTTAGTCTGGTCAGTGCCAGGGCAGTTAAAGAAGGTCTGCTGGCGGAAAGAGGAGGGGCGGTCACGATTAATTTTAGTCAGTTTTATGAGATCTTAAAGCTGATTCAACTCCACCGGGGGGCCGTTGAAGTAAAAGTCCTGGCGATTGAGGATATCTGGCGGGAAGATAAGCTGTCTGACTCCAATTTAAGATTTGAAATACAGGCCCTGTCCGGGGAGGATTCCAATGATCCTGGCGATTGATCCCGGTCGTGATAAATGCGGGCTGGCCTTACTTGATTACCAAAAAAGGGTTCACCGGCAGGAGATCATCCCGACCAAAGAACTAGTTTTATATCTGACTCCGTTTTTCCGTAAACAGGCAGTAGATTTTTTGATCCTGGGAGATGGGACTTATTCCGATGCTATCAAAAATAAGTTGGAAGAAATTACTGAGCTGCCGGTCTATCTTGTTGAGGAAAGTCGGACCACCTTGCTGGCTGAAGAGAGATACCGGCAGGACCACTTATACCGGGGATGGCGAAGGATACTGGCTTTTATTAAGTCGAAACCGAAGCGGCCGGTGGATGACTATGTAGCAATAATCCTGGCTGAGCGCTTTTTAGAAGATAATGATATAGGAAAATAAAGTCGAAACCCCGGGGTTGCTCTGGACAACAGGAATTATTAATTTCAGGAATTATTAATCTTATGATCAAATAGCTGGAATAGAGAAAAAGGGCTATTCTAAAAAAAATTATGATTAAAGCAGGATTTTTAAGCATGACGTAGAATATATATATAATGATTTGAATAAAATTATACTTAATTTATTATTTTTGTCAAAGATCTTATCATCTCCTGGCTAAAAAGTGGGAGGAAGGAGGTGCCCCCCGAACCACGAGGCTGTAAGGGATGATAGGGTTCTATATAATAGCTCATTGACAGCTAAATAGGGAATTATACAATGAGGAAACAAGGATACTCATTGTAAAAGTTCCCGGTGGTTGTTAAATGAGTTAGTAGAACTTACTTTATAAAAACTAACTTATAAACAATCAAGGGGGAATTTTGATAATGAAGAAATATAGTGCTGTAATCGCTATGTTCCTGGTGCTGGCCCTGGCAGTTCCGGTATTTGCCAATCCTTTTACCGATGTACCTGCTAACCACTGGGCATATAGTGCAGTTAACAAATTAGTTGCATCCGGTATTGCCGAAGGTTATCCGGACGGAAGTTTCCGCGGAAAAAATAACCTGACCCGTTATGAGATCGCGATTGTCGTTAGCCGGATCCTGGATAAAATTGAAATGGAACGTGAAATGCTGGCCGACGATATCGATGCAGCTGCTAAAAGCTTGAGCAAAGAAGAAGCTCAGGATGTAACAGCTATTGTTAAGGCCATGTTGGCCAAAAACCAACCTGGAACCGGAGGACCTGCTCCTACTAACCTAACCGATCAGCAGGTGGAAGAAGTCGTTAATTTAATTGAAGCCTTAACCTTTGAATTCAAAGCTGAGCTAAAGATACTTGGTCAGAAAATTGACGGTATCTATGCTGATGTTGATGCTGTTGAAGCCAGAGTTGCCGCTTTAGAAGCAGGTCCGACCATCGCTTTCAGCGGAGACTATAAGGTTGACTTCCAGCATGATGTAATCGATGGTGCTGCTCCTAAACAAGATACTGATTATTACTATTACACCGATGCACAGAAAACCAATCTTACAGATCAACCAAAGGGTAGTAAGTATGTCGAAACCGATCCATGGGATGGCGATTCCGATAATATCGCAGTCGATGGTAATGGTAAATTCAGCCAAGACCTGACCGTGAATGCCGACATCAAGAAAGATGGCCTGACCGCCAAGGTACTGGTTGTTGCTGAAGACTCCGCCGACAACCTGGAAGTTGATAGTGCTGAGCTGGGTCTGGAAAATGACGACTTTGGCTTTACCTATAACAGCAGCAATAAAGTCGCCCTAAACGACTATGCTTTTAATGATCAAGGATTCAACGGGGTCAGTGTTAACCTGAAGAAGTATGGGGTCGATGCCTTCCTCGGTACTGCTGAAGTAAAAGTTGGCGAAAGCCCGGCAACGGCCGAACACTATGTGACATATATTGATCAGCATGGTAATGAGATCAAAATTAAAGAGAGCGTAAACAAATATGAAGAAGACGGAACGACCGAAATAATGAAAGATGATAAAAAAGACTTCTTTGTATATGGTGCCGAGACCGCCTTGTCGATGGCTGGTTTTGACCTGAAGGCTTCGGTAACCGGTCGCCGCGATATTGAGGAAGACAAAAATAAAGATAAAGCAGTTAATATTTTAGGTTTAAATGCCGCTACCGATCTTGACCTGGCTAAAGTAAGTGCTGACCTAGCTTACAGTATGCCTGGTGAAGGCGATGCTGCCAGTTTAATTCGTCTCAATGCCACGACTGATCTGGGCTTAGCTGCTGTAGAATTTAACTACAAAAACAGCCATAAAGACTTTACTCCTGTCTTTAATGATGCAGTTCTGTTTGATGATGGTGAAGATGACTATGATATCTTTACAACTGGGGTAAAACCAGGTACCAGTGGTTTTAACTTCACGGTTACTCCTAATATACTTGAAGACCTGGAAGCCAGTGTTTTCTATGCCACTGTACAGGATCCGGATGAAAAAGACAACACCAAACTAGCCCTTGAGGGGAGCATGGAAGCCCCGATCCTGGAAGGTTTAATCGTTAAGGGTAACTATGCAGACCAGGATAAAGCCGGTGACAAGAAAACCACCACTGGTTTTGGTGCCGAGTATAAGCTCTTGGCTGACAAAGCAACTGTAACCTTTGATTACACCATGGAAGATGAGCACGAAGACAAAACTCCGAAAGTAGTTGAAAAAGCTGTTGAAACTGAAAATACAACTAAATTTGGAGCCAGTTATGACCTTACAGATAATATTTGCGTGAAATTTGATTATGAAAATATTGCTAATTATGGTTACATGGCAAAATATGGTGGAAAAGACCTGACCAAAAGCACAATGGGTTTTGGTGCTGAATTGAGTGATTTCCCATTAGTATTTGCCGGATTAACCGCTAAAGCCGGTTTTGACTATGAAACAGTAAATGGTGATGGCTATGATTATGATGATGATGCCTCCACTATTGATCCGAAGCCCATTGAGGAAAGTAGTACTAAACTGACCGGAGGATTAGGTTATGTCCTCGGTGCTGCTAAATTAGAGTACGATCTCGGTTATACCACAAAAACATATAAATATGATGCCGACAAAGAGGGAACTTATATGACCCATAAGCTTGGTCTAACCTATACGATCGTAGAAGGTACCGATCTGACTGCCGGTTACAGGATTCTGGATATGAACTATACAGATGGTGATACTAAAGACTATCAAGTCCAGACTGCTACCGCCGGTGTAAGTGTTTCCTTCTAAAAGATAATTAAAACAATTAAATCCCCGGTTTAAGCCGGGGATTTTTCTTTTTTCAGTATAGTAATCTTAATTTTATTCTGTTATAATAATAATACCTGCATAAACTGAGAAATCTCTCAACGAGCCTAAAGGAGGATATCGCACTTTTTTGACGAATTTATTTAAGGATAACTTATTGATTAAAGAGTGAGAAGGGAGGGTCAGGAATGCGCAAGTTTAATTGCTTTTTACTGCTGATACTACTCTGTGTTTTAATACCGGGGACTGTTTCGGCTGCCGGTAGATATCAATGGTTTTTTAATGCTTATTATAATGACAACTATTATACCAACCCGGAGAATTATCAATTACTGGCTAATCAGCTCTATCTCCCTGCCCACCCCCGCAATACTTTTTCCCTCCAGACCAAAAACAAGTTATTGGACCTGGCTGCCCTCTATTCTGGGCGAAAAATTAAGGCGCAGCAAGTAAATATATTATCTGCTGAGTCCAATCCGGAAAGTATTGCTCTGGACCGCAGTATTTTCCTTAATGATGATTTTCAAGACTCAGTTACCTTGTCGCCATTACCCGGGGTTTTCCTTAATGCTGACTATCAGGAGAATAACGAGGACCCTGTCTTAGAGAAGAACACCAATATCAGCATGGAATACCAGATGAACAACCGCACCTTAATTCGGGCGGAATACGGGTTAACCAGTAAAGAATGGTGGGATATTAAAGAGATTAAGCTGGATAATATTGAGCCGGTTGAGCCGAATCCGCCGACTGAACCGCCTCAACCAGGGGATGAAATTGATCCGGAAGAGCTAAAACAGAAAGAGGCCTATTTTACTCAACAACAGACCCTGCAGAGCCGGCTGGGGATTTCTTATAGAACCTCAGATAATGTGACAATTTCGGCCGATTATATTGAAGGTGAAGATGCTGGTGAAAAGGATTTTTCTACGGTTTTTGGAGTTGAGTACAGTGCCGAACTGGGGCTGTTAAGATACAAGTATCAGATGGATTTTGGTAGTGATAACCCCCAGACGGTTAGTGGCCTGGAACTGGGGTATAAAGACCTGGCTACCTTTAACGCCTCTTATAAGTGGCAGAATCCGGAATTGCTGGATAGCCAGAACAGCGCCTATACTTGGGATTTTGGCCTCAACTTAAATATTAATGAACTATCCTCAGTATCAGTCGGCTATCAGTTGACAAATAAGAAAGAAGACGGTTTTGACGAAAATATTAGTGAACATGAACCAGAGGAGAATATTAAAGCACAACTTGAATTTAAATTTTAGATATCAGGAGGGATTAAGCTTGTTAGTCCTAACTAGAAAAGTTACGATAATCTTTTTACTTACCGTACTGATGGTCTGTTTAAACTATTACCCGGTCAATGGACAGATTATACCATTAGCACTGATTGAAAAGGCGGAACAGATCCTCTATGGGCAAAGCAGTGAATTGCCGATCAAGGAAAGAATTGAGCAGTTGGAATTTACTTTATATAATAGTTATGGGACCGAATCATTGCAGGAAAGAGCCGAGCAAATTATCCACTATGTGCTGGGCTCGGATGTTCATCCTTCCCTGATTTTTTTGTTTAACACCCTGGAGTGGACTCTGACCAATCGCAGCAGTCAGGGTAATTTAAGCTACCGGCTGGCTGAACTGGAGAAGATAGTTTTTGGGATGGTTCAGAAAGGGGCATTGGTCGCCAGAATAAAACAACTGGAAGAGTTGAGTTTACCGGCCGGGCAAGTAAAGCAACAGGAGGTTAACCTGACTGAAGATATTGAAATTGCTGTTACTTTACTTGAGGAGATTGATTCTGCCCGGATTAAGGCCGGTGAACTAATCAACTATCGGGTGGAAGAGAGTATAAAAATTGATAATATCCTGGTAATACCGGCCGGAACTACTGGCCAGCTCGTGATTAGCAAAGTAGAACAGGCGGGCCGTTTTGGCCGGGACGGGCGGGTTGCCTTTGCTCTCTCCGAGTTGGTTGCTATTGACGGGAGTCTGGTTCCGGTTAAATTAATAAATAATGCCGATAATTCTTATTCCCAGGAGATCGCGATCGGTCTCAGCGTGTTGGGAACAGTTATTATCAGTCACCCGGTCGGTTTACTGGCTGGTCTACTTTATAATGGCCAAGAAGCGGTTATTCCTGCTAACAGCAGTTTTAGGTTAGTTACTACCCGGAGTGTAAAAATCAAGGGATTGGCTTTATGAATAAAAAAAGAGGGATTAATCCATTTTACCGGCCGGTAGAATGGATTTTTCTATTTTTCCAGCCTTTACATGAAGGTAATTGGCTTTTTTTTGAGAATATATAGGGATTAGGGAGTAGTGTATTTTGATCTATTGTATGGAGGGACAGTGAATTTTCTATGGTGAGCTATTATAAAAAAGGAATTATGCTTTTTTTTATGATAAATATATTGATTATCTTATCATCCAGCGTAATTGCTACTGAAGATATTAGTATTAATGATCAACCATATTCGCTGGAGACGACGGACGGGGAGATTATTTATGATTATCAGCATGGCCAGATTATGGCAACAGGTGGCGTTATCTTTACCAGTCCTGACTTATTGCTCGAGTGTAATCAGTTGCTGCTCTTCCCTGAGACCGGTTTAATTGAAGCCAGTGGGGATGTTACCTTAACAAGTGAGTACAGTGTACTGACCGGTACTTATCTACAGTATAATTATATTAGCAAAGCCGGGCTAATCCGGAATGCAGCCAGTGAAATTGAGCAGGTCTATTTTAAAAGTCAGGAAATAAAGCTGATAACTGAGCAGAATTATCAGCTGGAATTGGTTGATGCCGCTTTTACTAAATGTATCCATGCTCAGCCCCATTATCAAGTAAAAGCCAAAAATATTCAGATCTATCCTGATGATCGGATTGTGGCCCAAAATGTAGAGTTTTACTGGCGAAGGGTTAAATTACTAACCCTACCGGTCTATGTGATGAAATACAGTGAGAGTGAAGATGGTGGACTGGATAATACTATTCCCCTGCCGAATATTGGGTATAATACAGAGGACGGCTTATATCTGGACTATAATTATGCGTATGAATATAAAGGCTTAGCGGGTGAGGCCTCATTTTCAATTGAACAGCATGGTGATCGGAAGGTATCAATTGCTCAAAATTATCGAATCAATCCCGCTTTTTCATTATTAAATAACTATCGATATCAAAAAGAAATTGAGGAAGACGGTAAGCTGGAGGAAGAGCACTATATCAATGCCGGTATTGAGTATGGCAGGACTAATTTTACTTATTATAACGGATTGGAATATAATTTTTTAAATCGAGATAAAAAGCTGAGTAGTCTCTTTAAATATCAGCATGAGCACGTTGATCTGTCAGCCGGAATTAAATACAATCTGGATACCGCGCAAAGGGAAGAAGCGCTAAAGCTTAATTACCTGCTCACTGCTCGTTATCACCTCAGTCTGGAACAGGATTATTTGAATGAAAGGCCGGTCCGGGCTTTATACCGGATAAATTATCGGGGTGATTTAGTCAACTGGGAGTTAATCCAGCAGGAAGGCTCTGAAACGGAGTATCTACCTTATCTAATGATTAGACCACAGCAAATTGCTCTGCAGGGGATTTCCTTAAACTCCCGCTTAGGACTGGGCCGGGTGAGCAATGCGGGAGTTACCGCCGCAAAGATAAAAAGCGACTTTACTCTCAAGAAAGATATAGAGATTTCACCTGCTTTTAATCTGGGTTTTACCGGTGGACTAATTAATCACCAATATTTTACTCCACAACGGAGTTATTACCGGGTCTATCAGGGGGGTCTATCTACTGCCTATCAAACAGCTATTACCCCCTCTATTTTAGCTAAAATCGGCCTGTCCTACCAAGTGAAAAAAGAAGCCGGTACTCCGCTCATAGCTGTAGATAGGGCCAAAGAATTGGGCCAGTCTTTAAAGCCGGAGTTTGGAGTTAGTTTCCTTCTTCCAGAGGAAGGGTCTTCGCTGGAGGTTAAACTAAGTGGACTTTATTATTTTGAAAGTGGGGAGTGGGATCAGACCGAAATAATGTTAACCCGCAATTATGATTGTTACAGCTATTCCCTGGATTATAACCCGTTGGAACAGGCATTTGGTTTTAGAATTAGCTTCCGGTGAGGTGATTTATTATCTGTAAACTTAAAGTGAGCAGGATCAAGCTGGAGATGCGATGTTTTTGGGTTTTTTTCCTGGTGGTGTTCGTTATACCGGCGGGGGCGGCTCATTATAGCCCCGAGTTGAGCGGCAGCTATGAAAGAGGGGAGAAAAGCTTTCTGGACCCGGAAGAGGTTGATTCTGGAGCTGAACTCCTTGATCACTACTACTATCATAAGTGTTGGTTAAAGTACAGGCAGCAACTGGCGGTCAGTGATTATTATTATCTTAAAATACAGTATGCGGAGCAGGAATATCTGACCAAGGATAACTATGATCGAAGAGGGATTGACCTGTCGCTGAATTATACTTTTAAACTACGGGAAGACCTGCGCAATCGATATTTATTAACCCTCAGGAATCAAAACTATAAGAGTGCTGATTCTAATGATTACCAACTATTACGATTGAAATACCAACTTGATTATTATGATAATCCGGCCAGCCATTATGTATTCTATTGTCAGCGCCAGTGGAAAGAATATCCCCGCCAGTCAGCCAAAAACAATATTTGTGACCGCCTATCACTCGGCTGGAAATATAAAGTTAATCCTGAGTTACAGCTTAATACTACTCTTAAGCTGGACCGGGAATTATTTGACCACCGATCATTAAGCAGCAATAAATTTGGCAAGAGTCTGTCGGTGGGGTTTAAGCTAAAACTATAGCCAGCTGATTATTATAGGTATAACCGGGGTGGGATTTAAGTGTCAAAGATAAAGTATATTGAAGATTATCATACTATTGGGCAACACAGAATATATTGTAAGTATTACCAAAATAATGCTCCAACTGTTATTTTTGAGGCGGGTTTAGGTGATTGCAGTAATACATGGAAAGATATACAAGATAATATATCACTAGTCACTACAACATTTTCATATGATAGAGCAGGTGTTGGAAAAAGCGAAGCCACTCGTGTTCCCAGTACTGGTTGGATTATAGTACAAGATCTTTTAAACTTAATAACAAAAGTGGCATTAAAACCGCCTTTTTTATTAGTAGGACATTCATTTGGCGGCTTGATTTCTAGATTATTTGCCAGTATTAATCCAGCCAATGTCGCAGGTATGATCTTAATAGATGCTGCTCCGGAAAACAAAGAAGTAAGTTTTCAAAAAGTATTAACAGATAAACAGATAGTAAAAATGAAAAATTATTTAAACAATCCAGATTTAAATAGTGAAAAGGTAGATAAAGTCAAAACATATCAACAAATATCTAGGTACGGAAGACAATTCAATTTTCCATTAACTATTATCATAAGAGGATTAGCAAAGTGTTATGGCTCCGGTTGGCCTGAAGAAAGTTTATTAAAAGAAGAACAGAAACTTCAATTAGATTTTAAAAAGATATCTAAAATCAGTAAAACCATTATAGCCAAAAAAAGCAGCCACTATATACATAAAGATGAACCTGAATTAATCATAAAAGAAATAATTAAAATGGTCAATATTATAAAAAAGTCAAGTAAAAAGGTTACTGGGCTTCGTTAAGTATTATAACATATCCGTACTCGTCTAGGTACTAGTAAGTCCGAGTATCTTGATAGGGGCAAATATGATTGAATATTCAATAATAGGAGTTGGTTTTATTATGGTAAAATACCCCAGGCCATTGAAAAAAGGGGATACAATTGGGATTACGGCACCATCATCCGGGGTAACTGGTCTTTTTGCTCAGAAGTTAGAGTATGCCAAAAAACAGTTAAAAAAATTAGACTTTAATTTTATTGAAACAGAATCGGTCAAAAAACAAAGTAAATTAACCAGTGCACCGGCACAAGTCCGGGCAGCCGAGTTTACCTCTCTGTATTTAGATTCGAAGATAAGGGCAATCATTCCGCCCTGGGGCGGAGAATTTTTAATGGCGATACTTCCTTATCTAAACTATCAAAAGCTGGAAGAAGCTGAACCAAAATGGCTCTTAGGTTTTTCTGATACAAGCACATTATTGTTTACCTTGACTTTAAATCTTAATATTGCCACAGCCCACGGACCTAATTTACTCGATTTTGGTAGTACACCGATTGATCAATCGGTTTTAGCCAGCCTGGACATTTTGGGAAAAGAACCGGGAGAGGAATTTGTACAAAATAGTTTAGCTTATTATCAAAAAGAGTGGTTGCAGGTAACAGATAATTACTTTCCCCCTCACTAACCACCTCAGAACAATTTAATAATCCCTAGGTTGCAGGTAACAGATAATTACTTTCCCCCTTATAATCTGCAGGAAAAAGTGGTGTGGAAGAGTTTAGGTGAGCAGGAGGAAGTTGAATGTAGCGGGAGATTAATCGGCGGGAATCTGGATGTGATCTGCAAGTTAATCGGTACCCCCTTTGATTCGGTAAAAAGTTATCTTGAACGCAATCAA
>JAKSCG010000020.1 GCA_022360715.1 Halanaerobiales bacterium
AATGATTTGCTTTAATTGAGCTTCATTTCCACCAGGCAAATCTTCAAGACCATCAATATAGGCCTGAGCACTTGCTCCGTCAACACCAACATAGTCCATGGAAGCCTGAATTCCTTCTTCATATAAACCAGCGACATCTCCAGCTACCCATCCTCTTAATGCAGCCTCAGCCAATAAGAATTTAACTTCTGAGTAAAACATAACCGGACAATACATAAAATCTTCGCCACCGTCACCTACAAAGTCAATGTATCCACCTTCCAGATTGATTGTAGCAAAATCTTCATCGGAATTAGCAGGAACAATGTTGTGTCCATTTTCAATTCCTAAATAACGGTCTTCACCTTTTACTTCTTTTGTTGCAGGCGAACCATCAACCTGGTAAGCAAACCATTTTGGAGCTCTTGGATCCTCACCTACACTTGACTGATTATATAAATAATCTGAAAATGTTTTTGACATTCTAATGTTATTCCAGTTCCATGCCATTTGATTTAAATAATCATACCAACCCTGGCTCCATATTGGAACTTTAACGACATCTGCGTTGCTGGCTAACAATCCACCAGGGCCATTTACTGCTGCTTGAACTTCAGACTGAGCCCTAGTTGCATCCACATTAGAAATACGCATGGCTAAACGTAACCGCAACGAATTACCAAACTTTCTCCACTGAAAAGCATCACCATCAAAAATAAGGTCATATCCATCGTCATACTTATATTGTGCTGCATCATCTGTTATGCTATTAATTGCAACATCAAGCCTTTTAAACAAGTCATCATAAATTTCACTTTGAGGTGTATATGGAACATCCACCCCTTCACCGGCCCCAAAATAAGGAACATCTCCATAGTAGTCAGTTATTCTTGACCAGATATAGCACATCCAAATTTCCTTAATTGCAATCGCATCCACAAATAAAGGATCATCTTCATTCATTTTCTGGATTTCAATAGCCCTGCGTAAATTACGTGTATAATGCTCTCTCCATTGGTTACCAATCCAGATATCTACATATTCGTAACGTGGGGATGGGAAACTACTAACCGTATTGGCCCAATACTGAGCGTAAAAGTCAGCAAACAAGTTTACATTACGTTGGTAATTTTGGAGAATCTCTTGTTCCATAGCATTAAAGAAGAATTTTGCCTCGACTTCAACAACAGCATCAGATGGGACATTCAAATCCCCAAAGTCTTCGGAACAACTGTTAGCCAGTGCAAATAGCCCGAATACAACTAATATCAAATATATTTTTTTCATAATATTCATCATTTAAGAATTAAAATCCAACATTAAGTGAAAAACCAAATGTCCTGGTTGTAGGTACCGGAGCAAAGTCAAAAGCCTGAGCTTCATAAGCAGAACTATAAGCACTTGCATCAGGAGCTGTTCCCGGGGTATCTTTATAAAAGTAGAGCAGGTTCCTACCTACTACAGATAATCTCATGCTCCTGATAGGATTATGCTTGATCTTAGCTAATA
>JAKSCG010000079.1 GCA_022360715.1 Halanaerobiales bacterium
CTGATCCAAGACAAGACCCTGGTGGTGATCGCCCATCGATTATCTACGATCAAGAATGCCGATCAAATTTTGGTGATTGATCAGGGTAAAGTTGTGCAAAAAGGCACACACGATAAACTGATCGAGGAAGAAGGACAATATTATGACTTCTGGCAAAGACGAGTGAGGGCCAGGAGTTGGAAGATTACTCAAGTTAGCGGGTAGCGGTTTCCGAGGAGACTTTATTGATAATTGATGTAGGAGCATACCTAAATTGGGTATGCTCCTACAGTTTACAGGGCAATCTACGGATGATATACTATTAATAAGCAAAAAGATAAATTTTGGGGTGAATTAAAGGGTGTTACATAATCAGAGTAAAACAAAGCAGCCTGTTAGAAATAATATTAAGTTATTAATTATGTCATTCCAAAATGCACCAATATTATTTACTGCTTGTTTTTTTGATCGTGGTAATATTGGGAATAGGGCCGATGATCCAGCTAAAGTATACAGAATATTTCATCAATAGAACAGAAGAATATATAACAACGATTAAAAATACAGTTTATTGGCTTAAATTTTTTGGGCCGCTGATCGGTTTTCAATTGCTAATATGGATTGTCAAGGCAATCCTTTCATCGGTTGAACACAGCGTAAAAGAACTGACCGGTAGAAAGACCAACATATTTGTCTCCAAGAGTTTAGCGGAGAAATCATTATCTATTCCTCTTTTGGATTTTGAAAAAGAGGAGATATATCAAAAGCATACCCTGGCTAATCATAATATTATCAATTTGAATCGGAACATCTATATAATCAGTTATCATTAATAGATCAAAATAATATAAATATAGGAGTTTCCATCATCCATAGCATCAACATGATAAGTGAAGTAATTGCTCTATCAAGTATGGTAATAATACTGCTATCAAAGATACCTTTGGGGTTAGTTATAATAATAGCTGCACAAATATCTTTCGTATTTATAAAATATAATGAAGACTATACGAACTGGGGAGTTATCGTAGCACAGTCCAAAGATCATCGATATATAGGATATCTGGCCGATCTTTTTACCCAAAAAGATGCTTTGGTGGAAATGAAAGTATTTAATAACGGTCGACATCTTATTGATAAAATTGATGCTAGAAGAAATAATCTTTACAAAAAAAATATAAATGTCCTGATAAAAAACCTGGTCAAACAAAATATCCAAAACATTATTACCTATACGGGGTTAGCAGTAAATTATATTATTATTGCAGCTCATTTAGCAGATGATATAATTGATTTAGCTAGCGGGGTTATGCTGTTTTCCTTGGTTACCACTTTTGCTATAAAGCTCAATTTGATCAACACTTATTTTGCCTCTTTTGTGGGAACAGGTCTGAGACTATCTAATCTGTATAACTTTTTATACACTGATACGATCAAAGAAATTCCTTCAAACGAAAATATTGAAATAGCTAAAGTAAAAAAAATTACATTTGAGGACGTGTCGTTCAGATATCCAAACTGTTCGAAAGATACTTTAAAGGACTTAAACATAACTATTACCCTGCCCAATCAAATCGCGATCATAGGAGAAAACGGGTCAGGAAAGACTACATTTATTAAAATGCTTTGCGGATTGTATAATCCCACTAAAGGAAGAATATTTTACAATGACGTTGATTTATCCCTAATTCCATCTGCGCAAAAAAGCCAATTAATATCATCTATATTTCAAGATTTCGGTATTTATAATATCTCTGTTCAGGAGAATATAACGTTTAGCGAAAATGATCATACAGATGAAATAAATAAACTGACAAAAAGATTCCCCAAAGCTAACTTTTCCAGTGATAACAGCAATACCTTAAATGAAAGTTTAGGTGTTGTTTTCGGCAATAAGCAACTCTCCAAAGGTCAAAATCAACAGATTGCTTTGATGCGGCTTTTATTTGGTCAAAAAGAGATCTATTTTTTGGATGAGCCTACCGCATCCTTGGACCCTGAATTGGAAAAAGAGGTTTTTGATATAGTTAAAGAATTGACCAAAGACAAGTTAGCGATATATGTTACACATCGGCTTAAAAATATAAAAGAAGATAACAATATAATAGTTATTGATAACGGTCGTATAACAGCAGTGGGGTTCCATAGTGAGTTGTATATGAATAACAAGATATATACGGAGTTATATGATTTACAAAGAGAGATGTATAATTGATTAGCCGCTGCGGTTTTCCCGATGGATTTGGTAGAACTATAATATTATTGATTACTGGCCCCAAATTTGCTAAACTGAGTATGTTAGATTAGACTAAATTTTCTTAAATCGTTGTTTTAGGAGGATGATTGATGGAA
>JAKSCG010000132.1 GCA_022360715.1 Halanaerobiales bacterium
ATATTAGCGTTGGTGCATTTGCAGCGATATTTGCTTCGGTAGATGCTATGTTTAATCATATGACCAGATGGATTTGTTATAATTTAGGTGATATTGCCCGTGGCTTTGGCAGTGTTCAATATTATCTAAGATTCTTAGAAAAACCGGAAAAGAAAAAGCGGAATGCACAAATTCCGGCAAATATTAATATATCTTTGCGTAATGTTTCTTTTACGTATCCAAATGCAAATCAAAAAGCAGTTGAAACTATATCTTTCAATATAAAAAACGGTGAAACAATTGCAATAGTTGGAGAAAACGGTTCGGGTAAATCTACATTGGTACGTTTGATTACTGGCTTATATCTACCTGATCAAGGTGATGTCTTTTATGGAGAGATTAACACAAAAGAAGTTTCGTCCAGGTCATTATTCAGAAATATGTCGGCAGTATTTCAAAAATATCAACGATACCAGATGAGCTTGCGCGAAAATATCGGCATTAGTGATGTTGATATCATAATGGATGACCCCGAATTAGATAAAATATGTAATAAAGCAGGATTTGATAAAAACGATAGCAGTTTTACCGATAGGTATGATACCATGCTATCAAGAGAATTTGACGGTGTCGATTTATCCGGGGGTCAATGGCAACGAATCGCCATTGCGCGAAGTTTTTACCGCACTCATCGAATCATTGTGCTTGATGAACCTACGGCAGCTATTGATCCGCTTGAAGAAACGAAAATATATAATCGTTTTGCAGAAATTTCAAAAAATAAAACTGCCCTTATTGCTACCCATCGGCTCGGTTCCGTAAAGATGGCTGATCGAATTTTAGTTATGAAACAGGGTAAATTGGTTGAACAAGGAACACATACCGAGCTATTGGCCAAGGAAGGCGAATATGTACGATTATATCAATCTCAGGAGCAATGGTATCAAGAATAAAATTTATATTGACAAGCATTTTATTTAACTATATAATTAAATTGAAATTAAAACCAGTTGAGACGATCATTGGGGAGTAGTTGCGATAGTAAAGTCAACATAATGGCAGCATGCCTGGCTTTACTAGCAGTGTGAAACTGTTAACGAGACCTTTGATACATTTATGTATCAAAGGTTTTTTTCTTGCTAAAGCAAAAAAATGTACCAACCAAGATCATAATTTTAAGGAGGCGCTATGTTAGTAGAAAATATTGTTGTATTAGGACTAGCTTTATCGCTTGATGCTTTTGGTGTGGCAATGGGGATTGGTTGTGGGCAAAAACTAAAGTTCAAAGAAAAGTTATCAATTATCTTTTCGTTTGGCTTTTTTCAAGGCCTATTTGTTTTGGGAGGGGGTATACTGGGTTGCTATATTAATAATCATTTTTTTAGTTTATCAGGATATTTTAGTGGGATTATTATCTTATTACTGGGTTTTTTACTGTTAAAAGAAGGTCTTGATAATAAAGAGGGGTGTGTTTATTATAATCTTGATATCTGGAAATATATTTTATTAGGAATTGGTGTTAGTATTGATGCGTTAGGGGTTGGGTTTTCTATTTTGTATCAATATCAGCTAAAGTTAATCCTGTTAAATTCCCTGGTTGTTGGTGGTATTACCTTTTTACTTACTTTTATTTCATTAATAATAGTGGAATATATCCGTAATTTTGCCCTGGTAGAGAGATATTCTGCGTATATCGGCGGAATTATTCTTATTTTATTCGGATTGAAAATGATCATTTAAATTACTCTTTTCCCGGTTTGTCAGATTCCTGGTTAAAGTGTATAATAATATCAAGACAAGGAAGAAAGCGCTGTTTAAGCTTATGCAGAATTGAGGGAGCGAGATGGGCAAGATCGACATAGAGTATTATCAATCCTGGTTTGCTCAGTATGTTCAGCAATATTTAGCTGTTCAGGAAAGTAACCGGCTTAATTATCAACTGAAGTTGGAACATTCGCTTAGAGTTCGCGATAGAATAGTCGAACTGGGAGAATCATTGAATTTAGATCAGACTGGTTTAGCTTTGTGTCAAATCATTGGACTGATGCATGATCTGGGACGTTTTAAGCAATATGCTGAGTACAATACATTTTCTGACTTGATTACCGGAAGTCATGCCAAAATCAGTGTTGATATATTAAACGAAAACAAGCTCTTGCAAAACTTAAAAAAGACCCAGCAAGAAATAGTGTTAAAAGCAATTGAATATCATAATTATTATCGGATTCCTGAAGGTAAGTCAGCCGAAATTTTATTATTCAGCCAACTGATTAGAGATGCCGATAAACTAGATGGATATTACATAGTAACCAATGATCATGACCAGCGGAGATATGATTTAGAGGGCTTGTCTCAAGATAAATATTTTTCCAGGATTAATCTGGAGGCTTTATTAAACAGTCAACCGATCGAGTGGAAAAACGTCAGATATCAATTTGACCGGAAATTAGTAATGCTTGGTCTGGTCTTTGATTTAAATTTTAAAAAGTCATTTGAGCTAATTAAGGAAAATGATTATATTAAAAGATTGATCAGCCAGCTCCCTGATACCTGCGAAATCAGGAGAATTGGGCGACATTGCACCGAATATGTTAGAACTAAACTGGAAAGTGGACGTCGTTAAGTTAATAACTGATCTCAGTTATTGTGAATCTGAGACTATTATAATTTAAGCTTAAACTGTGGTTGCTTCTCGTTGTTTGATAGGGAAATTTTACAATGATCTTTATCTTCCAACCCAGGGGCTGATCGGCCGGGAAGTCTTTGATTAGCGGCAGTTCCGCTACCGGTAGAATTTTCCGGCCGTCTCCTTCCAACCAGATTTCCTGAAGTAAGGCCGGATTCAATTTATTTCTTTGCAAGTCAGTGAGATAAAGGTGATATGCCGTATGACTTTGGTCACCGTAAATGAGTGAATAAATAATAAAATATCTATTGACTGATATTTTTTCAAGATCAACCCTTAGATTGGCTTGTTCTGTTGTCAAAATTGATGGAAGCGGGAGCGGCAACTCTAAATTAGTAGCTGGGATAGTGATTGCTTTTCTCTGAGTATAATAAATATATTCCCTGGTTAGCGGGGAGAATAAGCTACTGATGACCAGACCGGTTAAAACTGACAGCAGACATCCGGCAATTAATATTAAATTAACTGTTATTTTTTTTATGATCACCGGGTTTCCCCCATTAGAAGTTATTTTAATGGCTTATTACAATTTTATGTTTTGGTGATGATAATATGCAATGGTTCATTTTTACGACAAGGAGGTATATTGATGAAGAATATGGCGATAAAGTTAATAATTTTACTTTTAGTATTTTTATTGTTGGCCTTTTTCAATCCATCTAAAGAAGATTTTATTGACTGGGCTGCCGAGCAGTTGCAACGAGATACTAATTCTGAGCTTGAACAGTTTTTGGGAGGAGTACTGGCCAGACCGGTATTTAAATTGGCTACCACCCGGCAGGATTATTTTTTATTGAGTATTTTTCGGTTGGATTTAAATGATCAAGATATTATTTACATCGGTATCCTCAAGAACTTTTTTCGGCTAAAATAATTTTTGTACCGGATCGGGTTTTTTCTTGTAACCTGGCCAAAAAAAGTGATATACTTTTGTGTATGGTCAATAAATAATGAAAGGGATGAGGAAATTGAATAAAGCAATTCCAGTTACCGAAAAGATATATTGGGTCGGGGTTAATGATCGTGAAACGGATCTTTTTGAGTCGATCTGGCCCTTGCCCCATGGCGTTGCCTATAATGCCTATCTGATCCTTGATCAAAAAGTAGCGCTAATTGACACAGTAAAGATTACCTATCAGGATTCATTTCTTGATAAAATAAAGGAGTTGTTGGGGGATAAGGAGTTAGATTATTTGATTGTTAATCATATGGAACCCGATCATTCAGGAGCAATCAAGGCTTTACGTGCAGTTTACCCCCGGCTGGAGATTGTCGGCAATAAAAAGACGGTTGATTTCCTTAACGGGTTTTACGGTATTAAAGACGGGATTAAAGTAGTAAAAGATGGTGATCAAATTGAGTTGGGCCAGCATAAATTGAGCTTTTACCTGACTCCGATGGTTCATTGGCCGGAAACGATGATGACTTATGAGGAAAAAAATAAGGTACTATTCTCCGGTGATGCCTTTGGTGGTTATGCGGCTTTAAATGGTAGTATTTTTGCCGATCAACTGGATCTTGCTTTTTATGAGGAAGAAAGCAGGCGTTATTTTTCCACTATTGTAGCTAAATATAGTCCGATGGTCCAAAAAGCTCTGAGTAGACTGGCCGGACTGGATACTAAGATTATTGCATCAACCCATGGTCCGGTCTGGAAAAATAATCCTGAACATATTATAAATCGGTATGACCGATGGAGTAGTAATCAGACGGAAGAAGGAGTGGTGATTGTATACGGCAGTATGTATGGCAACACCAAAGTAATCGCTGAAGCAATAGCGGAAAACCTGGTTAAGGAAGGTATAGCCAAGATTTGTTTATATGATGCGGCCCGGACCGATCTATCTTATATGTTACGGGATATCTGGCAATATCGTGGTTTGATTGTAGGTTCTTGTACTTATAATACCGAGCTGTTTCCCCCGGTAGCGGCTTTAATTTCAGCCCTGTTAAACCGAAGAATTGAGCAGCGAGTGCTAGGGATTTTTGGGTCATACAGCTGGAGTAGTGGAGCAGTTAAGGCTTTACAGTCTTTTTATGATAATCAAAATGTTAAATGTGAGTTGATTACTCCGGTAATTGATGCGAAATATGCGCCGAATGGTGATGTAATAACCCAGTGTGAACAGCTAGCCAGGAATATGGCAGCGGTAGTTAAAAAGTAATTATCAATAGACTGTGGTGATATAGATATGAAGGTATTTGCGATCGGAGATCTCCATCTTTCCTTTCAAAGGCCGGTTAATCCGGAGGATTGGACGACTGGACAAGAGTTAAAGCCAATGAGTATTTTTGGTGATAACTGGACGGATCATTATATCAAAATTTATCGTAACTGGCGGGAAAAGGTTTCGACCGATGACCTGGTCTTGATCCCTGGTGACATCTCCTGGGCGAACACCCTCGCCGAAATGGAGTATGATCTTGATTTTATTAATCTCTTACCTGGAAAAAAGGTGTTGATTAAAGGGAATCATGACTACTGGTGGCAGAGTATAAGTCAACTCCGTTCCCGGTTACCCGATAGTTTTTATTTGATTCAAAATGATAGTATTAAGTTTAAGGAACTGTTGATCGGGGGAACTCGGGGCTGGAATATCCCGGTGGGAAATTATGCTACTGCTCAAGATCGAAAAATTTTTCAACGGGAAGTTATTCGGCTGGAACTCTCGCTAAAAGATATGGTCAACTCCGGGGACCTTACTCCGGAGAAGATAGTATTGTTTCACTATATGCCGGTGGATGAAAGTCATCAGAAAAATGAGATGATTGAACTTTTGCAGTACTATGGTGTCCAAACTTGTCTGTATGGTCATTTGCATGGAGCCAAATCTCATTTAGTCAGCATAACTGGAGAGAAATGGGGGATTAAATTTTACCTGGTTAGCGCCGATTATATTAATTTTAAACCAAAGTTTATTCGGCAAGTATAAAATTAATTAGAAATTTCACAATAAAAAAATTAAAGATAGAAGGAATTTGCTTGATTTTATAGAATATAAAATAAATGTAATTAATTTAACTCTACGCTTAGTGTTTAGGTGATCGCCAGTATAAATTAGCAAAAGATGGTCATCCTAATAATAAATTAAGCATAGGTTTAATTTTATTTATTGGCTGCTTGCCAATTATTTTTAATGGCTTAATGAATAAAAACGAGAAGGGTTGGTGTTTAGATTGAGTGTTGCTCAAACCAAGAAAATAAGGAATCTATGTTTAATCTCCCATGGAGGTGCGGGGAAAACTACATTAACAGAGATGATCCTTGTTAAGGCCAAAGTGATCGATAATCCGGGAGTAATTGAAAAAGGAAATACCCACTCGGATTTTACCCCGGAAGAGAAGAAGCATCAGTTTTCAATTAATAATTCTTACTTTTCTTTCTCCTGGAATGACAAGGTTGTAAATTTGATCGATACTCCCGGTTATGCTGATTTTAGGGGTGAAGTAGCTGGGGCGATGCGAATGGTTGAAGGAGCAGTGCTTTTAATTGACGGTACTGCCGGTATTGAGGTTAATACCAATTATGTCTGGGAGATTGCTAAAAAGAATAATAAACCTCGTTTTGTTTTCATCAACAAGATGGATAAAGAAGGGGCGAATTTTAACAAAGTTATAGAAGAGCTTAAAAATACCTATCAGGGGAGTTTTATTCCAGTTACTATTCCTTACGGGGATGGTGAAAATTATCAGGGAATAGTCGATTTATTAAGTCAGCAAAGCTATTTACTGGAAGGGAATACGGAAAAAAAGGGAGAAATCCCGGCTGATTTTAAAGATACGGTCGAAGAAATGCGGACGGAGTTGCTGGAGTCGATCGTTGAACTGGATGAAGGGTTAATGGAAAAATATTTTGCCGAAGAAGAGATCTCGGACCAAGAGCTGATTAATTGCTTAGTAAGTGGGGTAGCTGGCGGGGAAATTATCCCCGTTTTATCGGGTTCAGCCCTCAAGAGTTCCGGATTAACCAAGCTATTTGATTATTTATCTGAACTGATTCCGGCCCCGGATGCTGACCAGGTAATTAGCGGCAGTTGGGATGAGCAGGCGCTCGAGGTCAAGGTCGGTGATGACAATCCTTTTGTTGGTCTGGTTGGGAAAACAATGGTTGACCCTTATATCGGGAAATTATCGATTTTTCGAGTCATGACCGGTTCATTAACCAGAGATACAGAGATTTTTATTCCCCGGATTAATAATACAATTAAACTGAGTAAGATATATAAAATTAACGGCCAAGAACAGGAAGTTGTCGATAAATTAGGAACCGGTGATATTGGCGCTGTTGCCAAAGCCGATGAATTAGAGACATCAGATACAATGTCAGCTAATATTAAAATTGAATTGACGCCGATCGACTTTCCGGAGCCGATGTATACCCAGGCGGCCAAACCGGCCAGCGAAGGTGACGATGAAAAGATGTCTACGGCTCTGAATCGAATTAGCCAGGAAGATGCTACCTTTAAAGTGCAATACAGTAAGGAGACAAAAGAATTACTGGTTACTAGTATGGGTACCGTCCATCTTGATGTGATCAAAGCCCTTTGCAAGCGAAAATTTGATGCTACTTTTATCGCCGAGCTGCCCAAGGTTGCTTATCAAGAAACGATTCAAATTAAAGTTGATGTTGAAGAGAAGTATAAGAAACAGTCAGGCGGCCGCGGTCAGTATGGACACGTCTTTTTGCGGATCGAACCCCTGGCCCGGGGAACAGGTTTTGAATTTGATGAAGAAATATTCGGAGGCTCGATTCCCAATCAATATATTCCGGCGGTTGAGAAGGGGATAGTGGAAGCCAAACAGGGAGGTATCGTTGCCGGTTACCCGGTGGTGGATTTTAAGGTTGTCGTCTATGATGGTTCCTATCATCCGGTCGATTCTTCGGAAATGGCTTTCAAAATAGCTGCCTCTAAAGGCTTTAAAAAAGGAATGGGGCAAGCCAAACCTGTTTTACTGGAACCGATTATGAATATAGCGATCACAGTACCTGATGACTTTATGGGTGATATCATGGGTGATCTGAATTCTCGCCGAGGCAAGATTCAAGGGATGGAGCCGACAAATGGTAACCAGGTAATCAAGGCCCAGGTACCCCAAGCCGAATTATTTACCTATGCAATTGACCTGAAGTCGATCACGGGTGGTCATGGCAGTTATACAATGGAGCTATCCCATTATGATAAAGTCCCGGCCAAGATTGAAGAGGAAGTAATTAAGCAGCGAGAGGCTGAATCTGAATAAAAATTTAATCAAACTAACCGAGTCCCCGCAATGGGGGCTTTTTTTATTTGCATAGATTACATATTATGAGATAAGTCCAGGTAAGTAGTGGCGACAATGAAAAATACGCAAAACATAACTAGTTTGAGTTTTCACACATCTTGACGTTAAAATGAGAAATTAGAAATCTGGTAATTAGAGGTGAAAACTGCAAAAAATTGTTTGATATTTATTAGTCATTATGATACTATCGAGATCAGCTAAATATAAATTTAATTCCTAATTGTGGTTTTTTCTTGACATCGAGACTTAATTATTATATGCTACATTATAGTAGTAATGCAGCAAAGTTGTAGTGATGCAATGAAATATTAAGAAAGAACTTGATGCACTGCTTTTCTTTTAAAAATTTTATGCAATACTAATATTAGGAGGTATATTATGTTTAAGGTATTAAAAAGCTGCTTAAAGTTGATTTTATTTTTAATCATCGTTAATTTGTTGACGGGGATTTCCTTAGCAGAACAGGATATTTTTGATTTTGATCCGGGAAAAATTGATCAGGGCAATCTGTATGTTTATCAACTGTCGGCAAATCCGGAACAAT
>JAKSCG010000081.1 GCA_022360715.1 Halanaerobiales bacterium
GTTGGAGTCCCTTTAGGGAATAAAAGGGTGTGTGATGGATTTTTGTTATATAGTAGGTTATTGAAAATGAAATAAGGTTTTTGACTTCAATTTTCTTAACTTGTGCTGAACAATGGATACTTTAAAATAAAGCTCTACCATAATACTGGTGTGGATTTATATGTATACTTATTAGTAGATATATTATAAAGGATAATAATAAAACCAAAACATGAAATTCTATCCTTACATTTTGTTTGTTTTTATGTTTTCACATATTGATGCTGGTGCACAATGGGTAATAAAAAACCTTGAAGAAAATTCCTTTAAGCTTGGAAATATCAAGTTTCAAAACGATTCCCTGGGATATTTGATTGGGGATGACTCGTACTTTCTCAGAACTCAAAATACTGGAGAAAATTGGGAAAAACTTCAAATCGATATCCAAATCAACATCAATGATTATCAACTTATTGGAGATTCTTCAATTTTTGCAGTCGGAGACCACAAATTGATTAAGTCAAAGGATTTTGGAGAGAACTGGGATTCTATTTCAAGTATAAGCAAGAAACAACTACAGACTCTCTGGTTCTTTGATAATGATACCGGCATCGTTGCTGGTTATGATGGTATTTACAAAACAGTCGATAATGGCATTTCCTGGGATACAGTCTGGAGTGTAACTCAGCAGGGATATAAATATGGTGAAATAAAACAAATATATTTTCCTTCATCCAATATTGGATATGCTATTGGTATGGGAAGAAATCAAACAAACAATCCAAATTTTGACAATTTCCTTTTAAAATCCGCTGATTCAGGAAAAACATGGGAAAAGGTTAAATCATTTTCATATATCCCGGTAACTATTTGTTTCACTAATGATGACACCGGATTTATAGGAACAGAAACAGGCACAATACATAAAACCGAAGATGGAGGCAATAATTGGATAGAATCATTGAGTACTAACGGAGGACCTGTAAGATCGATTCAATTCATATCTGAAACTAAAGGTTATGCGACCGGAGGGGTTACCGGTTACGTTACATCCGGAGGTTATTATAGTTTTTTCATTTCACAAACGGTTGATGCCGGGCAAACCTGGGCAACCTATGATACAACAGGCATTCCTTTGAATTCCATTTGTTTTATCGATGAAAATATTGGATTTGTTACCGGCGAATTTGAATTAATAATGAAATCGAATGGAGGAATTAACTCCCTTCCCGAGGATTATCCATGGCATTTGGTTGAAGATACAGGCATTAATGAGAAAGAAGGGCTTGATTTCGGTTTTAATATCTATCCAAATCCAACAAACGGAATTCTTATTGTTCAAAAAATTATACCTACAGAAGAAATAGTAAACGTACGTCTGTTTAATATGTCGGGCAAGCAAATTGACATCAGGGATAAAGTTTTTACTCCGGAAGAAATTCAATTAAATACATCAGCGTTAATCCCAGGAACATATATTATACAGGTGGTTTTTGATAATAAAGTTAAAACAAGAAAGTTTGTAAAAAGATAAATAATTTTTATAACATTCTTCGATATTGCATTGCGAAGGTTACTGTTTTTTAGGCCTCTGACACAAAC
>JAKSCG010000119.1 GCA_022360715.1 Halanaerobiales bacterium
CCAGCCATCCTGCAGGGCAAAATTAAACCTCTCAGAGTAATTGCTTTTAAATGATGAGACCGGATTCTTTTCAGTAATACTGAGGGTGATAGTACTCATGGCTACCTGCCGATCTAAATACTGCATCTTGCCTTTCAGGCTTTCGATATCATAAATTACTTTGTTAAGCTCGTTCTCAATCTTTAATATATCTGAAACGCTTTCAGCCTTGTCCAGAAGTTTTGTAAAAGACTCCCGCTTGGCCTCCAGTGTGGTTAAGCGCACCTCCATATCCAGGTATTCCTCGGTGACATCCTGGGTATTTGTGTTATCTACCTTAACGTCTCCAAAATCAGCAAGGGCAGAATGCACTTCACTGAAATTTTCAGCAGGCACCCTGATCACCATGTTAACACGGTTAAAATTCTCATGATCCCGCCGCGAAGAGGATTGCACAAAACCGCTGTTTGCTGCAACCAGATCGATAACCTCCTGGACAACCTGATCTAAATTGATAACCTCTAAACTGAGCTCTCCAGTCTTAATTACTTTATTGTCGGTCTCACTCTGCTGGGTGAACACCTCACCCAAGACAAGGCTGTCAGTAGTTATAACAGCATTTTTTGTTGGAGCGCCTGATTGATCTCTAACATCAAATACGTAATCATTAGAAAGATCAAATTCGATATCCTCGGTTCGATACGAGCCCGATTGAGGCTCTGATACAATGGCTCTGCACCCGCTAAAAACCAATATAATAATCAATAACAGCAGCATAACTTTAATTTTCTGAAAATTCATTAAGATCGCCTCCGTCTATATGACTGTTGAGGTTAATACTTCGTTCCACGGTGCTCCCATAATCATACCCAGCTACTGCGTCAAACGAAGAAATTTTCTCAAAGATATACCAACTTGTATTATCCTTGTAGAAAATTTCTTCTATTCCTTGATCTGGGCACAGTTTTGGAAGCCTAGGTTTAATGTTACTCTACGTCGTTTATTAACTCTTTTACGATGAATGACTTGTGTTACAAAGTAACACTTCGTTGGACGAGGTTATAATTCAGCTTGTTTTAGACTTTCTAGGTAGCCAGCAACTCATAAAAACAATAGTAAACTATCGTAAAAACCAACTGCACCCCGCTTGCTGTCAAGCAAGCCCAAACCAATTGCGCAGTAATTCCACCCCGTTTACGAAGTAAACCCACTACGGCACCATCTCGTATTATCCTTGTAGAAAATTTCGTCTATTCCTTGATCCGGGCATAATTCTGTGAACCTGGGCTTAATGAAGCATTCGGGCGGTTAGTGATTCGTTTCATGTATGTAGCAATTGTAAAGAAAACGCAACTCCTCACCAAATGCCCCAAAATACCGACAACATATTTTAAAAACCACGGGATAAAAAAGGGTCATTATTTAAATCCTGTTTCAGTTACTACCCACACGGGTCGGCATGGAAACCGATCCCTACATCATGTTATTTTCAGCTATTTTCCTAAAATAGAAGCAATCGTTTTAGCTATCTAAAAATACAACTGCCCAACCATTGCCCTACAATTGCCAGACAATTGCCCAAATATCGTATCAAACCTACTGCCAACCTATCGCCACACAATTGTTCAGCCATCGTTCCAGCTATCGTTCAGCTACTGCAAACCCAGTCATCCACCTGTTTAAAATTGTTGACGGGTGTTGACGGGTAAAGACAAGTAAAGGGCGCCAGCAGCAAAAATGTATCATGCTACCCAATTGCCAAACAACTGCCCTTA
>JAKSCG010000240.1 GCA_022360715.1 Halanaerobiales bacterium
CTTTTTCTTTATACAATGGAACACCATCGTAAGTCTCAGTCAAATAAAAATAGTAGAACGCTTTAAAAAAGCGTGCATCGGCCTTGTATTCGTCCTTAGTCATATTCGAAAACAGACCATCATCCATTCCATCAATATTTGCAATGTGGTCGTTTGCTGCAGCTATCATTACATAAGCTTCTTCATAGAATTCTTCTATTACTCCACCTGTTTCAGGTGTAACAATCCCCCTGGCGATTGATAAAGCAGATCCCCAATTGTATTGAGCCATTAATTGATCTGTTGTAGCATCCAGCATATATCTTCCATCAAGGAAATAATCACTATGCTTTGTATATAAGCCAATGCGTGATTCTTGTGCTGCTTTTTCGTTGATGAAGTAACCTTCTGCCGATGCTTGATAATTTGGGGTTTTTTCCAGGTAATCTTCGCAAGAACAAAAGATTACCAAAATTAAAAGTGATAATATTGTATATCTTTTCATAATCTTAAGTTTTTAGAAAGTAAGTTTTGCACCTATAGAATAAGTGGATAATTGCGGATAAGTGTTTGCAGTAAACTGACTGGATCCCCTCTCCGGATCAAAATCAAAATCGGATATGGTGATTAGGTTATCTCCCGAAATATACACTCTTAGTTTACTAACACCCAACTTATTGCACACAGATTTGGACAAATTGTAACCAATTTGAAGGTTTTTCAAACGTAGGTATGAAGTATTTGCCAGGTGGTAATCATTCATAATTCCGTTAATTGGTTGATAGCCGTAAAAAACAGAGTTATTATACAAAGCAGGCATTGAATTCGTTGAACCTTCACCATCCCATGCATCACGCCATTTTGTAGTTACAGGTCCTCCCTGGAAGAAAGGTTCATAACCAATCCATTGTGCAACATTCTTTTTACCTGCAACACCTTGCCAGAACATACTTAAATCAAAGTTCTTCCACTCGAAATTAGCTGTATATGAATACGAAAATTTGGGATGAAATCCTTCAATAAATACACGGTCACCTGTTTCACTTTCAATGGTAATCTCGCCATCACCATTTGCATCCCTGAAAATCAAATCACCAGGTTGTGTGATGTTTCTGTAAGGTTCATAGATTGGTAAGTTATCTATCTCGCTTTGGTTTTGGTAAATACCAATCCAATCAAGCATATAAAATTCATTAAGGGCATGACCTTCAACTCGGCTTCTCCCATACCATCTTTGATATCCCCACCAGTTATCTTTCACTTTGGTGATTTTATTTTTGTAACGATCAACCATGAAACTCATGTTATATTTCAAGTCGCCAATCCGGTTTACGTGATGAAGTGCTAGTTCAAAACCAGTATTTTCCATGTTTTGATAGTTCTCTTGCGGGGCATCTTTCCCAACACTGGCAGGAATTTGGGCAGTAGCATGTCCACCTTCCACTTCCTTTTTATAAACATCCAATTCGAAACCGAACAGACCATTGTTCATGGAGAAATCAAGACCAAGGTTGTAACTAGTAACTACTTCCCATAAAAGTCCAGGATTCGACAGGGCAGGACTACTAACACCAGTTTGCAATGATCCACCAATAGGATATGATGAATTGGTAAGTAATTGTTGATAAGGGTAGTCAGACAGTGTTTCCTGGTTACCTAACTGACCAATAGATCCACGTAGTTTTAAATTATCAATCCATCCGTACTGATCCATAAAACTTTCTTCAGAGATTCTCCACCCCACTGACATACTTGGGAATAAGTCCCATCTGTTATCTTTTGCAATTTTTGATGTACCATCATAGCGGATATTACCTTCCAGCAGATATTTTCCTTTGTAGTTATA
>JAKSCG010000061.1 GCA_022360715.1 Halanaerobiales bacterium
AAATTTACAACCATTTTTAATTTGGTTTGGGGCCGGGGCCATCCCCTTAATTGTCGCTAGTTTTTTCCTGGGTCCGCTAATTTTCGGAATAGAGTTTAATAATCCTCTGGTATAAGGATGATATGGCTGATAAAAGATATCTCGCACACCGGCATATTCAACGACCTTCCCACAGTACATAACTAAGACTCGATCAGCGGTTTCGGCAATTACTCCCAGGTCATGGGTGATTAAAATTACCGCCGTACCGATTTTTTTTACTAAATTATTTAATACCGTCAGGATCTGTGCCTGGATGGTAACGTCTAACGCCGTGGTAGGTTCATCGGCAATTAATAGCTCAGGACTACAGGAAAGAGCCATTGCAATCATTACCCTTTGTCTCATCCCTCCGCTGAATTGAAAAGGATACTGTTTAATCCTTTTTTCCGGCAAGGGAACATCAACCAGCTTTAACATCTCAATCGCCTTCTGCCAGGCCTCTTTTTTCGAAACCTGCCGGTGTAAGATTATGGCCTCAGCTATCTGCTTTCCGACGGTATAGACCGGGTTTAATGATGTCATTGGTTCCTGGAATACCATTGAAATATGACTTCCGCGGAGTTTTCTCATTTCATCTTCTGTTTTAGCTAACAGATCTTCACCTCTAAATATGATCCTCCCCTTGGTAATCTTCCCGGGCGGCTCAGGAATTAACCCCATAATTGATAAAGATGTAACACTCTTCCCGGAACCTGATTCTCCTACAATCCCCAGTTTTTCTCCTTTGGCAATGGTGAAACTTACCCCTTCCACTGCCGGAATTTCTTCCTTTTCAGCAAAAAAACTGGTGTGTAAATCTTTAACTTCTAAAATTTTCTCCATCTTTCTCCCCCAATAACTAACAGCCAGTAATAATTTTAATTTTAGGATAATTGCAGCAAGCTGCACTTGTCTGATTAATAGTTATAATATTGTATAATAAATTGCCGTAAAAAGCAACAGGTTATAACCGGTAATAATATCTCATTCTCCTTTTTTGTCCGGCAGTAAATAACTTAAAATAAATGTGCTGAGCAAAGCAGTAATCACTGCGGCATATGTTTCGGAAAAGAGCGGATGAATGGGGTAAAAACCTGTTTGAGCCTTAAAGGTGACCCAGATAAACCCGACCAGAGCAGTCAATAACATTGCCCAGACACTGCCCCTTTGCGTTGTCTTTTGCCAGTATATCCCGAATAAAAGGACGACAAATAACGAGCCCCGCAGGGTATAAGCAAAATAAATCATGTCCAGTATTTTTGTCCCTTCATAAAGGAAGATTGCTAAAACCATACAGAGGATTCCGGCTAACCCGGTAGTTAACCTGGCAATCACCAATATTTCTCGGTCGGAAGCAGTTGGCCTGAACATACGCCGATAGATATCCTGGGTGAGCATGGTTCCGGAAGCTAAAATAATCGGTGAAACAGTCGATAAAATGGCCGCCATGATCGAGGCCAGAACAATCCCCCCAACTACCGGA
This sequence comes from Halanaerobiales bacterium, assembly GCA_022360715.1. Taxonomy (GTDB): domain Bacteria; phylum Bacillota; class Halanaerobiia; order Halanaerobiales; family DTU029; genus JAKSCG01. The sequence continues at coordinate 1,505 of JAKSCG010000061.1, forward strand.
TGTAGATCCATCATCAGTATCGGTAAGGCTAATTTAGGATTTACTAATGTGGGGAACTTAACCCTGGCCACCATTCCCAAAATAGCGGTTAAGATACCAAAGGGAGCCACCAGAAAAGCCGTTATAAGGGCAGCTTTTTTAGCAACATTGCCATCCTTAGCGGCAAGAAGCGGCTGAATCCCGGCCTGGGCAGTACAAGCCCCGAGAATAGAAGCAATGATCCAGGAAGCAACTTTAGTAAATCCAATCCCGCTCATCCTAAAAAAAGGATTAACCGGTAAGGCCGACCTGAGCACTGTGAAATCCCCAATTTCCTTGAAGCTAAAAAGTAAGGCCAGGATGATTCCACCATACATCGCGACCAGATGGATCATATTAGTATAGCCAACCGCCCTCATTCCCCCGGCCAATGTATAAATAATAAATCCGATTCCCATAATGATTACTGCCAGTTGATAGTCAAGGCCCAGAACTGCTACCCCCAATGTCCCGGCCGCCACCAATTGTGCCGTTCCTACCGCGATCATGACAAAGGTCAGCAAGATACTTGCTAAAACCCTGGCCTTAACCCCAATAAATCTTTCGATAATTCCCGGAACGGTGATCATTCCTTGTCTCCGGTAAAGTTTAGCAAAAAATAAGGCCAGGATGATTACTCCGATCCCGTTAGCGAGCGTATACCATGAACTGGAAAGACCAAAGACAAAACCGTATTCAGAGACACCGGTGGTGGAAGTTCCCCCTAACCATTCACCGGTTCCAGCCGCGACACAGAGCAATACCCCCAGCCCCGACCCGTGAAATGAATTGGCTGAAGTTGCTCGTTTTTTAGCATACAGACCGATCACTACCGTCATGATCAGGTATAAAACAATTATCAGTAATTGGATCGACATATAACAGCCTCCGTCTTGACTTAACTGAAATCAGCTAATCCTGCATTGTGACTTCCAGATCCAATAAAGGAGGATATTGCTGACAACCAAATAAATCACTCTCCCCGGGACTACCGCTTGGTTTTGTTCTATAGATAGTAAACTTAATGGCATTAGCCGGATCAAACTCGACAAAATCGCTGATCCGCTCTTGCTCAATATTAAACAATTTACCTACCTTTTCTCTAGTTAAATCCTTACTCTTTTTAACCAACTCATAACTTTCCTTTTCATTAAAAATAATATCAAAGGTAATTTTATCAGTTCCGGCATTTTTACTTCTAATCGTCTTGGCCAGTTCAGTTAGTTTTTTAACTTTCATTCCAGGGCCTCCTTTTAATTGCCAATCTCGATCTGTTTTACTTCAAAAAATTTCATCGGATCATCTACCGAAATAACATGATTCAGAGTCCATTCATAGGCCGGCGTTGTCGCAAGCACTTCATCTAAGATAAAAGCTGCGCTTCCTGCTGTCCCCTTAACTTCCGGTAACCTTGCATAAAAAATTTGTCTTGTCCCGATCATGGTAACTTCTTCAGCCATTTCTCTGGTAGGTGCTATCCCTTCCACAATTATTCCTAATTCATGGGATTTGGTTTCTTTAATTGGTTCTAATTCCCCCATCACGCCATTTAAGCCAAATAATCTGAAATTTAGCTGATAATCCTGTCCGGCAAACCTCTCTTCAACCTGTTCTTGCACCCATTCAATCACTTTATGAATATTTTTGATTGTATAAGGGTCCCTGACCCCGGCAATGCCAATAAACTTTTCACCGATCTTGCCAGACCCCTCCAGTTTTACTTTTACCTGACCACTTTTGGGAATAAAGATCGGGTCGGTTACGCGACATGTTTTATCATTATATTGTTCATACTTGCATTGGCTCATATCCAGCATTCCGCCGACAAAGTACTCATAATAGGGATTAGCCCTTTCGTACATGGCATGGCCAGCGACTGAAGCAATGGTGCAGCGTTGTTTGGGGTGCAGGGCTTTTATCTTAACATCATCCTGGGTAATATAACCCATCACACTCTCTTTAGCCCCATAAGGTTCGGCACAGAAAGAAGCACATTCCAGTACTTTGCCCAGGTAGTAGGATAAATTTTCCGGATAACCCTCAAAGATAGCCGGGGCAGCAAATACGGCACAATCACTGGACCGGCCGCCAATAATAACATCTGCCCCCATCTTTAGGGCCTTGATATAAGGGTGAATTCCGGCCACAGCAACTATTCGATCGGTTTTTTGCAGATCGGCCAATACTTTATTCTCCCTTTGGTCCAGCGGCTCAATAGTCGCACCCTGCTGAAGCAAATCAATTAGATAATCCGGAGTAAGATCTGAATAAAAATAAGCAAGTTTAAATCTGGCTAACTTATGTTCTTCAGCTAAATCCTTAATAATTTGTACATACAGATCAACCCGACTTTTTGTCCCGGTATCACCGGCTGAACCAATTATCATCGGTACTTCTTTTTTCCGCGCCGCCAGCAACATTAATTCCAGGTCATGTTTCTGCCATTTATAATGACTTACACTTGTATCAGAACCCAGCGGAGCCGGTCCGATATCATCACTACCTGAATCACAACAATAATAGTCCGGTCCTGCAGCAACTCCAATTTGGAAACTTTCTTCCTTAGTCGGGGCAAATCCGAGGTGTCCATTTGGTGAAATAATCTTTAGTCCCTTTTTTTCTTTTCCCATTGCTAATCCCCCACCAACAATTGGTTATAACATGTTATAACCAATAATTTTGGTTTTATATTACCACTACTAAAATCATTTGTCAAGGGTAAAATGGGGTTATTTTTTTAAATAATTATGTTGCACCGGCCGAACCAACTCATTAAAAAACCGCCCATTGAATACGGACGGTTTATTGTAAATTAAAGCTCAATCAAGCTTTCTCCTGATATGAAATTTATATTTCCCGGCTCGATAATAACCTTCTCGATATTCCAACGGTTTTTTTTCTTGATTATAGACAATAGAGGTAACCATGAAAAGTGGACTACCTTTCTCAATTTCCAGGTTTTTGGCCATAAAATCATCAGCACTTAAGGCCTCAAAACTTTGATCGACAAAACTCTGATTGACATCACCCAATTGCCGGTATAACTCAAAAGTTGAAAAAGCTACTTTTTCTTTCTCTTTGTTTTTAGCCTGTTCATAGATTCTTCGTCCCAGTGAAACCTCAAAGTAGGATTTATATAAAACATATGGACTTTGGTCAGCCATCCCGATTAGATTTAAATTAAAAACCTGGTCGGAAATTTCTAAATTCAAGATCTTACATAAGGCAAAATCAATTGAGATTACGTTATAGTTTAATATTTTGGTACCGGCCGATAAACCTTTATTTGTTATAGTGCTGTGAAAATTAGTAAATCTGGTTAAACTCTGATCAATTTTAGGTTCCTCACTTTTGACAAAAGTACCCTTCCCATGAACGGTAAATAACAGCCCTTCTTTAATTGCTTCTTTTAAAGCCTGGCGAACCGTTATTCTGCTTACCCCATACATTTCACAGAGTTCTCTTTCCGATGGAATCTTTTCACCCTTTTTGAGTTGTCCGGTATTGATCAAGGCTTTGATATTATCTTTAATCTGTATGTATAAAGATTTTGTCGGATCAAACTTAAATTCATCCACTCTCTATAATACCCCCTTTCTTCAAGCGATTAAAAAAACCCAATAATTTTTGGGATTTAGTTTGTCACATATGCTAACTTGTTATAACAACTTATTTCTATAACTACCATTCAATCTTATTATGATAATGTTTTGTTATTTTTCTCAAAAAATATATTAGATAGAAATAAAACCCAATTAAAATAACGGCAATACCAGAACTATTGTACCATAATTTGAGACCGCTATCAAGTGTTTTTTGCAGCAAAAATTCTGAAAAATTCAAAAAAACAAACCATTAATGGCATTTAGTGCGGAGCATAATAAAGCCGATTAACACAAAAATCTATATTTTACGGTTAAATTCATGGTTAGCCGTCTCATGACTTTTCATCTAGTATTTTGCTCATTCAAATTGATCTCATCTTTTTTAATGGATAGAGATGTTTTAAACTATGACTGATCGGTTGAATTATTAATGCTAAAACATCAAGATCAAAACCATCTTCAAATGCTTACCTGCTCCAACCCTTTTGCAATTATCGACACAATGGTATCTTTATTATGCCTTATATTTCTTAATAAAACCTACTATTGATAAACACTTCAAATCATTAAGAATCACTTCATCATTCTCCCACCATGTATCACCTATATACAATTCGCTATCAACATAACTCCATGGTATAAATATTTTTCCACCAATTTCTAGTGGAGCAACTAGATGATACAAATAAATATTTTCTTTTAAAGAAACACAAAACTCATCATCTATTTTATACATAGTTTTAAAATAATCGTTCTCTTTACCTTCATGAAAGATTTGGATGTACATTTTATATATAAGCGCATCCTCACTTACCCTTACGCCTGTGTAGAGGAGGAGAAGGATTATCATTTTATCTCTTATAAACAATATAATAATGAAGTCCGGGGAATATACAATTATTATCAGATAGCACATAACGCATCTGTTCTCCATAAATACAATTACTTTATGTACTATAGTATGCTAAGGACACTAGCGGTAACCGTAAATCAGTAAAAAAAATACGAACCCGCTTTGATATTAATGGACAGTTTGGCGTAAAATATTTAACAAAAACTGGTGAAAA
>JAKSCG010000183.1 GCA_022360715.1 Halanaerobiales bacterium
CAATATACCCCTATACGATGAAATCCATCACTCCACACGGTCTTCCCATCTGTATAAAAGCTCCCTTCATCGCCAGGTTGCCAATCCTGAAAAGGTTTTCTTATAAAAACATGATGGCTTAAGTGTAAACGTTTGTTGCTAAACCATTCATTATTCCATCGGTCACCACCATACGCTTCACAGATATCTATCTCCTGTGTATCATCTGCGCTTAATAGCCATACATCTGATGCAAGTACTGATTTTGAAATTTTCACATATGTCTCGATATATACGGGGTATTTTACACGTTTTGTAGAAGTTGCACAGCCAAGATTAGTAGCAGGCAGGCTATGTGCTTGATTCATATAAGTGAAATGAACGATATCTCCTTTTTCCCTACTTGCCCTTACTTTCATCTTTCCATTCTTCACATAAATATGATCTCTCTTCCAAACTGTTGGCGAAGGTCCATCCCAACCATTGTGATAATAATTTGTCCACTTATCTCCAATTACGGCAGGCTCTGATGTAGCTTCAAAATCATAATTAAAATCATCTGAAACCTCAGTTTGAAGAACCCATTCTTTTCCTTCTCCCGGATCTGCAGGAATGGGTATTTTTTTCCAGTCTTGGCCAAAACCAAGCACGTTAAACCCTATTAATAAAAACAACAATAGTATCAACTTCATTATTAGTTTTTTTATGAATAACGACCAAATTCTTTAACGGTCTCCCACATTGCAAGCATGTTTTCTGTAGGAACATCGTACTGAATAGCATGTACCGGTGCAAAAACAAAACCACCTCCGGGCATGAAAATATCCAATATCCGTTTGGTTTCATCTTTTACTTCTTGTACAGAGCCATTCGGAAGTATTTTTTGAGTATCAATACCACCTCCCCATATTACGATATCATTCCCAAACTGCCTCTTAATCTCTACCGGATCCATTTCTTCTGCGGAGTATTGAACCGGATTAAGGATATCCACACCTGCATCAATCAAATCAGGAATAATCTTAAAAATAGAGCCA
>JAKSCG010000099.1 GCA_022360715.1 Halanaerobiales bacterium
AAGCAATGATCGATAATGGATTGCAGTCCTGTCGACTGTTTATTGAAAAGTTGGATAATCAATTACCGATTAATGTTGAGCTAATCTTGTATTTAGCCAGTGTCGCTAATGCCGACTTGTTAAGTAAGCAAGAATTAGAGGGAGCGGTTTATCAGGAGGCTAATATTTTGCGAAAATTATCGATTAGCGGTCGAAGCAGTGCAGATCAAGAGTATATTATCGCTGAGACGGCTGAGCTGGAAAAATTAACAGGAGATAACCTATATTTTGGGAGCAAATTAGTGATTCCGGCCGGGGAGATGGTTCTAAAGTCTGATGACTATCTGAGTTTTGATAAGTTATATCTGGTCATCATCGGTAAGGTTAATTAATAAATTTGGGGGTGAGGGGTATGAAAGGGCAATATCGAATAATCAGTATTTTAATTGTTTTAACCTTAGTTTTTAGTGTAAATTTGAATATCATGGCCGCTTGGTCGGCCCGAACCATTGGTCTGGGGGACGGATTTGCCGTAATCACCGGCTCTGACGCTTTATATGCTAATCCGGCTGCGGTTAGTGCCGATGATCGGCGTTTTAATCTGGAATTGAAGTTGGCTGCTGAGGCCTGGAATAACCTATTATTTAATGACTATATAACTCAGGCCAAAATGAAGGATACGCTGAATAAAATTAGCAAAAACGGGATGGTCGTAAATGGTAATGGTAATTTAGGAGGGAATTTATCGATCGGTCCGGTAACCGCTTTTGCCGATATCAGGGCAGATGGTCTGGGCAGATTATCCCCAGATTTTACTAAGCTGTTTTTTGCTGGCGAGATCGAGGACGGTAAACAGTATCGGATTGACGGAACTGCCTTTTTCGCTTCCTCCTATTTGGATACAGGGGTAAATCTTTCCCTGAAAATGCCTGACTCGGTCGCTAAGTCGCTTCAGGTAGAACGTCTTTATCTGGGCATGACCTATCACTATTTAGCCGGGGCGGCAGTTAAGTCCAGTGGTACGGGTAGTATTGGGATGGAATTTGATCAAGACGGAGACCCCTACATTAGCGGCAATACCAGTCAGCTTGATGCCCAGTATTCTGATCTTGATAATTTTAAAATTGATCAACTTGCGACCGGTTCGGCTTTCGATGTCGGGGTTTATGCTGAACTCAATGATAAATTAAGTTTAGGGGTTAGTCTGCTCAATCTGGGAGCCAGCCTGAAAGTGGACCAGGCCCTTTATCATCAATATACTTTTGCTTATGAAGATACGGACGGAGATGGGCAGAAAGAATGGGATACGGCTGATGATCCGGAAGAAGGCGTGTTGTCCGGGGGATTTGAGTTAAAATTACCGACTATCTTCAAAGTGGGTGGTAAGTATAATTTCAGTGATTCCTTTGCCGTGCTGGCTAATTTTACTAACAAAAGCTATTCTGATCAAATCTTTACTAAAACCCTCAGTGATCAAAAGTTTTCCCTGGCCGCTGAGTATATCGGTTTGCGCATTCTGCCGTTGCGTTTAGGGGTAAATTACTCTACCCTCCAGCGAGACTTTGATCTGGCGGCCGGCTTTGGTCTGCACCTCGGACCGCTAAAGCTGGATGTCGGCCTGGCCGACCTAACCGGACTCTTTAACCAGTCCAAAGGGGTAGCAGGGGGGCTTAATGCCAGAATTGAGTTTTAAAAAATACTCGTTGAACAAAAAGTTATAGTTTTAATTGGCAATGCTTCCCGACCAATAATATGACCGGGAAGCATTTTTTTAAATTTGGACTGGTTTGCAGGAATTATTTTCAATCACGGAGAAGCATATTATCAATTAGCATAAAATCAGGGAGGATAAATTAATAAGGGGTGATATTAATGAAAATATTGCTGGCCCAGGATCTAAAAGATAGTTATTATCAGTCGATTTACGAGGTTTGGCCCGGCTGCCGGATTGTGAAGGCCCTGGATTTTGTTAGCCAGAAAAGGGAAATAGGCAATAGCCAGGTCTTGGCTGTTTTCAGCGGAAACTTTAAGGTTGACCTATTATATGAGGCTAAGAAGTTAAAATGGATTCAGTCCTGGAGTGCCGGGGTCGACCAGTTTACTGAGCCGGAGAGCTTGAAATATCTGATCGATAATAATATTAAGCTAACGACGATGAGCGGTGTTCACGGTAATATTATTGCCGAGCATGTTATGGGACTGGTGATTAGTTTAAGCCGTAAACTGTATAAGTTTTACTGGCAGCAAAAGAACCAACAATGGCAGTGGATCAAGGTGGACCAATTGGAAGACAGAGTGATGGCTATTATCGGGCTGGGTAGTATTGGCCAGGAGATTGCTGCTCGGGCCAGAGCATTCAAAATGAAGATAATTGGAGTAAAAAGGGATACCGGCACCAGAATTCCGAATATTGATCATTTATACTCCCATGATGAACTGTTGACCGTTTTAAAAGAGGCTGATTATGTGGTGGTAGCTGTTCCTTTAACCGATGAGACCCATCAGATGATCGGGGAGGATGAATTCAGGGTAATGAAAAACAGCGCGTGTTTTATTAATATTTCGCGGGGCCAGGTTGTTGATGAAGAGATGTTGATCCGGGCGCTGGAAGAGGGGCATATCGCCGGGGCCGGCTTAGATGTCTTTACGGAAGAGCCCCTTCCCCCGGACTCTCCCCTTTATAAACTGGACAATGTGTTGATAACACCCCATATCGCCGGAGTATTTCCTGCTTATGATCAAAAGGCGATCAAAATATTCCTGGAGAACCTGAAGCGATTTAAGAGCGGAAGCCCATTGCTTAATCTGGTCGACTATAACCGGGGGTATTAGGATTGAGGAAGGACTAAAATTCAAACCAATCCTGCCAATCTTTTAAAGGAAAAGTTGGACCCAGGATTCGGCTTAATTTTTGTAAATTTTCCGGTTGTTCCGTAAATATACGCCCGGCCCGTTTTTTGCCGATTCCCGGGATGGTGATTAACTGATCCGGACTGGCCTTTTTTAGCTTGAAGGGCCAGGGCAGGGCAGTGATTGAACGGTAACCGTGGTCAATGACCCGGACAGTAATAAAGTGGTTGAGGGGGAGCTGGCCGGGGATACCGATTAAGATCGGATAACTGCCTAATTGTCGGCCATAGGTTATTTTACCCCGACTGGTTTCGGTCAGGACATTTTTTAAGATTGTTCCCCGGGGGAAGACCCGTCTCAACATCGGTTGGTTAATCTCTTGATTAACCCGTTTCTTATACTCCAGAAATCGCTGGTGGTCGATCTTTTCAACCGGGAAGTCACCTATTTTAACCACCTGTCTAATATTGATTCTTCTCAGCATTAAACCGGCATCATAAATCTCTTGCAGGTAATTAAAATTCAATTCCAGTGTTTGCGGACTTTCTCCGGGTAAACCATGGAGAAAATTTAACCCGGGGAGGAGTTGGGGTAATCCCTGCTCCCGGTTTCCGCCGATTTGGTTTAAAAGCCGAATTGCCGTTAAAGTAAGGGCCGGATCAGCTTCAATATTATTTTTAGTCCGGACCAGGGGATCGGCAGATTCGAGACCAAAAGCAGCAACATCACCACTGGTATTATACTGAACTATTGTTGCCAGGGCTTGACTGCTGGCCCGGGGATATTTGCTGATTGTGACCGGATTGATGTTATCGAGGTGTAAAACCCGCAATTGCGGGTCAGCTGTTCTAATCCCCCGGTAAAGTTCTCCGATTGCTTCCGGATTGGGGATAAGACCGTCCTCAGTCGGCTGGGCTTGATATAATAAGAGGTCGGACTGACAACCGAGCCGGTAAAAGTGATTACCAGCCCGGGCCAGGGCACTGACCTCGGCAATTATTTCGGCCGGAGAGCGCTGATAGGTCTGTTTTTTCAAGCGTTCACTACAGAAGGCACAGTGTTTGAGCCGGGGACAGCCCCGGAAGGTTTCAAGCTCACAGACCAGGTTAGGATAATTGGGATGTAATTTGGATACTTCGGCCCCAATTACGGCCCATTCTTTGCGATAGTCGGTCTGTTCAAGCGGAGTGATCGTTTTTCTGGTTAAAAGCTGATAGATCTCACTGGCCGCCATTTCTCCACAAATATAATCATAGTCGGTAAATTTCTTTTTGACCAGGGTAATCGGGCCCCCCAGTACTTTTTGCGGATAATATAACCTGGCTCCCAGTTCAGTAATCTCCTTTAAAGTGATCGGCCTTCCTCCCAGGTAATGGCCGGGGACGGTAGTGCCGGCAATAATAATTACCAGATCATATCCTTCCAGCTTCTTCAACTGTTCTGGCCATTCCGACCGCAATTGGTCAATGGTAAAATAAGTCAGGTTGCTGCTGCTGATGCCGGCTGCGCGAAGGGCCCCGTAAGTATAGCGGATATGGGGAGAAAGATAAGGAGGTACACCTAAACAGGAGGGTTCATCCAGATATCCGTCAATTAAAGCAGTCTTGATCTCGCTGTTATTCAATTTAGTCTCACCCTTTAATTATTCTTAAACTTATTATATCATACCACAATTGAATTAAAAAAGAAGTTAAAATCTACCAGCAGGTAAACACAGGAATTTACCGAATAAATTATAGGAGGGTGTTAATATAATAGATTGAGGTGATCAGATGAAAGATTTTATTTCCGGTCTGTTGTTAATCGTACTGGTCAGTATCTTCCTGCTTAACGGAAGCAGTAAAGCGGAAGGATTTGACCCGAGCAGTAAGACGATTTCCCTGGAGTTGGTGCCGATCAATGGGCACAAAATGGTCGAGTTGCGTCAGATAGCCGTTCAAAATAACTGGCAGCTGGAATTTGTTGCTGAGAGCAAAACAATTTTGATCAACTATGCTGATGACCGGGCCAGACTGTCGGTAGCGGCGGGCAGTCTTGATGGAGAGCTTTTGGAGAATCCGCCGCAAATAATTGACGGACGGACTTATCTTGAACTGGCAACGGTTAAATTATTGAGCAACCGTTTGAGCGGAGAGCAAGCGCAATTATTAACCGGTATTTATAGTCAACAGAAGGAAGTGCCGGCCGGTGATAAAATTTCGGTAGAGATTCTACTGGTTAATATTTCTGATAACCCGCTCAGTCTCAGTTTTAATTCCGGACAGCGTTATGACCTTTTTTTGCAAAAAGACGGGCAGGAAATCTGGCGGTGGTCAGCCGGCCGGTTTTTTACCATGGCCCTGGTGACAAAGGACCTCGCCCCTGGTGCGGAATTAGCTTATCAGCTGGAAATTCCAACTGACGGCCTGACCGCCGGTAGTTATATTTTAGGGGGGGAGTTGACGACGATCGGGAACCCCCTGCCTTTAGTTGATTTAGAAATAAAGTTGAGCAAAAATTAGTCGCGAAGATTCCCAGGATAAATTAAAAGGAGATTAATTTACTGATACCGGGCCTAAAAACTCGGTTTTTTATTTTTTTAAAATGATCCGAATCAAACCTTAATTAACAAGGGGCAAGCAATCGAGCCAAAACCGAAGGGTTGAGTAATTAAAGATAGGAAAAAATAATTGGATTAAATTCGGAAGATAATAGCCTCCGCTGTGGTTAAATAAGGCGGAGCTTTTAACCTGGAATAATCGATTTTCGACAATAATTATTTTTCAAGCAGGATTTTTAAGTATTTTGGTTAATAATATATAGCGAAGGAAGGTGAAGATAATGAGTGAAAAATTAATAGATTTAGAAAGTGCG
>JAKSCG010000211.1 GCA_022360715.1 Halanaerobiales bacterium
AAGCCCTACAATGACGAGACGCTGAAGCAAAATATAAATGATATCGATATCTGCGTCACCCACTGGGGAGCCCCATTATTTACTGAAGATGTGCTCAAATGCGCCAACCGGCTCAAGATGATCGCCCACGCAGCGGGCAGCGCAGGATATATTGCTACCGATGCAGTCTATGAGCGGGAGATCACGGTATGCACTAGCAACGACGTGATGGCACGCCATGTGGCCGAAGGTGTGCTGGCCTATACATTGAGCGTGCTGAGGCTGATCCCCATACACGATGCCGGTATGAAGATGGGATTGGAATGGGATCGGAAGTTTTATGATACCAAGAGTCTCATTGGAGCCCAAATAGGTCTTGTGGGATTAGGCATGGTGGGGAGACATCTGCTCAATCTGCTGAAACCATTTGGAGTAAGCGTAAAGCTTTATGACCCATATGTTTCCCAGCAGGATATTGGAGCTTATGACAATGTACAGCTTTCCGCGCTGGATGAGGTCTTATCCTTTGGTGATATCATATCGGTCCATGCGGCACAGACACCTGAGACGATCCATCTACTGGATACAGATAAACTGGCACTCATCAGGGACAGAAGTCTGCTGGTCAACACGGCCCGGGGCAAAATCATCGACCAGCAGGCGCTGACCGATGAGCTCAAAAGCGGCCGGATCAGCGCTGTGCTGGATGTCTATGATAGGGAGCCGCTACCTGTAGAAAGTGGACTCCGGAAGCTGGACAACGTCATACTGATCCCCCACATGGCCGGCAGTACGGCAAAAGAGCATATGAGTGTGGCTATGATCGAAGAGATCAGAAGATTTATAAATCATGAACCGCTCAAATATGAAATTAGTTACGATACCTTCAAACGGATGACGAGAAAAATATAGAGGAAGAGAACGATGAAGATAGCCATAGGTGCCGATGATGCAGCGCTTGCCTTAAAGGATGAAATTATCGAGTTTCTAAAGAGCAAAGACATGTGCATCAACGATCTGGGACCCAGATCCAAAGAAGAAGGGATGCTCTATCCCGATATAGCCGAAAAGGTAGCAACAGCGGTAGCTAGGGGCCAGTATGAAAGGGGTATACTCATCTGCGGCACGGGGATCGGTATGAGCATAGTTGCCAACAAGATAGGGGGGATCCGGGCGGCGCTTTGCAACGACGTATACTCTGCAGAACGGGCCAGAAAAAGCAATGATGCACAGATCATCACGCTGGGTGCCAGGGTGATAGGCAATGAGCTGGCCAAGAAAATAGTAGAGGCGTGGCTGCT
>JAKSCG010000109.1 GCA_022360715.1 Halanaerobiales bacterium
ATAAAAACAAAAAATATCCGTTTCAGGATGCTAGTTTTCAAGAATATGGCTACGGTGCAACAATGGTTGTATTGAAGAAATAAGCTTGATTCCTTTTGAGAGGAATATCAAATTTTTTTGCCTAAAATCTACATCATTTTTATTGTTCAGGTTAACAATAATCTTTATTTTATTTTTCATAATATTAAGATTATCGAATTTACTCTTTCAGATGTGTTAAAAAACATGTTTGATTAAGTGGCTGTATTTCAGTAGTATATCGATTGGTTTATACAAAACCAGTTAAAATTTTTGGAGAAATAATTTTGGATGTAAATTGGTCAACCAATTAGCGGTAACTGGTCGACCAGTTTATGAAATCTAGAATTGAAAATTAAGATTTATAAGATTTGCTAAAAATGGATGTATAGAATAATTTGAATTTAAGCCAAGAGGAATTCATTTTTAGAAGTATTAAGACTAAGAATTAAAAGTTATGGATTTACGAGAGAGTTTTAAAGAGATAGAAGTTGAAAATCCGGTTGATAAAATAATCAAACAGATTCGTAATTCTATTGTCTCTGGCCAAATAAAGCCAGGCGATAAATTACCCTCAGAACGAAAATTGTCAGAAATTTTCGGGATAGGAAGAACTTATGTAAGAGACGCGATTAAAAAGCTGGAGTTTTATGGAATTCTGAAAACACATCCTCAAAGTGGAACCATAGTTTCCGGAGCTGATATTTCTGCAATGGAAGGATTGATTTCCAATGTAATAAAACTGAATGAAAATGATTTTTTCCATTTAGTTGAGACTCGTGTGATTATGGAAACTTACGTTTGCAAGCAAGCTGCACTAAGAAGATCATCCAAAGATATTGAGGAGCTGGAAAAGGCTCTTGATGAATATAAAGCCCGGGTAGATGCGAACCTAAGCGGGGTTAAGGAAGATTTCAATTTTCATTTAAAGATAGCAGATGCCAGTCAGAATAATGTGATTAAGTCATTAATGCTGATAATAATTCCGGATATCATTGAAATTTACAGGAAACTAAATGTCTGTGGAGAAGGGCGTTTTTATAAATCGTTGGATGAACACCGGGCTATTTTAGAATGTATCATCAGGCAAAATGCTGAAGAAGCTGAAGAAGCCATGAGAATTCACCTGAATGATGTAGTAGAATTTAGTCTTTCATATAAAGGATAATCGAACTATGAACCTATGAAAAAAATGGAACTGATGAAGATTAACTCAAGTTAAAAGGGACTGACCTTCTAAAAGTCAATCCCTGATCTGAGAAATAAAAATCATTGCAATTTTTTAGTTCCTCGCACTTCCCCAAGTTAAGGAATACTAATGCATGGTGATTTTTATAGTTCTGTAAATATATACGATTTCAAGAAACTTTCTAAAAGTATAAAACTAATATCTAATGAAAAGATTACTCATGTTGTACGCAATATTGCTCGGTATTATTATCCAGGCAAATGCACAACAAACTCTTAAAGGGAAAATTACAGATTCCGAAACAAATGAACCATTGATCGGAGCAACAATTGTTTTACAAGGCACAACAGAAGGAACAATTTCGGATTTTGATGGTAATTATGAATTAACAATTAATGAAACTGAAGCGACATTGATTGTATCTTACATCGGTTTTGTTACCAGGGAAATTGCCTATAACGGACAGGCAACAATTGATATCAGCCTTGAGGCTGATGTTACTGGTCTGGATGAAGTTGTTGTAGTTGGTTATGGGGTTCAGAAAAAATCGCATCTGACAGGGGCTATTTCAAAAGTTGTGAATGAAGACCTGGAAGAAGTAGCAGTAGCACGTGTTGATGATGCTTTAGTTGGTAAAATATCAGGTGTTAATATTCAAGCCACAGATGGTGGAGCTGGGACAGCACCTACTATTAGAATTAGAGGAACAGGGTCAATAAGTGGTAGCTCTGATCCATTAATTGTTGTTGATGGTGTCGTTGTCGATTCAGATTACCTTGGTAATTTAGATATGAATGATGTGGCTTCATTTGAAGTGTTAAAAGATGCTGCTTCGGCTGCAATTTACGGCTCAAGAGGAGCGAATGGTGTAATTATGATTACAACCAAACAAGGTAAAGAAGGAAAAACCAAGTTCAACTACAATTCTTATTTTGGGTTTAAAGAAGCTCACCAAAGTGATGATTATTACTTTACAGTTGCTAAAACGGCTGCAGCCGAGGAAGCTGCCACAGGTGCACTTTCTGCTCAAACTCGTTATAAGCAAATGATAGGAGTTGATAGAGATTGGCAAGATGTTATTTTTGATGGTGGTACAATTCAAAATCACTCAATAAGTGCCCGGGGTGGAAATAAGAATACAAAATTTAGTATTGCCTTAAACTATTTGCATGATGAAGGTGTACTTCTAACTGATGATTACAAAAAGTATAGCCTAAAATTAAAATTGGATACTAAGATTTCGGATAAATTTTCAATGGGCGTAAATTTATCTCCATCTTATTCTGATAGAAGAAGATTTGATGGCTCAACACATGATATCTTACGTCAACCTCCCTGGTTGCCGGTATATCATGACGACCATACGATTCAGTTTGTAGATAGAAACACATACCCTAATGTACAAGTAGGTGATTACGCAAATCAGCGTCATTTTGATAATTACATGTTAGATGGCTCTGAAGTAGATATTAGTAATACTTCAAATGTGAATCCGGCAGCTAAAGTTTTAGAGAGAGACTTTACCTATAAGAAATTCAAACTTTACGGTAGTACATATGCGAAGTTTGATTTTACTAATGAATTAAGCTTTAAGACTTCAATCGGTGGCTCATTCCAGAATACGGATATCAGAAGATGGCAAGGACCTCTAGCTCATAGGAATGGTGCAGATAATACTCAGTTATTTGAATCAAATCAAAATAGGATTCATTTAGTGAATGACAACTTCTTTAACTACAATAAAAGAGTTGGAGACCACGATATTAGCGCAATTTTAGGTGTATCCGTTGAAGCTTGGGATACTGAATTTTCAAGTGTTTCAGGAACAGATTACGCATTTGATTACATTCAAAATATTAGTGCGGCAGGTACAATTAGTGCAGCTGAGTCTGGTAAATATGAAGAGCGTTTATTATCGTTCACAAGTAGGGTAAATTACGCTTACAAAGACAAATATCTGGCGTCAGTTAGTTTCAGACGTGATGGTAGTTCACGCTTCGGATCGGATACTAAATATGGTAATTTTACTGCATTCTCTGTAGGTTGGAGGCTTTCAGAAGAAGACTTCTTAAAAGATAGCGAAGTTATAAATAGCTTGAAACTAAGATTCAGTTATGGTGTAACAGGAAATAATGCAATTGATGCAAGTTCAGTTTATGAACAGCATTATCCTTATTTAGCATTATTACAAACTTCTACATCAGTTGTAAATGGAACACCTGTTACA
>JAKSCG010000223.1 GCA_022360715.1 Halanaerobiales bacterium
CATCAGTGCAGCATGTATCTTATCCATGGCATCCTGCTGATTGGGATAGCAGGCAGTCTTAGGGAAGTACCTCATGTAACCGCTTTTAGCACTCATTGCACTACCCCTATGAGCTCACATTACTTAAACGGTTTTGATGAAGATCACTGTGCCAATTCTACATAGTGTTCACACTCTGCAATGAGCCTGTTAGTTTTCCGGTCATATACTTTGACAATAACAATGCTACCATCTTTGAGTCCGTAGTTGTCCGAAGTATTGGTCATGCAATTTATTGTAACGTGTACTGAAGAAGGAGTACTTCCAACAGCACTATCATATCCGTTCAGAATCAGTTCTTCTCCTGCAGACCAGGTCCCATCAAGAAGATTTGGATTACGGGAGGCATATGGTGAATCTTTTCCGTTAGTAGTCAAATCGTCATAACTGATGAATATGTCACCAAATCGAGTAGTTCCACCTGATCCGAAAACCCCTGTATAGGCACTTCCCTCACCGATAATGATTATCTTTGTGTTACCCACCTGCAAGGATTCACCACCTTTGTGCAAAAGCACGATGTAGTTTTCCTTGAACTTTACTTTGTTAGGCACACCACCTTCTATGCTCTTCACTTCAATCACAGACATAGGGGCTTTGCTCAGTGAGCTGGAAAAGCCATTCCCATATACAACAGAAAAAGATATTACTGCGAGCAGAACCGCAAGAATCAGCATAAAAATAGCACCAACCACAGAAGATACTGCACTACTTTCATATATTGCATCAGTCCGCAATATTTTTTTCATAGTTTAAAATTGAATAAATGAGATATAAATTTTACTTGTTAGGAATAACATATATTTTAATAGTTTAGTTGTGCCCAAACAAAATGTAAAATAGCCGGATAAGTTTAAATTGCCTGTACTTAACTATGGAAACGCTATTCTTTAGACAGACAACGATAACTTTTTATTTTACTTATGTTATGATAGATTGTAGGTTACTACTAATATAAAGCATATTTATATAATATGCTTAACCAATCGAAAAATAAAGGAGAAAAGTAAAATGGTAGCAATTATTACTGTCAGCGAATGTGTCGGTTGTGGAGCATGCATAGATGAGTGTCCAGCAGACGCAATCGTCTTGAACGGCGACAACATTGCAGTCGTAGATGCAGACGAGTGTCTGGACTGTGGTGCATGTGTCGATGTGTGCCCAACAGACGCAATAGCTATGGAATAAGCGATTAGCTTATTCCGAGATATCCTATTTTTTATTCTTTTTTTATTTTCCGGGGAAATGGCGGTGCAAGTGTCCTCAACATCAGGTCCCTTCACAAGATGGAAAACTCTGATAAGGTGATATATTGGAAAAGAACAGTAAACTGTGGCTGGTAACGATAACCTTGCTGTTGCTTGCATGTACCATCACTTCTGCAAACGCTTCAATATTCGAACTTGAGGTAGTTCCGGTCTCAAAGATCATGGAAGATCCTACCATTTATGACAGCACAATGGCATATCGTAAGATAAGCGTTGTTGGCAACCTTTCCGAAATTGGGAAGCAATCTGCTGTGATAACAGAAGATGATCAATCATTGAAAATAGATATCAGTAAAGCCGAGTTATTCAGTGGTTTTACTCAAGGAGAACAAGCCATGATCACCGGAGAATTCAGGTACGATCCCATCGGGGATGACATCATGCATCCGTCCTATGTGCTACGCTACCCCATACAGGATATTGGAGAAACAAACATCAGTGAAGTTAATACAGATCCTGCTTCCTATAACGGAAAATATCTCACGATACGAGGAGAACTCACAGGCATAGATTATTCAATGGGGCGTCACACGATAACCCTTACCGAGAATTCCACGGGAAACCAGATGAAAGCTTTCTACTATGGAGCCACAGACCTGGAAACCGGAGAAGCGGTAAAAATTTCAGGGCTGTACAGTGGTGAAGTC
>JAKSCG010000032.1 GCA_022360715.1 Halanaerobiales bacterium
GAGGGTGGTCATACGGTAGGTGCCGGGGTTATTACCCAAATTATTGAGTAATTGAGCAATTGGACAGGAAAAAGCGAGGGGCTTTCTCTCCTCTCTTTTTCTATGTATTCGGTGTTATTTATTGTAATTAAGGAGGGAAGATAATGGCTAAACACGAGAAGATCCGTATTCGGCTAAAGGCTTATGAGCATGAACTCCTGGATCAATCGGCCCAAAAGATCGTTGATACAGCTAAAAGAACCGGGGCAGATGTATCAGGACCAGTACCACTACCAACGGAAAAGGAAGTTTTTACTGTTTTACGCTCTCCCCATGTCCATAAAGATTCCAGGGAGCAGTTTGAAATGAGAACACATAAACGATTGATCGATATTGTTGACCCCAACTCTAAAACTGTTGATGCCTTAATGCGCTTAGATTTACCGGCTGGAGTTAATATAGAGATAAAGTTATAATTGTTAGGAGGTGTTTAAGTCATGACCAAAGGAATAATTGGTAAGAAAATAGGAATGACCCAGATCTTTGAAGCTGATGGGACCGTCGTTCCGGTAACTGTTATTCAGGCCGGTCCCTGCACAGTTACTCAGGTTAAAACAGAGCAGGTTGACGGATACCAGGCAGTACAGCTGGGATTTGAGGAAATCGCCGAATACCGGGTTAATCAGCCGAAAAAAGGTCATTTTGAACGGGCTGGAGTAAAGCCCAAAAGATATTTAAAGGAATTTAGGGATTTATCGAGTGAGGTCAAAGAGGGTGACCAGGTTACGGTTGAACAGTTTAATCCGGGTGAATTAGTTGATGTAACCGGAATTTCCAAGGGTAAGGGCTTTGCCGGAACAATTAAACGACATAATTTTAAGCGGGGACCAATGACGCACGGTTCGCATTTTCACCGGGCCCCAGGGTCGCTTGGTTCTACTGATCCTGCCCGAGTCTTTAAAGGGAAGAAACTCCCCGGTCGAATGGGACATGAACAGGTAACAATCCAAAACTTACAGGTAGCTAAAATTGACCAGGAGCAACACTTAATTTTGCTTAAAGGTTCTATTCCCGGACCGAAACGGGGAATAGTCACGATAAAAGATGCCGTTAAGGTAAATAATTAAAGGATAGAAAGGGGGATTTATGATGCCACAGGTAGCCAAATACGATACAACCGGTAATCAGGTTGGCGATATCGAGTTAGATGATCGTGTCTTTAATCAAAAA
The DNA here is from genome assembly GCA_022360715.1 of Halanaerobiales bacterium. Classification (GTDB taxonomy): domain Bacteria; phylum Bacillota; class Halanaerobiia; order Halanaerobiales; family DTU029; genus JAKSCG01. Next base: position 1,210 of record JAKSCG010000032.1, read on the forward strand.
ATAAACGAGGATGCGGTTCACCAGGTAGTCAATGCCCAACTGGCCAGTATTCGCCAGGGAACTGCCTCAACAAAAACCAGGGGCGAAGTTAATGGTGGTGGACGTAAACCCTGGCGTCAAAAGGGCACCGGTCGAGCCAGACACGGAAGTATCCGTTCTCCTTTATGGGTTGGTGGTGGAATTATTTTTGGTCCTAAACCCCGTAGTTATCAACAGAAAATAAATAAAAAAGTCAAAAAGCTGGCTTTAAGATCGATTTTAACTGATAAGTTAAATCATGAAAATATTCTGGTGGTTGACGATATTCAATTTGAGCAACCCAAAACAAAACAGGTAGTGGAATTATTAGCCCGTCTAAAACTGGAAGGGAAAAAAGTTATTATTGTTATTCCGGAAAAAGATGCTAATCTCTATCTCTCAGCTCGCAATATTCCCGGGGTTAAAACCCTGTTGGTTGAAGCATTAAATGCCTATGATCTGTTGAATAATGATTGTATTGTGATGACAGAAGGGGCGGTAGCAAAGGTTGAGGGGGTGTTGGCTAAATGAAGGACCCGCGGGATGTAATTATTACACCGGTTATTTCCGAAAAAAGTATGGGATTAATTGAAGATAATAACACCTATACCTTTAAAGTTGATAAAAGAGCCAATAAAATAGAGATTCGCAATGCGGTTGAGGAAATATTTAATGTTAAGGTTTTAAAGGTTAATACGATGAATATGCTGGGAAAAAAGAGGAGACTGGGTTTTAGACAGGGGAAAAAACCCGATTGGAAGAAAGCCATGGTCAAATTGGTTCCAGGCGATCGGATCGAAATATTTGAAGGTATGTAATTAAAGATAGAATAAAGGAGGGACAGAGATGGCGATTAAGAAGTTTAAACCGACTACTCCTTCCAGGCGATATATGACGGTTTCCAGTTTTGAGGAAATTACTAAAACTGAACCGGAAAAGAGCCTGCTGGCTCCCTTGAAAAAGTCTGGTGGACGTAATGTAAATGGGAGGATTACCACCCGCCATCGGGGTGGAGGTCACAAACGTCGTTATCGGATCATTGATTTTAAACGGGATAAGGATGGAGTTCCGGCTAAAGTGATCAGTATTGAATATGACCCTAATCGTTCAGCCCGCATTGCTTTGCTTCAGTATGCCGACGGCGAAAAGCGTTATATCCTTGCCCCCAATAAACTGGCGGTGGGAGATATGGTTGAATCAGGTGAACAGGCTGATATTAAAACCGGTAATGCCTTGATGGTGAAACATATACCGTTGGGAACAATTGTCCATAATGTGGAATTACAACCCGGCAAGGGGGGACAGCTGACCCGCTCTGCTGGGACAATGGCTCAGATTATGGCTAAAGAAGGAAAATATGCTCATCTGAAGTTGCCTTCGGGTGAAGTAAGGCTGGTCAGGTTGGATTGTAAAGCGACGATTGGTCAGGTTGGAAATATTGATCATGAAAACCTGACTGTTGGGAAAGCAGGACGCCAACGTTGGTTGGGTAAAAGGCCTACCGTGCGTGGTGTGGTAATGAATCCCCATGACCATCCCCACGGTGGAGGAGAAGGAAAATCACCGGCCGGCCGTCAGCCCGTTACGCCTTGGGGTGTGGCAACGATCGGTAAAAGAACCCGCAAGAAGAATAAATCTAATCGTTATATTGTTCGTTCCCGTCATACGAAAAAACGGTAATCCCGGAAAGGAGGGTTTATCTTGGGTAGATCGGTTAAGAAAGGCCCTTTTGTTGATCAAAAGCTACTTGCTAAAATTCAAAAAATGAATGAAAGTGGAAAAAAACAGGTATTAAAGTCCTGGTCCAGAAGCTCGACTATATTTCCGGAAATGGTAGGCCATACTATTGGCGTACACGATGGACGTAAACATGTTCCGGTTTATATTACAGAAGATATGGTTGGTCATAAACTAGGTGAGTTTGCCCCTACCAGGAAATTTAGAGGTCATGGCCATCATACTGAACGTTCGACAGCGCTTAAATAATAATAGTTAGTAAAGGGGGGTTATTGATGGAGGCTAGAGCAGTTGCCAAATATGTTCGCATTTCCCCGCGTAAAGCAAGACTGGTGATCGATTTGATTAGAGGGAAAAATATTGGTGAAGCGGTTGCGATTTTAAGGAATACACCGAAAAAGGCTTCAGGTTTGATTGAGAAAGTTTTAAATTCAGCAGTAGCTAATGCCGAAAATAATCTGGAACTGGTCGGTGATGACCTTTTTGTGAAAGAAGCATATATTGATGAAGGTCCAACACTGAAAAGATACCGTCCTCGGGCACAAGGGCAAGCCAGCAGGATCAGGAAAAGAACTAGTCATATTTCGATTATTGTCAGTGAAAAGAAGGAGGGATAGATTTTGGGTCAAAAGGTTAATCCGCACGGAATGCGGGTAGGAATTATCAGAGACTGGGATGCCAAATGGTATGCCGATAAAAATAACTTTGCCGAGCTTTTAAAAGAAGATCTGGAGATCAGGAATTATGTCAAAAATAAAATAGTTAATGCCGGTATTTCCAGAGTGGTAATTGAAAGGGCAGCCAATCAATTAAAATTGGATATCTATACGGCACGGCCGGGAATGGTAATCGGCCGAGGTGGTTCGGAAGTAGATGCCCTGCGCAAAGATATTGAGTTGATGACCAAAAAGCGGATCCAGATTAATGTTGTCGAAATCGATAAACCGGATCTGGATGCCCAACTGGTCGCAGAAAATATAGCCTCGCAACTGGAAAGGCGAATCTCCTTCCGGCGGGCCATGAAACAGGCGATGGGTCGAGCCATGCGGATGGGGGCAGAGGGTTTCAAAGTCCAGAGCAGTGGTCGGCTGGGTGGCGCTGAAATGGCCAGGACCGAAGGATATAATGAAGGCAGTGTCCCACTGCATACTTTACGGGCAGATATTGATTATGGCTTTACCGAAGCAAATACAACCTACGGTAAGATTGGTGTAAAAGTATGGATCAATAAAGGAGAGGTACTACCGGAAGTAGATTAATAATAGAATTTGGAAAGGAGGCCTTGTGATGTTAATACCGAAAAGAGTAAAACACCGTAAACAACATCGAGGTCGAATGAGAGGTAAGGCGATTCGCGGTACCGATATTTCTTTTGGTGAATTCGGTTTACAGGCCTTAGAGCCTGGCTGGATTACCAATAGACAAATAGAAGCTGCTCGTGTTGCGATGACCAGAAGCATCAAAAGGGGTGGTAAGGTCTGGATTAAGATTTTCCCCGATAAACCGATCACGGCAAAACCGGCCGAAACCAGAATGGGTAGCGGTAAGGGAGCCCCTGAGAAATGGGTAGCAGTCGTTAAACCAGGCCGGATTATGTTTGAAATAGCCGGTGTCAGTGAGGAATTAGCCCGAGAAGCGATGAGGCTGGCCGCTCATAAATTGCCCATTAAGACTAATTTTGTGAAAAGGGATGAAACGGGTGGTGATTCGCAATGAGAGCTGAGGAATTGAGAGATTTTACCGATTTGGAACTGGTTCAGAAGTGTCGAGAGTTTAAAGAAGAGCTATTTAATCTTAGATTTCAACATGCTACTGCTCAACTGGATAATCCGATGAGAATCAAAGAGGTTAAACGGGATATCGCCAGAATTAAGACAATTATTCGCGAACGGGAACTTGGAATTAAAAGGGCGTAGTTTGATCAGGAAGGAGGGTTAGTATGGCTGAAGACAGGAATCAACGGAAAGAAAGAGTCGGAATTGTAGTCAGTGATAAAATGGATAAAACCGTTACTGTTGCTGTAGAAAGAAAGATACAGCATCCTCTATATAAACGAATCGTTAAAAAGACCAATACCTTTAAGGCTCATGATCAGGATAATAGTTGTAACATGGGGGATAAGGTCAGAATTATGGAGACTCGTCCCTTAAGCAAAACCAAGAGATGGCGTATTGTTGAGATTATTGAAAAATCGAAGTAATTGGGCTGAGGGTTTCTGTAATGAAAGGAGGATTACACGATGATTCAATCGGAGAGCCGTTTAAAAGTAGCTGATAATACCGGTGCTCGTGAATTGCTCTGTATTAAAGTGTTAGGTGGTTCACGGAAACGTTATGCCAGAGTCGGTGATGTGATCGTTGCTACGGTAAAAGAAGCCATCCCGGGTGGCATGGTCAAAAAAGGTGAGGTAGTTAAGGCGGTAATTGTTCGTACCAAGAAAGAATTAAAGCGGCCTGATGGTTCTTATATCAAATTTGATCAAAATGCAGCAGTTATTATTGACAAAACCGATAATCCGCAGGGTACCCGTATTTTTGGGCCGGTGGCTCGTGAATTAAGGGATAAGAACTATATGAAAATAATCTCCTTAGCACCTGAGGTTTTATAAAGGGGGGAGTAAGATGAATAGAGTAAAAAAAGGTGATACAGTTGAGGTAATAGCGGGAAAAGACCGTGGAAAAAGGGGTAAGGTTCTCAATATAGAACCGAAAACTCAGCGGGTAATTATTGAGGGTGTAAATATTATTCACCGTCATACCAAACCGACTCAGGAGATGCCCCAGGGCGGCATTATTGAAAATGAGGGCCCGATTCATTGGTCTAACGTGATGGTGGCTTGTCCTCGTTGTGATGAAAAGACCAGAATTGGGATCGGCTATCTGGAAAACGGCAAAAAAGTAAGGGTATGTAAAAAGTGTCAGGAAGATATTGATAAGTAGTTGTGAAAGGGGGTTTATAAATGTCTGTATTAGCTACTCAGTATAAAGAAGAAATTCTGCCCAAGATGATGGAAAAGTTTAATTATCAAAGTGTGATGGCTGTACCTCGGCTGGAGAAGCTGGTATTAAATGTTGGGCTGGGGGAAGCTAAGGATGATCAAAAATTATTGGATACGGTTGTCGAAGAGCTGGCGGCCATAACCGGACAAAAACCTACCATCACCCGGGCTAAGAAATCGGTAGCTAACTTTAAGATCCGTGAAGGAATGCCGGTTGGTGTAAAAGTGACTTTGCGCGGTAATTTGATGCGGGAGTTTTTATATAAACTGATTAATATTACCTTACCACGAATTCGAGATTTTAGGGGTGTTTCGGCCAAAGCCTTTGATGGTAGAGGTAATTACAGTCTCGGGATCAGGGAACATATCGTTTTCCCGGAGATTAATATTGACAAGGTTGATAAGGTTCATGGTCTGGAGGTAACGATTATAACTTCGGCCCAGACTGATGAAGAGGCCTATGAATTATTGAGTTTAATGGGAATGCCCTTTCGAAAATAGATTGATACTATAGGGTTAAAGGAGGTATTTATTTAGTGGCTCGTAAAGCATTAATCGAAAAGGCCAATCGAAAACCGAGGTTTTCATCAAGGAAAGTTAATCGATGCAGTCGTTGTGGGAGACCGCGCGGTTATATCCGCAAATTTGATCTCTGTCGGATATGTTTCCGTGAACTGGCTCATAAAGGCGAAATACCAGGGGTTAAAAAGGCAAGCTGGTAAACTGGAAGGAGGTTAATAAAGTGAATATGACTGATCCGATTGCTGATATGATTACCCGCATCCGCAATGCTAATAGTATTAATAAAGAGATGGTCGAAATCCCGGCTTCAACTATTAAAATAAGTATCGCTAAATTGCTAAAAGAAGAGGGATATATTTTAGATTATAAGGTTATTGAAACCGATCCTCAGAATATCTTGCGAGTTTTTCTGAAATATGTTGAGAATGAGGAAAAGGTAATCTCAGGATTAAAAAGGATTAGCAAGCCCGGTTTAAGGGTTTATGTTAAAAAGGATGAGATCCCAAAAGTGCTGGGGGGACTGGGGATTGCTATTATATCTACCTCTCAGGGGATATTAACTGATAAAGTGGCCCGCAAGAATGGAATCGGGGGAGAAGTCCTCTGTTACGTCTGGTAATTTAGAGTTGAGTGGTCAAAGCATTCAAAATCTAATTTGGGGGTGAAGATAAGATGTCGCGAATCGGAAAACTGCCAATAGAGATTCCGGAAAAGGTTGAAATAAAGATCGAAGGGAATAGGTTGACGGCGAAAGGACCCAAGGGTCAGTTGACCAGGGAATTCAGCCCACTACTTTCGGTCCAGCAGGAAGATAATCAAATAGTAGTAAAGCGCAAGAGTGATCAACGCCAGGAACGGGCCTTACATGGATTGACCCGAAGCCTGATCAACGGTATGGTGGAAGGGGTAACTAAGGGTTTTGAGAAAAAGCTAACCATGGTCGGGGTTGGTTATCACGCCAAATTAAAAGGAAAAGACCTCGAACTGGAAGCAGGGTATTCACACCCGGTATTAATCAAAGCACCGGCGGCAATTGAATTTGAAGTAGAGAAAACTAATATTACGGTCAAAGGGATCGACAAACAACAGGTTGGTGAGATTGCCGCAAAAATTAGGGCTGTCCGTAAACCGGAACCTTATAAAGGGAAAGGTATTAAATATGCTGATGAACAGATCAGGCGTAAGGTCGGTAAAACAGGTTAAAGGAAAGGAGTGAATTGGGATGGATAAAAGCAGCGCAAGAAAGAGACGTCATCTCCGTGTCCGGAATAAAGTTACTGGTACCCCCGCAAGGCCTAGACTAAGCGTTCATCGTAGTGCCAAGAATATTTTTGTGCAGATTATTGATGATCTTTCAGGCCATACCCTGGTTTCCGCTTCTTCCCTTGAACCGGATATAAGAGGAAATGGCGGAAATAAGGAAGCAGCTAAGCTGGTTGGGGAATTGGTGGCTACCCGCGCCTTAGAAAAGGAGATTAAAACGGTAGTTTTTGACCGGGGGGGCTATCAATATCATGGTCGGATCAAAGAATTAGCCGAAGCTGCCAGAGATAAAGGTTTAATTTTTTAAAGAAGGAGGCGAATTGATGGAATTTATAGATCCTGAGAAATTAGAACTGGAAGAAAGGGTTGTCAATATAAATCGGGTCGCTAAGGTAGTTAAAGGTGGACGTAATTTCAGTTTTAGTGCCCTGGTGATTGTTGGTGACGGCAAGGGTCGGGTTGGGGCCGGGCTGGGTAAGGCCAATGAAGTTCCAGAGGCAATTCGTAAAGGTGTCGATGATGCCAAAAAAAACCTGATTAAAGTACCGATTGTCGAAACGACCATTCCACATCAAGTAATCGGTAATTTTGGGGCCGGTTCAGTGCTGCTTAAACCAGCTTCTCCCGGTACTGGTGTAATTGCCGGTGGTCCGGTCCGTGCGGTGATCGAATTGGCTGGAATCAGTGATATTTTAACCAAATCCCTGGGCTCAACAAACCCGATTAATATGGTCAGTGCTACCCTGGAAGGTCTGAAGGATTTAAAGCGGGTCGAAGATGTAGCAAGATTAAGGGGAAAATCTGTTGAGGAAATACTAGGTTAACATTAGGGAGGTGGAATCAGATGAACTTACATGATCTAAAACCTGAACGTAATTCAAAGCAAAAGCGCAAACGAGTCGGACGAGGAATGGGTTCAGGCCGAGGTTATACTTCAGGTCGTGGTGCCAATGGTCAGAATGCCCGTTCCGGTGGAGGAGTGCGGCTGACCTTTGAAGGCGGTCAGACCCCCCTGTTCCGACGTCTGCCGAAAAGAGGGTTTAATAACCGCTTTAAAAAGGAATTTAATGAAATAAATATCTATCAGTTGAATAGATTTGAAGAGAACGAAGATATTACTCCGGAAAAACTTGTGGCCAGCGGTATGATTGATCGGATTGCCAAGGCCGGTGTTAAAATATTGGGTAATGGCGAAGTGGAGAAATCCTTCAATGTTAAGGCCAATGCATTTACTAAGTCAGCCCGGGAAAAGATCGAGGCTGCTGGTGGAAAGGCAGAGGTGATTTAGTTGTTAGCTGCTCTCGGAAATGCTTTTAAGGTCAAAGAGTTGCGCCAAAAGGTTTTATTTGTCCTGGCGATGATGGTCGTTTACAGGATTGGGACCTTTATTCCTAATCCGGGTGTCGATGTTACTAGATTAAGGGATATCATCTTTCAGGGAGGAGTCGGTAATGTATTTGATTACCTGGACTTATTTGCCGGTGGGGCCTTAAGAAATTTTACTATTTTTGCGATGAGTATTACCCCCTATATTACTGCATCAATTATTATGCAGTTATTGACCGGTGTAATTCCGGCCCTGGGAGAACTACAAAAACAGGGTAATGAAGGCCGGAAAAAGATGACCCAGTATATCAGGTATGGGACAATTGTGCTGGCCTTTATTCAGGCTTTTGCGATTACCAGCTATATCAGCCGGGCCGGCGCGGTGATCGATCCCAACATGTTTAACCTGATGTTGATCGTGGTTAGTTTAACGGCCGGTACGGCCTTTTTGATGTGGTTGGGTGAACAGATTACGGAAAAGGGGATCGGTAATGGTATTTCGATTATCATCTTTACTTCCATTATTGCCCGGTTTCCGACCGATATCTATAACACCTGGGATTTATTAAGAGCCGGTTCGATCACTATTTTTAATGTTTTAACCTTTGTCGTGTTGTCGGTGTTAATTATTGCTGGGATTATTTTTATCCAACAGGGGGAAAGGAGAATACCAGTACAATACTCTAAGCGGATTGTCGGCAGAAGGGTTTATGGGGGCAGAAGTACGCATATTCCATTAAAGATTAATCAGGCCGGTGTTATCCCGGTAATATTTGCTTCTTCCGTGCTGATGTTTCCGGCGGTCATTGCTCAGGTTTTACCATATGGTTGGGCCCAAAGTTTTGCCGAATTACTCCGACCTGGCCAGGTTTTATATTTAATCCTGTATGCATTAATGATCTTTTTATTTACCTATTTCTGGACCGCTTTTACCTTTAATCCTGAAGATGTGGCCGAAAATATGAAAAAATACGGTGGTTTTATTCCAGGGATCAGACCGGGGCAAGCTACAGTTACCTATTTAGAGAAGGTAGTAGTCAGAGTAACCTTGGCCGGGGCCTTTTTCTTGACTTTTGTAGCAGTACTTCCCTATATTATGCAGCCTTTGACCCAGGTGCCTTTAAGTTTTGGCGGAACTTCAATTCTAATCATGACCGGGGTTGCCCTACAAACGATGCAACAAATCGAATCACACCTCCTGATGCGGCATTATGAGGGTTTTATGAAATAAAAGAAGGGGGAGGAAAATGTATTTTACCTTATTGGGTTTGCCGGCTGCTGGCAAGGGAACCCAGGCTAAAAAGATTAGCCAGGTGTATGATCTTACTCATATTTCTACCGGTGATATTTTTCGACGTTTAATTGAGGAGGAGACTGCTTTTGGTATTAAAGCCAAAAAGTATATTGATCAGGGCAAATTAGTGCCGGATCAAGACACGATTCAAATCCTAAAGGAAAACTTGCAGCAGGTTAATCTGGAGCGGGGATGTGTCCTCGATGGTTTTCCCCGGACTTTAAAACAGGCTGAATCTTTGACGGTTATTTTGGCTGAAATGGGTTTAAAGCTGGATATGGTTTTTTATTTGCAGGTGGATAAAGAGGTGTTGGTTCATCGTTTATCGGGGAGACGGGTCTGCCCTAACTGTGGTGCCACCTATCACCTGGAATATAATCCACCCCAGGTAAAAGGCAGTTGTGATCGGTGTGAACACCATTTAATCCAGCGGGCTGATGATAAACCTGATACCCTGCAACGGCGCTTGCAGGCCAGTAGTGATGAAATGGATAAGTTGGTTGATTATTACCAGAAACAGGGTATTTTGGTTGCTATTCCCTCGGAAAAGATTGAAATGGTCTTTACCCGGATTAAGCAAGCAATTGAGGTGAGAATGTAAATGATCATTTTAAAATCTCCCCGGGAGCTGGAGTTAATTAGGCAGGCTAATCAAATTGTGGCGGAGACCCATCTTTATCTGGCCGAAAAGATTACGACCGGTATTTCAACTTATGAGATCGACCGATTGGGTGAAGAGTTTATCCGCGACCGGGGAGCGATTCCTTCCTTTAAGGGCTACCGGGGTTATCCGGCCTCAGTATGTATTTCAATTAATGAGGAGGTAGTACACGGGATTCCCAGTAAAAAAAGGATGGTCAAAGAGGGTGACCTGGTTAGTCTTGACATCGGTGCTTTTTATCAAGGTTTCCATGGAGATGCTGCCCGTTCGATTGGGGTAGGTAAAGTAGTGCCGGAGGTGCAAAGACTGATCGAAACAACTGAACAATCTTTTTACTGTGGAATCGATCAGGCCTTGGTCGGAAACCGGCTATCCGATATCTCCCATGCTATTCAGCAATTTGCCGAAGCAAGGGGTTATTCAGTAGTGAGGGAATATGTCGGGCATGGAATCGGCCGTAAAATGCATGAAGCACCCCAGATCCCTAATTTTGGTCTGCCCGGTCGTGGTCCACTGCTGAAAGCAGGAATGACCCTGGCGATCGAACCAATGTTAAACGCAGGTAGTTATCAAGTCAAGGTGCTGAATGATCGGTGGACAGTAGTGACTGCCGATGCCAGTTTGTCGGCCCATTATGAAAATACGATTGCTATTTCAGCAGACGGCCCGATTATCCTCAGTAAAATATAGAGTTAATATTTGTACTGTAGCTGAGAATTATGATATAATAACCAGTAGTTTTAATCTTTTTTCTGCTAAAAATGGAGTGAGGATTATGGATTGCCCGTATCGATTGGCGGAAGTAGTCATCTCTACAGCCGGTCGTGATCAAGGAAAATACTACTTAGTGGTGGGCTATGAGCATGACCGATATGTATTGATTGCGGATGGAGATAAAAAACGCTTCGAACATCCCAAACGTAAAAACCCAAAACACCTGAGGTCAGCGTGTTTTGTTAATGAGGAAATCTCGATCTGGTTAGCCAATGGCAAGCGAATTCGTAATGAGGATATCAAAAGGGCTATTCAAGATTATGAAAAAATTGAGGAGGCTAATTAACCCTATGGCAAAAGAGGAACCGATTGAAGTTCAGGGAATTGTGGTTGAACCTCTTCCCAATGCTATGTTCAGGGTAGAGTTGGAGAATGGACATAAGGTACTGGCTCATGTATCTGGCAAAATGAGGATGCACTTTATTCGGATATTACCAGGTGATAAGGTTACTCTTGAGTTATCCCCTTATGATCTTAGTCGTGGCCGAATCACTTATCGTCATAAATCTAAATAACCTTAAATAGATTGAGGGGTGATAATCATGAAGGTTAGGCCATCAGTGAAACCTATCTGTGATAAGTGTAAAATTATTAGACGAAGAGGAAGAGTAATGGTAATTTGTGAAAACCCCAAGCATAAACAGAGACAGGGATAAAAAATAACGGAGGTGAATTAATTTGGCACGTATTGAAGGTGTTGACCTTCCCCGTAATAAAAGAATTGAGATTGGCTTGACATATATCTATGGGATCGGCCGTTCTACTTCCCAAAAGATCCTGGCAGCAACAGGTATTGATCCCGATACCAGGGTTAAGGACTTAACTGAAGCGGAAATTTCCAAACTCCGGGAGAATATTGATGACTATCAGGTAGAAGGGGATCTGCGGCGTGAGGTGCGCGGAAACATCAAACGGTTAATGGATATTGGTTGTTACCGTGGACTCCGTCACCGCAGGGGTTTACCCGTTCATGGGCAGAGAACTAAAACAAATGCCCGTACCCGGAAAGGGCCGAAGAGAACGGTTGGGATAAGAAGGAAGAAAATTTGATCGTTAGCAAAGGAGGTATATAGATGGCAAAGGCTAAAAAAAGAGTGACCAGAAGAAAAAAGAAGATCAAACGGAATATTGAGCGAGGTCAGGCCCATATCAGGTCTACCTTTAATAATACGATTATATCAATTAGCGATAGCGAAGGCAATATTGTGGCCTGGTCTAGCTCTGGCAAGGTAGGTTACCAGGGTTCCCGCAAGAGTACACCCTTTGCTGCCCAGATTGCTGCTGAGGATGCGGCCCAACAGGCGATGGATCAGGGCATGAAAGAGGTTGAAATATTTGTTAAAGGTCCTGGCTCTGGGCGTGAATCGGCGATCAGATCCCTGCAAGCAGCCGGTTTAAATGTCAGTTTAATTAAAGATGTAACTCCGATTCCTCACAATGGATGCCGCCCCCCGAAGAGACGTCGGGTTTAAAGTAAGAGAAAAGTGTTAATAATGAAGATGGAGGTGTAATAATGGCAAGATATAGAGGAGCAGTTTGTCGAATATGCCGTCGTGAAGGCGAAAAACTATATCTAAAAGGAGAACGCTGTTATACAGATAAATGTGCAATTGAACGTCGCCCCTATCCCCCGGGACAACACGGACAGGGTCGGCAGAAGCGATCAGATTACGGTACCCAATTAAGGGAAAAACAGAAAGTTAGAAGGGTATATGGTATTTTAGAAAAACAGTTTAAGCGTTATTTTGAAATGGCCGAAAAGATGTCCGGTATTACCGGTGAAAACTTTTTGCAGTTACTGGAAAGAAGACTGGATAATGTGGTATTTAGAATGGGGTTTGCCACATCGCGCAACCAGGCTAGACAGTTAGTTTTGCATGGTCACTTACAGGTTAACGGGAAAAAGGTAAATATCCCATCATATCTGGTTACTGATGATGATGTAATCAGTGTTAAAGAAACCAGCCGAAAGTCGAAGAAGTTTAAAGAGATCTTTGAGTATAACTCTGAATTAACCTCTCCGAAATGGTTGAGTGTCAATATGGATAAAGCCGAAGGCAAGGTTCTTTCCCTACCGGATAGGGAAGATGTTGATTTAGCTGTAGAAGAACATTTGATTGTCGAGTATTATTCCCGTTAAATCCTTTTCACAGCTTGATGTAGGTAGTAATTCCATGAAATATTTAGAGAGAGAGGCAAAGGGCCAATCTCTCCCTTTCTAAAAAGGAGGGTATCTAGGTTATGATTGAAATAGAAAAACCCCGTGTTGAGAAAATAGAAAGTGACGAGAGACATGGAATATTTGAAGTAGCTCCGCTCGAGAGGGGATATGGTATTACCCTTGGTAATGCTATGAGGAGAATCCTCTTGTCCTCTCTGCCGGGGGCAGCCATTACCTCAGTTAAGATTGATGGGGTAAGGCATGAGTTTTCAACAATTCCTGGTGTAGTAGAAGATGTCACTGAAATTATCTTAAACTTAAAGGGAGTTGTCGTTAAATATACCGATGATGAAATTGAAAAGATGACTCTTGATTTTGAGGGTGAAGGTGAAGTAACTGCCAGTCGTTTTAAGACTTCCGGTAATATTGAGGTAATTAATCCGGATCACCATATTGCTACACTGGATCATAGCGGTAGTTTTCACCTGGAAGTAGCTGTTGAGAGAGGAAGAGGATATGTAACTGCTGAAGAAAATCAGGAGCATTTTGAAAAGGTAATCGGTTTAATCCCGATCGATTCATCCTTTAGCCCGATCGAAAGAGCAAACTTTACTGTCGGCAATACCAGGGTAGGACAGGTAACCGACTTTGACCGCTTGATTTTGGAGGTAACTACCAACGGCAGTATAACTCCCGATGATGCGGTAAGCCTTTCCGCCAAGATTATGGTTGAACACCTGGAGCTCTTCATCAATCTGACCGATCAAGTCAACGATGTCGAGATCATGGTCGAGAAAGAAGAAGAGGAAAAGGATAAAATTCTTGATACAACTATTGAAGAGCTAGAATTATCTGTTCGTTCCTCGAATTGCTTGAAACGTGCCGGGATTAATACAGTAAATGAGTTGGTCAGTAAATCGGAAGAGGATCTGATGAAGGTCAGAAATCTTGGCAAAAAGTCTTTGCAGGAAATAGCCGAAAAGCTCGATGAACTTAGTTTAATTTTGAAGGAACCGGAAATTTAAAGGAGGAATCATCATGCCTCAACGCAAATTAGGCAGGACAACCGCACATCGCCAGGCGATGTTTAGTAATATGTTGATCGATTTTTTTCGTCATGAACGTATTGAGACCAGTTTACCTAAAGCCAAAGAATTAAGGCCATTGGCCGAAAAGATGATCACAACCGCCAGAAGTAATGACCTTGCTTCCCGTCGGAAGGTTTTGCGGGTCGTCAAAGACAAAACAGTGGTGAAAAAGCTTTTTGATGAAATTGCACCCCGTTTTAGCGAGCGTCCTGGTGGTTACACCAGAATATTAAAGATGTATCAACGTCGCGGTGATGGTAGTGAAAGAGCTATCATTGAATTAGTCGAATAGGCAGGTAGGTGTTTTCGATGAGCCTGGTCGAGGTGAGCAGGGTAGATTTTAATTATAGTGAGCTGGATGAACCAGCCTTGAAAGATATAAATCTAGCAGTAGAAGCCGGTGAATTTATTGCCATCATCGGTGGTAATGGTTCCGGTAAGTCTACCCTGGCCAAGTTGCTGAATGTCTTATTGCTTCCCTCTGCCGGGGAGATTTATATCAATGGGATGAATACGTTGGAGGAAGAGAATCGACTGAAAATAAGGCAGCAGATCGGGATGGTTTTTCAAAATCCTGATAATCAGTTGGTAGCTACCATGGTCGAAGACGATGTGGCTTTTGGCCCGGAGAATTTAGGGATTCCTTCTCATTTGATTAGAAAAAGGGTAGATCTGGCCTTGGCAATGGTCGGAATGAGTGGATTTCAAAAACATGCCCCCCACAAACTCTCGGGTGGACAAAAACAACGGGTCGCGATTGCCGGAATAATTGCAATGGAACCGGCCTGTATTGTGCTGGATGAACCGACAGCAATGCTTGATCCCCTGGGGCGAAAAGAGGTAATGGAGACGATTCATTATCTGAATAAAGAAAAGGGAATAACGATTATCCTGATTAGCCATTTTATGGAGGAAGCAGCCCTGGCTGATCGGGTCTTTGTTATGCATGAGGGAATGATCTATGCTCAGGGAACGCCGGTTGAAATATTTCGGGAGATAACCGCCTTGAAAAAGATCGATCTGGATGTGCCGGTGGTGGTTGAACTGGTAGCTGGTCTACAAAAGCAAGGAATTGATTTAATTCCGGTACTGTCGATTGATGAGCTGGTGAAGCAATTATGTTAATCGAAGTTATCAATGCCACATACAGCTATACCGAGGAACATGGAGCTAAGGCGGTTAACGGACTCAACCTGACGATTAGTGATCATGAATTTATCGGATTAGTCGGCCATACCGGCTCCGGCAAATCAACCCTGGTCCAACTATTAAACGGCTTAATTAAACCGACTTGTGGTCAAGTGATTGTGGACGGGTTTGACCTTAGCAGTAGTAATACCAACTTAAAAGAGATCAGACAGAAGATCGGTCTGGTCTTTCAATATCCTGAACACCAACTATTTGAAGAGTCAATTTATAATGATGTTGCTTTCGGGCCGCGTAATTTGGGACTATCAGCCGAAGAGGTACTTGAACGGGTTAAGGAAGCTCTTCAATTGGTGGGATTGGATTTTGAAAAGTTTAAGGACCGTTCTCCTTTTAATTTGAGTGGAGGTCAGCAAAGAAAGGTGGCCATTGCCGGGGTTTTGGCGATGAAGCCGGAGGTTTTAATCCTGGATGAACCGTCAGCAGGGCTTGATCCAATGGGAAGAAAACAGTTGATCAGGCTGCTGCAAAGACTACACCGTGATTATAAAATGACGATCCTGTTAATTTCGCACCGGATGGAAGAGATCGCCCGGCTATCAAGCCGTGTCCTGGTAATGAGCAGCGGAGAAATCGTGCTTGATGGCAAACCGGCTGAGGTTTTCAGTCAGTTTGAAAAGCTCAGGGAGTTAGCCCTCGATCTCCCGGAAATCTCCGAAATACTAAGGAGACTTAATAATAATGGGTTAAAGATCCGAACCGATATTTTCCATATTGGGCAAGCGATTAAAGAGATTGCAGGAGAGCTGAGGAGAACGCGAAAATGCTGACAGATATAACTATTGGACAATATATTCCCGGTGATTCCGTAATCCACCGGCTGGACTCCCGGGTAAAGATTATTATCACTATTCTCTTGATCACCGCCCTATTTTTAATCGGTAATTTTTATGGTTTTGCTTTATATTTCGGCTTTATTACTGTTGTAATGATCATTTCCCGGCTGCCGATTAAACGGGTACTAAAGGGGCTCAGACCGCTTTTTTTTCTGATCATTTTGACCCTGGTTCTCCATGTTTTTCTAACCAGGGGAGGAGCGGTGATCTGGCAGTGGGGTTTGCTCAGGATTGAGGAAAAAGGGCTATATACCGGTTTGTTTATGGTCAGTCGGATTCTACTTTTAATTATGTTTACTTCATTGTTAACCCTGACCACCTCACCCTTACAGCTAACCGATGGGATTGAATACCTGTTAAGTCCTTTTAAGCGTTTGGGGGTACCGGCCGGAGAGTTGGCGATGATGATGACGATTGCCCTGCGGTTTATCCCGACCTTATTGGAAGAGGCCGAAAAAATTATGAAGGCCCAGATGGCCCGGGGGGCAGATTTTACCAGTGGTAATATTATTAAACGGGCCCGAAACTTAATCCCCCTTTTAGTCCCGCTTTTTATCAGTGCTTTCCGTCGGGCCGACGACCTGGCTCTGGCGATGGAATCCCGTTGTTATCACGGGGGGGAAGGGCGAACCAGACTGCATCAACTAAAAATAAGCAGTCGCGATCTGTTGGCCCTACTTATTTCAATAATATTGGGTTTAGTGATTAGTTTTTTTTAGGATTTTTTGCCGGCAGTAAGCCTCTGCCGGCTGGCTGCAGGGGGTAAGATTATTGCGAAATATTAAGATTACGGTGGAATATGACGGGACTAACTATAGTGGCTGGCAAATTCAAAAAAATACCGGCGAGACGATTCAACAAAAGATTGAACAGGTATTAACCGAGATTAATCAGGCCAAGGTTTCGGTATGCGGGGCCAGTAGAACCGATGCCGGGGTACATGCCCTGGGTCAGACCGCTAATTTCCTTTTAAATAGTTCGATTCCCACTGCTAATATCCCCCAGGCCATGAACCGCTTGTTACCTAATGATATAATTTGTAAAGAGGCCCGCGATGTCGGGCTAACTTTTCATGCCCGCCATGATGCGAAGGGCAAGAAATACCGGTATCGTATTCTTAACCAGCGATACCGGTCAGTTTTTAAACGGGATTATGCCTATTATCTCAAATACCCTCTCAATGTTACAGCAATGCAGCAAGCCGGCCGGTATTTGGAAGGGACACACGATTTTAGTGCCTTTGCTGCCAGTGGCAGCAGTATTAAAGATCCGGTCCGGACAATTAGCAGTCTGGAAATAAAAAGGAGAGACGGCGAGATCTGGCTGGATATCATCGGTAACGGTTTTTTATATAAGATGGTCAGGATCATCACCGGGACCTTAATTGAATTGGGGAGCGGACAGCTTACTGTTGCCGAGATCAGAAAAATTATTGCTAATAAAGAACGCAATCAAGCCGGCTTTACTGCTCCGGCCCATGCTTTAACTTTAATGGAAGTATACTACTAGTAAGCAAGAATGACTTCGCTTTAACCCCTTCACTACCCCTAAACTACTATATTATTCTATTTTCCGACCCGAGCTAGCATGATTTTAACAATAGTTTTTTTAAAAAAGTAATTAAAATTTAATCTATACTTAACATGATTTTAACAATTTCTTTTTATAATAAAACTATAGCTGCCAGTAAAGGGAGGTAAGAATAGGATGAAAAAGGTCTTAGTTTTTACTATATCGACCGGCGGAGGACATAATCAAGCTGCCACCGTATTGAAAAAGGAATTTGCCGAACATGGTTATCAGGTGGTCAAGCTTGATGCTTTGCGCGAAACAAGCGGACTGCTGAATTCGGCAATTATTAATGGTTATAAAATGCTGGTTAATAATTTTCCCGGCACCTACGGCGGTCTATATCGCTTAACCAATAAAGAAGGAACAAACCGAAAAGTGACCGGTTTAATTACCTATCTGCTTAAAGATAAAATAGCTCAGCTAATTGCTTACCATCAACCGGTGGCTATTATTACCACCCACCCTTTTCTGGTTGATGTAATCGGTAAATTGAAGGGAAAAGGGGAAGTAAATTTACCGTTTATTGTGGTAATTACAGATTTTGATGTCCATTATACCTGTTTAAATCAAGAGGTTGATGCCTATATTACCGGCAGTTATTATACGAAACAGAGTCTGATTGCCAATGGAATACCGGCCGCCCAGGTCTTCCATTATGGGATTCCAATTAAAAGGGAATTTTTCAACCAGACCATAACTGAGCAGAGCAAGCGGGATAATTCTTTTGCAGTGCTTCTGATGGGTGGGAGCATGGGGATGAAATCGATTAATCAAGTCCTGGAACGATTGCTCCGCTGCCAAAATAAATTAAGCATTATGGTCGTCTGCGGAAAAAATATTAAACTGAAAAAAAGGATTGCCGCCAAATATCGGGAAGCAGTAAACGGCTCGGTAATCGATCTTTACGGATATTCGCAGAAAATTCCGGAGCTAATGGAACAGGCCGATGTAATTATTACTAAACCGGGTGGCTTGACGATAAGTGAGGCCATCGCCAAAAAACTGCCAATAATTGTCCCGTTTTTAATCCCCGGTCAGGAACAAGAAAATCTTGATTTTTTACTCCACCATCAAGTCGCGATCCGGGCCAGAAACTTTAAGGAAATCACCACAATTGTCGACGATTTAATTGAGCATCCGGAGACCCTGCAACAAATGAGGAGTAATTTAACTGAACTGGCCAGGACCCAATCCTTAAATAAAACAATCAAGTTAGTCGATACTATGTGCAAACAGCGGGAGAGCAGGATCAACATCATGATTATGACGGCCGGATTTGGCTCCGGCCATTCTACTGTTGCCCAAGCAATTAAAGAGCAGCTGCTGGAATACAATCCGGACTTAGCAATTGAAATAGTCGATATCATCAAAATAATCTATCCCAAAACAAATAATTTATTATATCGGAGTTATCAGCTCCTGATCAAGAACAATCATAGTATTTATAATTATTTTTACTACGGAAAAACAGAGAAGAAAGAGCCGGTACTGGATCAGATGCTCTTAAAATTATATTTGCCCAAAATAGCAAAATGCCTGCTCCGTCAAAAGCCATCCTTGATTATTTCGACTTTTCCCCTCGCGTCCGGACTGGTTTCAAGATATAAAAGCAAATATAAACAGACCACCCCCCTGCTTACCTGTATTACCGATCATGTCAATAATAAGGAATGGGTCTACCCGGCAACCGACCAATACCTGGTGGCTACCGAGCATACCAGGGAGAATTTAGTCAGACATGGTGTGAAAAGAGAGCTGATCAATGTTACCGGGATTCCCTTGTCAAATCAATCAATATGGGATTAATCTAAAAAAAATGCAGGCGAACCGGACCAAGACAGCCCTGGTCGTTCTCTTAACCTTTTGCCAACTTTTTATTTTGGCGTAACCTATTGTGTCTATAGGGCATTAGGACTGAATAAATCTTCTTTCTGGGAAATTGTAGCTATGCAGTCTTTACTATATATGGCTGTTTCTTTTTTGCCGGTGCCGGGAACAGCTGGGGTCGCGGAAGGCGGATTTTATTTATTATTTAAAGTCATTTTTAGTAATCAGGTGATTTATGCAACTCTATTATGGCGACTCTTAGTTTATTACCTGGGGTTATTACTGGGCGGAATCCTGGTCGTACTAATAAAGATAAAAGCTGCCGTTAAATAGCCGGGGCCCATACCGGAGTATATTCACTTGTTTTTTCGGTATTGGTAAGATTATAGATGAGACCATCTTGATAATTAAAGATAAACAAATCGGTATTATTATTAAATTGCTCCGGATAACCTACTACAATAATTTTTTGACTGTCCGGAGACCAACTTAGCGTAGTCCCATAATGACGTGGGACTTTAATTTTTATTAGTTTACTACTCCCCGACTCTCTCAAATAAACTATATTCTTTTTTTGATAAGCAATCTTCCTTCCGTCCGGAGACCAGAAAGGAGCGGATTGATAATTAGTAGTGTTATTTAGTTTCTGGGGTTTATTTTTTTTATTATTGATCTCTGCATTGACAATATAAGCTGAGTAATATGTGTTTTTGTCATTGGAAGTATTATCATGTTGAGCTAAGAAAGCAATTGTCTGGCTGTCCGGGCACCAGGTAAACTCATTTCCTTTACCCAGAAATTTGCCTTTTTTACCTGTTTGCTCAACAACATAAAGGCCTGACTCTTTGCCGAAAAAACTTAATGCTGGTTTTAAATATCTAAAGGCAAATTTACTACCATCCGGGGCCCAGGCTAACTTGCTATAACGACCTTTTTGCTCGATTAATCTGACTTGCTCACTTCCGTCGGGATTGAACAAATAAATCCCCGGTTCACTATTATTATGTAAATAAGCTATTATTTTATTACCGTCAGGTGACCAGTCGGGGAATTCGCCGACTGTATCCGGGGCCAGCAAATCGGTGGTAGTTTTAGTGGTCAGTTCAAAGACTTTCAACCTTTTTTTATCATCAGTGACATAAACAATCTTGTTGCCGGTCGGAGACCATTTGGGTATCTCACCACCAAAAGTACGGATATTCTGAGCAACCAGGGTTAAATCACTACCATCTGCATTAATAACCCACAGGTCATAATCCATATTAAAGAAATTACCCCTTTTCGATAAAAAAAGTATTTTGTTACCATTGGGTGACCAGACTGGATTAAATTCATCTGCTTCGGAGGTGGTTAGTCTGGTTAAATTGGTACCGTCTTCATTGATCAAAAATAAATCATCATTTCCAAAACGATCGGAGATAAAACAGATGCAGGGCGAGGCAAGGCTATCTGCTGTTGAAACAAATAAAAATAGGGGGATCAGTAAAACGATTAGCAAAAATATAAAACTTTGATGATTTAGCATGATGCTCACTCCTCATTTTAGAATGGTTAATTATATATTTTAGCTTATATTGTTCGCTATTTAGTAATAAAACTCCTTTTTTAAACAGGAAAAAACAGACTATTGTCGAATTATAGAATAAATTACTAATAACAAGGAGTTGATAGTTAATGAAACAAACCTTTTTTGCTTTAATTACTTTGATTTTTCTGATCTCATTTAATGTTGCGGCTTTTGAATTGGTAGAATTAGAGGATAATAATAAATATTCCTTCGGGGTAGAATATGGTCAAATCTTTACAATAGATTATATCGCTTTGTATCTTGGTATCGCTGGTGGTTTTAGAGTAAATGATAAAACGTATATCAGGGCAATAGTCGGGCGAACCGATGCCAGAGATGAGTTGCTTCTAATCGGAAAACCACTCTATTTTGTTAAAAACGATATAGATTACCGAGTATATGGGTTTGGACTGGTTGGTAATTTGGGAGAAGATCTAAGCATCGGTGGGGGTATGGGTTTTGAAAGGGACTGGGGATATGGCGAAATTGCTTATACAACCGATCGATATATAATTATTAGTAGTGGACTTAATATTTATTTCTAAGCCAGCGGCAAAGTGCTTGACAAAGTAGCCGGTTTATAATAAAATTTATTGTGGACGTTTATTGACTACTGCCCTGTTACATCATTAATATATATTTATTAAGCCAGTGCAAAGGAGGGAAAGTGATATGTCCACATATATGGCCAAAGCGGGTGAGATTGAACGTCAATGGTATGTTATTGATGCTGCTGAGCAGACTTTAGGCCGGCTATCGACTAGAATTGCCGATATTCTAAGGGGTAAACATAAGCCTATTTTTACCCCCCATGTTGATACCGGAGATTTTGTAATAGTTATCAACGCAGAAAAGGTAAAGCTAACCGGTAATAAATGGGATCAAAAGAAATATTACCGCCATAGCGGTTATCCGGGCGGATTAAAAGAAACAACTTATCAAAAGCTGTTGGAAAAAAACCCGGAGTTGATTATTGAAAAGGCGGTTAAAGGAATGATCCCTCATAATAAACTGGGAAGACAAGTCTTCAAGAAATTAAAGGTTTATGCCGGTCCTGAACATCCTCATCAGGCCCAACAACCGCAAGAATTAGAATTATAGGAAGGAGGAGTATTGATGGCTGCAGAAATACAATACCTGGGAACAGGCCGGAGAAAGCAATCTATTGCCCGGGTCAGACTGATCCCCGGTAATGGGAAAGTTATTGTCAATAAAAGGGAAGTTGCTGACTATTTCGGTCGTGATACCTTAATTAAAGACCTTAAGTCCCCGCTCGAGGCGACCAAAACCCTGGGGACTCTTGACGTATTGGTTAATGTCAAGGGGGGAGGACTATCGGGTCAGGCCGGAGCCATCCGTCACGGTATTGCCAGGGCCTTATTAAAAGTTGATCAGGATTACCGTAAACCTCTGAAAAAATCAGGTTATTTAACCAGAGACCCACGCATGAAAGAGCGGAAGAAATACGGACTCAAGAAAGCCCGTAAAGCCCCGCAGTTCTCCAAGCGTTAATCTTATCAACCAGTTTAGATATCTATTTCCCACTTAACTATATAAACCCGGTTAATCCTGGAT
Source organism: Halanaerobiales bacterium (assembly GCA_022360715.1). GTDB lineage: Bacteria > Bacillota > Halanaerobiia > Halanaerobiales > DTU029 > JAKSCG01. Next base: position 23,635 of record JAKSCG010000032.1, read on the forward strand.
AGCAGGATAACCGGGTTTTAAATTTAGTCCTCGGAAGCCTTGGGGTCAAGGGCATCCCGTAGTCCGTCACCCAACAGGTTAAAACATAAAACGGCAATAAAGATCATTAAACCCGGGATCAGCATCCAGGGGAAGCTGACAATTTTGGTAACCGACTGGGCGGCTGATAACATGTTACCCCAGCTGGCACTGGGTTCCTGGATGCCCAGCCCCAAAAAACTCAGACCTGATTCCATCAGGATATAAAAAGGGATGGCCAGGGTGGCCCGGACGATGATATAGGTGGAAGCCCCCGGCAGGATATGACGCCAGATAATGCGGCTATCGCTGGCGCCCAGTGCCCGGGCTGCCTGAACGTATTCTTCATTTTTGATTGCTAAGACCATCCCCCTGATCACCCGGGCAATCCCGGCCCAGCCTACTAAAGCCAGGATAATTACAATTAAAAAGAAGCGGGTGGAAGAGGTAAGTTCAGGGGGTAGGATCGAGGCGATTGCCAGTAATAAATAGAGCTGGGGGATCATCAGGAAGACCTCGGCTATTCGCATCAGTAAATTATCAGTGATTCCACCGTAATAGCCGGAAATCCCGCCGACCAGCATCCCCAGCAAGAGCGAGATAATAATCCCCCCAATGCCAATAAACATTGACACCCTTCCCCCATAGAGTAATCTGGAAAAGACATCTCGTCCAAAATTATCTGTCCCCAGTAAAAAGATATGAGCAGGTTGCTCTACCCCGAAAAGGTGGAGATTTGTCCGAAAAAGTCCGAGAAATTTATATTCACTGCCCCGGTGTAATAATTTAAGGGGGTATTTTTGGCCGGGATCAGTCTGATATTGACCCCAACCGATTGGTCTTGTCGCATAGACATAGGGCCAGCTTAACCCGTCTTCATCGCTAAAATGGATTTTAGTCGGGTGATGGAAGAAGTGCTCCTTAAAGGTCTCACGGTAACCATATGGGCTGATAAAGCCGGCCAAAATAACCAGGAAATAAATAACTATTAAGATAATACCGCCATAAGTAGCCATCCGATGGCGGAGGAGCCGCTGCCAGATCGTTCGCCAGAAGTCATACTCTTTGCCGGCATTAGCTGACTGCTCGGTCCTTAACTCATGTTTGTTATGCTGGAGTTTGTGATTCAACATCGTCTTTTCCCCCCTAATGATATCTGATCCGCGGGTCTGATACAGCCAGCAGAATATCAGCTAATAGGTTGCCGATGATCAAAAGGAAACCTCCCACCATTAAGGCGGCCATCACCACATAATAATCCTTGTTCAACACTGCCTGTAAGGTTAAATTCCCCATCCCGGGCCAGCCGGTTACTATTTCCGTCAAGGCAGCTCCGCTTAAAAGGATACTGAATTGAAAACCGAAAATAGTGATCAGGGGATTGAGCGCGTTACGCAGGACGTGTTTATAGACAACAATCCTTTCCGTTAAACCCTTGGAACGGGCGGTGGTGACGTAATCCTGTCGCATCGTATCGATCATCTGGCCCCGCATTTGACGCATTAAACCGGCCATCTGTGACGTGCCGAGAACAAGGGCCGGGACAAGGAGATGCCGCAGAATATCAATGATCTTTTCCGGCATGGTCAGCCACTCATAATCAATACTGGTCATTCCGCTGATCGGAAGGTTAATATTGAATTTAACAATCGAAAATAAGAGTAACAGGGCCAGGAAAAAATTAGGAATAGACAACCCCAAAAGCGAAAATACAGTCATGGTATGGTCAGACCACTGATATTTGTGGGTGGCGGCGTGGATACCGATCGGGATCGCCACCAGCCAGGCCAGAAACATTGCGGCCAGCGAGAGGTACAGGGTATTAAGCATCCTGGTTTTGACCAGAAAAGAAACAGGAACCCGATAGCTAAAAGAACGGCCAAAATCCAGCTGTAAAGCCCGCCATAACCAGTGCAGGTATTGTTCGGGAGCTGATTTATCCAGGCCAAATTCTTTTTCCAACTGGTCAATCATTTCAGCAGATATATCCGGGTTCATCCGGATCGTACTTAAATAATCACCTGGGGCCAGCTGCATGATCAAAAAAGATATTAAGGAGATGCCAATTAATAATGGGATTGACTGTAAGAGACGCCTGATAATATAAGAGTGCATCTTGATTCCTCCCCGGAAAGGCCGGAAGGGAACCCCCCTCCGGCTCTATAAGGATTATTTGCTTAGATATAGTTCGTAAACATTCCAGGTGACAGATCCCCCGACTTCGCTACCATAGGCGGTGACTTCAGTGTTATGCAGGGTGTTCCGTACAGCCCACAATGAATTACGGGCAACCGTGTAGATAAAAGGAAGCTGTTCAGCCACAATCTCCTGCCATTCATCATAGTAAACCTTTCGCTGGTCAGCGGGAATAGTGGTTGCGCCGAGGGTAAAGAGTTCGTCGATCCTGGCTTCCCAGTCGGTCGCCGGTTCTTCCTGAACCGGATTCCACATATGGAGCTGACCAGTGGAACGCCAGACATTGGCTCCACCGTTCGGTTCAACCCCACCGGTCAGGCCGATCAGGATAGAATCCCAGTTAAATTCACTGGTCAGCTGGCTGACCAGCTTGTTAAAGTCAATCGGTTGGGCATTGACCTTCATGCCAAGTTTTTCCAGATCACCACTTATAATTGTTAACATTGCTTCCCGTTCAGTATTGCCGGCATTGGTAACGAAGTCAAATTTTACCTCCTGACCATTTTTATCGATCAGTTGACCGGCCTGATTCCAACTGAACCCTCCGGCCTTTAACTCTGCCCTGGCTTTTTCCAGGTCATAGGGGTATTTCTTAACATTTTCATTGAGGAAGACCTTATTAGGAGTACTAACCGGACTCCACTGCGGGGTAGCCATCCCGGCATAGATCTGTTTGCTGATCGTCTCTTTGTCAACTGCATGGGCGACCGCCCGCCGGAAGTGGAGATTGGTATACCACTCGTATCGCCAGGGTTCTTCGGCCAGTCTGGGGTTAGCGGGATTCTGGTTGAAGACGATGAAGTTAGTGCCGAAGGAAGGACCACCGTCAGTGACCGTATAATTGCCGGCCTTTTCTCCCGCTTTCATTCTTTGATAGTCGATCGCCTGGAGAGAGGTAAATTGGGTGTCTTTGTTTTCAAACTTGAGGGTCTGGGTTTCCAAAGATTCAGTAATTTCACGGACCCAGCGGGTAATATAGGGGATCGGCTTGTCGTCCGGGCTTCTTTTCCAGTGCTTGGAATTACGCAGCATGACGATCCGCTGTCCCGGTCGATATTCGGCGATGGTATAAGGACCGGTCCCGACAATTTCCGATGGCTCGGTATCGATTCCCCAGGTCTGATTAAAAGTGCCGTTCTGCCAGGGTTGATATAATTTATGCTTCGGGATAATGACGGGGAGGTTGCGGAGGAGAGGTGCAAATGGTTTCGGCAGGGTCACCCGGACAGTATATTTATTCAGTTTTTCAACCTTAAGCGGTTCCCCGTCGACGGTCAGTACATCCCGACTACTAGTCGGAATGCTTTCGTCATAGATTACGTTGAAGGTAAAGACAACATCGTCAGCCGTAAATTCAACCCCATCACTCCACTGTACGCCGCGGCGCAGATGAAAGGTCCAGACCATCCCGTCTGTACTGATGTCCCAGCTGGCAGCCAGTTCCGGGATTATTCCGGTAGTAACCCCGTCAGCACTTGTCAGCCCCTCAAAGACGTGATTATCGATAATATCTGAACTGCTGGTTTCCTTGGCGATAAGCGGATTAAAGGTTTTAGGGTCACCCACTAATGTTGAAATCAAGGTGCCACCGTAAACCCCCTGTTCCTTTTCCGAATACTCAGGGTCAAGCAAGACGACTTTAGCCGTGACGATTGAACTTAAAGCGATCGTCAGCACAAGCGTTAAGAGCAATAAAAAAGCTTTTTTCATAACAGATTCCTCCCTTGTTTGTTTTTATTGATGCCGAAATTAACGTACAACCTAAGTGAAAACACCCCCTTTTCCTTTTGCTTTTGTTTTATTCTAACAAATTTTAATATTCTAATATCTATAATACTACAATTAACAGTAATATCCTTTTTTTTAGTAAATATTTTTTACTTAATAATGGCAGGAAAAAGACAAACTAGCGAGAAATAACTTGATAAGAAGGAAAAGATTGGAGGAATGGCATGGAGATATTAATAGCGGGGCTGGCCCCCCATCCACCGGTAAGTATATCGGAGATAGGCGGGGAGCGAAAAGTTCAGGAGCTGCTCTTAATAGTTTTAATAATCTATTTTGAGGCAGCCCCCTTGCAGGTGGTTTTGCTCATCAAACTTTAAGTTTTATCCGTTTTAGGGTCGAGGGCATCGCGTAATCCGTCACCCATCAGGTTGAAACACAACACGGCAATAAAGATCATAAAGCCGGGGAGCAACAACCAGGGGAAATTAGTAATCTTGGTGACAGTCTGGGCGGCAGTAAGCATATTACC
>JAKSCG010000013.1 GCA_022360715.1 Halanaerobiales bacterium
ATTCTTTCTGGTTAGATGAATAACTGCTAAAAATTTTCACTATTGTCCTCCTCTCTAAGTACTCATTAACATACTATGTATTTAAGCCAGCTATGGTTTTTACATTTAATTAATTAAAAGCTAAACTTTACTATGGTCATACAGTTTAAATAAATGCCAAGTCGCATTATTTGGGGCAGGTAACTGGGCATATACTTAAACATGGTTAACATTGCTTTGTTATTCAGGGGTAGTGGGGTTAGGCTAAAAACCCCAAGTACAATGTAGACTAAGGTATTGAGATTGGGGAAAAGGCTGTAAAGATTTAGCAAGGAAAGGCCTTCTCAGTAAACTGGATTGGGCGTATAGGAGGTATTAAACAGGCTCAGTGGGCCACCTTAACTAAGAGCTTTTTCTTATTTTTATTTAAAGGAAATTAGACTATAATCTAGAATTAAAGCCAACAGAATAAAATAAAAGGAGAATTGTAATGAATAAAAAACTGGTGAAGAATTTTGTTTTTGTTGGTTTAATTGCTTTAATTGTCTGCGGTAATTTCCTAACTGCTTTAGCTGTTGAGACTTATGTTTGGGAAGAGAAGGCTAGTATGAATGTTGGTAGAGATTGTAATGCTACAATTGCTGCAAATGGTTATATATATGTCTTTGGAGGTAGAAACGGTGCACATAGTAGTTATATGAATACTGTTGAAATGTATGATCCTTTTTCAAATACATGGGAGTTTAAATCCAATATGATAACAGGTAGGAGAAATTTCTCTGCAACTTTGCACAATAACAAAATATATATTATTGGTGGGCAAGTAGATGGGAACTGTTTCACAGACTATGTAGAAGTATATGATATTGCGAATGATACATGGGAAGTTAAATCTAGCGTACCTACTGGACGAAGCCAACATAAGGCTGTCTTAATTAATGATAAGATTTATGTTGTAGGTGGTAAAAAAAATTATGATATAAATGGTTATGCAAAAAGTATTGAAGTATATGATCCTGTAGCAGATGTATGGGATGTAAGTTCAGAATTGCCATATGGTGTATTAAATTTTGGAATAGCTAATTTGAACTCAGAAATTTACATTGTAGGTGGAACTATCACAAATAACAATATTTATGAATTCACTAGTAATGTTTACAGCTACAATGTAAATGACAATACTTGGACCCAAAAAACTTCACTATTTAAGCCTAGACGTTCTTTAGAATGTGTAGTACTTAACGATGAAATTTATGCTATAGGAGGAGATGATGGACAAAATAGTGTAAACGAAATTGAAATATTCAATTTAACAGAGAATAAATGGGAAGTAAAAACTGAAATACCCAACATTAATATAAAGACATTTGGCTGTACATCAATTGAAAATAATATTTATTTAACTGGTGGAATACTTAACGGAGTAAATTTTTCCAATAAGCTAATGATGTTAACAATACCAAATAATCATTCACCCAAAAACCTAACAGCCACCCCAGGTAACACCCAAGTATTGCTAAACTGGGACTTAGTAACAGATGCAGACAGCTACACCGTAAAAAGAGCAACTACCGCAGGTGGGCCTTACACAGTTATTGCAGAAAACATAACCGAAACCTCTTACCTTGACACAACTGTAGTAAACGGAACTACATACTACTACGTAGTAACAGCTGTAAATACCTCAGGAGAAAGCAATCCGTCCAATGAAGCACTTGCAACCCCTATCGCTCCAATAGTAAATAGAGCATTACTTAATATTACAATGTATGATAGCTTAATAAAGGAATATGACCTGTCAATGACTCAGGTTAACAGCTTTATTGACTGGTATAACAGTAGTACTGGCAGTGAGCTGTATACAGTAGAAAAGTTTGCTAATATCGGTCCGTTTTTAAGCAGGATAGATTATCTGGTTAAAGGTAAGATTGTTTACTTTGAGGTTATGG
>JAKSCG010000163.1 GCA_022360715.1 Halanaerobiales bacterium
GACTGTTAAAAGCCCTCACGATAACCGAGGTTGATCTCTGTGGGCTGGCCCTGGACTACTGTGTAAAATATTCGGCCCTGGATGCGGTTAAAGCCGGTTTTAAAACAAATATTATCCTTAATGCAACCAGGGGAGTAGCGAGTAAGCCTGACGATATTGACCAAACCCTGCAGGAGTTAACAGCGGCCGGGGTAAAGGTAATAAGATGAAGCGATTTATGGCTTCTCTTACCTGTTTAGCAGCGGGCTAATCAAAGCTTGTTAAGTCCGGTATTTATACTTACATAAAACTGCTTTAATCGCCGTATAACCGACCTCATCGGGTAATATCTCTTTAATCGGTTTTAAGCGAGTACAGCCCAACTGTTTGATCGCCCGGAGGATTTCCTCTTCATAGTTGCTCGGTATTAAGCAATCAAGCTCAAGGTCCAGTCCTTCTCTACTACATTTAAAAAGGTGTTCTTCAATTGTTCGGGGTGACAAGTCCCTCTCAGCGGCGATCTCGGCCAGGCTTTTCCCGGATTTAAACAGTTGATAGGTCAGGAGATGACTATCTTTTTTCGGGCGCCTGCGGGGAAAACTTTCTTGCTTAAGCTGTTCACTCAAATTATTCTCCTCAACATACTGCTGAATTACTTCGATAAACTCCTGTCCATATTTTTTGAATTTGACCTCTCCTACTCCAGTGATCATGAGCATAGAACTGCGGGAAAGCGGAAGATGGCGACCCATCTCGTGGAGGGTATTATCGTGGAAGATAAGATAAGGAGGAAGATTTTCCCTTCGGGCAATCTCTTTTCGCAAATCACGTAAAAGCTCAAATAAGCGATTATCACTCCGAATCTTATGGTGTTTCCTCTCTATTTTTTGATAAACCTTTTCCTGACCCTGCAGGACCTGGTATGAGCTATTATTTAGCTGCACGACGGGATATTTGCCTTCACTCAGCTCCAGAAATCCGTCCGCAGCTAACAAATTGATCATATCCTTGAGCTCTTTGATTGTGTATTCCGACATTATTCCATAGGTTGATAAACGGTTAAAATTATTCTCTAAAACCTTTTTATTTTGCGAACCGGCCAGCACCTGGGCCACCAGCGCAATCCCCCATCGTTGCTCCAGTCGATAAACACAGGATAGTATTTTCTGGGCCTCAGTCGTAATTTCAATTAATTCCCGGTCATCACTGCAGTTACTGCAGTTTCCACACTTTTCAACTACTTTTTGATCGGCAAAATAGGTCAGGATATACCCGCGCAGACATTTGCTGGTATGGCAGTAATCAACGATTTCCTGTAATTTTTTTAACTGCTCACTGATTCTTGTGCTGGTTGGAGCATTTTGTTCAATCAAAAATTTTTGAATATGCTGATCTCCGGGTGCATATAATAAAATGCATTCAGCTGCTTCACCATCCCGGCCGGCCCTTCCTGCTTCCTGATAATAGGACTCGATATTACGGGGCATATTATAATGGATGACAAAGCGAACATTTGATTTGTCAATCCCCATCCCAAAGGCATTTGTTGCCACAACAAGTTCAATATTATCAAATAAAAAAGCCTCCTGGGTTTGATTTCGCTCCCGCTCCGATAGTCCGGCATGATAGCGTCCCACCCTGAAACCGGCCTCAGCTAACAGCCCGGATATACGCTCCACTTCTTTCCGGGTGGCAACATAGATAATTCCGGCATCATGACGATTAGTTTCGATATAATTGAGTATAAATTGGTCTTTATCGATCCCTTTACGCAGGGTCAAGGTGAGATTTTCCCGGTCAAAGCCACTGATAAAAAGATCAGGAGCGACTAAACTGAGCTGATTAGCAATATCTTTTCTAACCTCCGGGGTTGCCGTTGCTGTAAAGGCAGCTACTACCGGCCGCCGGGACAAGTTGCTCAAAATGGTCCGGATCGCTAAATAACTGGGACGAAAGTCATGACCCCATTGCGAGACACAATGGGCCTCATCAACGGCCAAAAAGGGAACCGGTAATGATTTTAATAAATCGATAAACCCGGCTGATTCCAAGCGTTCCGGTGCGATATAGAGCAGCTTGTATTTCCCCCGCCGAGCCAGTTCGATCCGTTCGGCAACTTCTGGATAAGGGATCGAACTATTAAGAAAGGTCGCCGGCAACTCCATTTCCTGCAATCCGTCAACTTGATCTTTCATCAGCGAGATTAACGGTGAAATCACGAGCGTAATCCCGGAAAAAAGCAGGGCCGGAATCTGATAACAAATTGATTTACCGGCACCGGTCGGCATAATAGCGATCGTATCCCGCTGCCGTAAGATGCTGTTGATCACCTCATCCTGCGGTTTACGGAAGTCTTGATAGCCATAATATTTATTTAATAGCTTGCGCGCCTGCTTGAGCATCACTGTTTACTCCTTCAATCTTATTAAAAGACCTGCCGGAGCTAACCGGCAGGTTTGAGCTTATGTTTCTAGTAAAGGAAAAATAGACTGAGGATCAGCAGCGTCAAAATAATCCACAGCGGTTTATTCCACTCCCACACCTTTCGTCCGTTAAAACAATTAAAAGGAAAGAAGGGTAAACAGGTATCATAGATTAGTAATAAATGCCCCACTTTAAAAATTCCCTTAACCCAGCTGCTTATTCCAGGGGTAAGTAAATTAAAATGCAGGCTGATTCCGGTCAGGATCGTGATAAGTAATACCGGTAATATTCCGGCCAGGGCGATCCGGGGCAACTGTGGAAACAGGTCTTTATAGCGCCAGTCATTACCGACCGGATAAAGACTACCCGGCACTAAAAAAATCCCGTTAAAAACTACCGCAATCACGGCACTTAAGAGAAATCCAGATTCCCAAGCCCGGTAACGCACCGGTAATCCCTGCCACCTGGCTGCCACTTGCATCCCCAGATAGCGAATTCCAAATAAAATAATAGTAGCTCCGGTAACCGTTAGCCAGCCCAGCGGGTTCCGCCAAGTCATCAATAACCAGATCAAGGCCGTGACTATTATTGTCCCCCAGAACTGCCAAAAAGGGGTTTCTTTCCCGGCCGGGGTAGGTTTAACCCATAAAAAATGACCGACGTCAAAGTAATGAGCAGTATTAAACCAGAGAGCCAGGGTTTTGAGGCCATAACGGCGAAACTGCTCCCCCGGTGAAATAATACCAAAATTACGGGTCGCAAACAGCTTGCTTGAACTGGTATTATTACCCTCAACTGAGGCAAAAATCTCTTGACAGCCCTGTTGCTCAAAGAAATCAATTCCCGCCTCAGTCAGACGCTGACCTAAACCCAGACCTCTGGCCTCCGGAGTAGTAAATATCCAGGCAATCAGCCCGCCCTTTCTATTTTGGGGTAATTTAAAGACCTTTAACACAATCCCTCCCAGGATCTCTCCCTGCCGTTCACCGACCAGCACATTGGGGCTCAAAGAAAAAAACAGACGATTAAGCAAAGAGAAAGAGCGGCGCATCGCAGCTAATACCTCTCCTTTTTCTTCCTCTTTCATTTTGCGAATTTGAACTTCAGAATCAACCAATAACAACCCCACCCTTTCTATTATGATCCTTAATAATATTCTCGTTCAATCCCTTTTTTCCTGCCTATTATTCATAAAGCAATTTTTTCTTTTAAAATGATATGTTAATAAACCCTGAAATTGCTGAAGAAAGGGTCGGATTATAACCACGGAAAGCTAATCCGGCGTTGATCCCCTGATAATTCAATTCCAGATTGAGCATATCATCAAAAAATCCCAGCTTGATTTTAAGCGGTTGACCAATAACCAGATAATTAAAATAAGGATAAGCCCGACTACGGTAATATACCCCTCCTTCGATCCTTGCGTCCTGGTAGGATAGCTTATATTCTGGGGTTAAACTACTAACATAATCATTATAACTAAAATTGCCGGTAAAAGATGATTTATAGCGATAATAGCCATCATCTTCCAGAACCAGGTTGTTTGGATCAAACATCCCCACAAGTGTAAAGACATCATACCAGTATATTTTGCTAAAGGCATTTTCCAGATCAAATTGCAGGACTTTGCAATCATCTATTTGCCAGGACAAATTGTATCCTAAACTATATCCCCAGCTGTAAAAATTATGATCATACATTTTAATCTGTTCACCCAGTTCACTATAAATCCCATCTTTAAAACCTGATAGATAATATTTTTGGTCTTTCTTGATATATAAACCATTATAATTGCGTTCAATTATTTCTTGACCGGTTAGTAGCTTTCCCTCTAAATTCAGAGCTAATCCCATTTTCCGGTTTTGCCAGACCATTCCGCCCAGCAAGATCCCATGGCAAGATTGTCGCAATGTATTCAACTGGATTTTATATTGATCCTTATCCAGGTCTTCGAACTTTGTTGTTAATAAAGAAATAGTATCAGGATCAACCCGATATTTTTCTTCGCTTTCTTTAAGATAACCAAAATAAAGAGGACTCCCGGTGATTCGAAACAACCATCGCTGCTCCTGATCAAAGAACAGCTTTCCGACCGTATTTGAACTGAATGGTGCTAATAAATCAATCTTTAATAAATTTTTAACAGTATACAGGTTATTATCCAAAAAGATATTATGCTGAAAAGTAAAATCAATCCCTTTTCCCTGGAGATAATAACCGGGGGAAAAAAGGAATAATATAAAAAAAAGAAAGAAGAGAAATAACCGTTTCATTAGATCACCTGTCTGGCTATTGGATTAAGCCGGGAAAAAGGCAGTCCGCTTAAAACGGACTGCCCCTTCAAGCCGGCTCAAACTAAGCTTAATACAAAAATGACTGAACTGAAAAGTCGTTAAAGATTACCTGGGGTTGCAAATCTTTAATCCATATTTCGGCAAATTCTTCCGAACGATCGGCATTGGTAATAGTACCGATCTGTTGGCCGGAACCGGAGTAATCGAGCTCTAAATCTGAAGCTGCCGTGATCATTAAACCCCGGTGATTGCTTGCTTCCAGGTTCACCATATTACCATGATAATCGATATCACCTTTAATATATTTTCCATCATCATAGGTATACTCAAATGAGGAACTGGCCTGATCAAACCCATCACGATTGACCGTGAGCTTTAATTCTAAAGGAGGGAATTTGCCCCGTTCAAAACCCCCGTTAAAGGCAATCTCCCCGCCGATATAATTCCCTTCTTGCTCGGGTTTAGTGAAGACCCTCTCGGAATAATCCATGGTTAAGCTAAGTAAACCATCCAGCTTAACATAATCATTGACATCTGTACTCGGGTCATCAAAATATTCATATCTCCCCTCAATCATGAAAAGACTGGGATATAGTAACGCGGTTCCCTCCTCAACTTCTATCTCGATTAATTCGATCTCAAGACCACCGGCAATCTCCATAAAACCCAGATCAATACTCCCATTGTAAAGCAATTGATCCGGTATTGGAACCATGTAGATCTCATCATGGTTAGGGAAAGTGGCAAAATGTAAATTAAGCTCCCCTTCTAAGTCAATAACTTGGGAATTAAAAGAACCATTAAAACCTATTCGTTGGTTATCCCGGATATCAATATCCAAGATCCCTGTTACCACAATTTTTCCAACTGGTTCATAGCTTTTATCCCCAATATACCGCCCTGAATTATCAATCATTAAACCATCTATATTGAGCTCTGCCAGGTCAGGAAGGTATACCGGATAATGATAAGTTTCACCAAGATGGTTTATATCTTCCACCAGGATTTTTCGTGAAGAGGTGGTATTTAATAAACAGTTAATATCTATACTATAAAGATTGGGATCGTCAGTCATATCCTGGGAGTAAAGGAATTCAGCTTTTGTTAAGTCTATCTTCTTTATATTCCAATATTCATCAACTTCTACAACTTCCTCCTGATTAACCAGTTCAATCTTTATTTCATCATTTTTTCCATCACCGAAAAAATCATAAAAAACAATATCCCATTTAAGGTTTTCACCGGGATTGATTGAATATGTCTCATTCTGCGTTATAACAAAAATATTTCCCGTCCACTCACCCTGATAGTTTCCCGGTGCCAACATCCCCGGTCCGTCACTTAACCAGCTGTCAAGAATAAAAGCCATATACCCTAGTTTCATACCCAAGTTCTGTAGATAGGGACTAACTTCCCGATTGATACTTGCTTCTACCTGGGGAATGTTCGTGGTAACAGTTTCTGTCATCTGTATTCCGTGACTATTGATATCATTGATCATATTCCTGGCATCCTGAACACTAGTGGTATCATCTGAATATAAATTCAGATCCTGTTTTATTTCTTTTCCACCGGATACAACTACTTCCCTGCTTACATTATTGATTATGGTCCCCTCTTTCAGGAAGTTTAAGGTATATTTCCCGGCGGGGATATCGGTGAATTGATAAACTCCGTTGCGATCAGTAGTAACTTTACGATTGTGCCCGACAATACTTACTTCAACATTTTCTACCGGAATCTCATCAACCGTCACCCGCCCGCGGATGGTATTTGTAGTAGGTACTATCCCCCCGTCATTGCTGCAAGCTATTAAAAATATGCCTAATCCGACCAGCAAAATCAAAAAAGCCAGTTTCTTAATCTTTATCATTTTGTCCAACCTACCCCTTCCATATATTATCAAATACAATTTTAATTATAATACAAGAAAAAACCTTAAAATCCTTCACCATATCTTAGTAAATATTTTTATGTAATTCGACATTATTTTCAATTAGTTCAAGAAATCACTTATTTAACAGGCTTCCGAACCCTTCTGCTAAAGTAGCAATCAACCCTTTCCAATAAAATTTAGTCCAAATATACTAGCAAAATTAAGTAAAAAAGATGATATAGTTCAGCAAAAAACAGCGGCAGTGTTGCCGCTGTTTACTTGACCAGCCGGAGACTGGAATAATAGCTGTCTCTCCTCCGGTTCAACTTAATTAAATTATCAGCAGAGCAGATCGTGATAATTGGTATCCTGACCCCTTTCAGCACGGCATACTCCCCATCAAAACCGGTCACCTTAAAAAGAAGGTCATGCCGTTCGCCCCTTCTTACTACTAGATCTCCCAGCTTTAGATTCAAATAAGATCCCTCCTGATCAAATCCCTTATTGAATACTATTCAGCGGAAGAATGATCTATGCCTGGATAATTAGTCGGTAAGGAGGTATAGTAATAAGCCATCGGCTATCTCCACCACAGCTCTTTCAGCCACAATCCGGTTACTGATCCCCCTTGTTTTGTATCTGGTCAGCTCTTCCCGGTTAAGGCGGTATTGACAGCCGTAAATACTGACGTCGGAGATCCGTTCATCCAGCGGTATTAATGATAAACCCCAGCCCTTTTTGTTTAAAAACTCCTTTTCCCCCATGATAATTCCAATCTCCAGCCCCGGTTCCCTGATCATTGCTTTTAGCTGATGCCGGACGGCATATTCCAGCAAAAATATATTGGCCAGTTGTTGATCAATACGGCCACCGCTTGCCCCGATGATAACTACCTCTTCCAGGCCGTTCTCGATACAAAATTGTAGGGCTAATTCCCCATCGGTCTGATCTTTTTCCAGTGGGTATTGGAGCAGTTTAATGCCAAGTTGTTGATATTCGCTAACTTTGGCTGCCGGAAGTGAATCCAGATCACCGATAATCAGGTCTGCTTTACAATCAATTTTTTCCAGAAAAAGGGCTCCCCCATCGGCCCCGATTAAAAGGGAGTGCTCAATATCCAAAAAGTGCCGGTATTCCTCTTTAGCGACAGCTGGGATACCGTTTAAAGCTAAAATTGCTCTTTTCTTGTTCACACTCAACCATCCTTAAGTTTACTTTAAGCGAGTTAATCTCTTTAATACCGGGATGATAATAATAAAGGCAATAATTAGTGAGGGTAAAATAAAACTCCCGTTGTAGATAGCGGAATAAAGCCAGACATTTTGTCCGGCCGGTGCGTATTGCCCGAAAAAGATAACCCCGGAGATCAGATGGGCAAAGAATCTGGCCAAACCACCGGTCAGTATCGCCAACAGCAGCCGGAAGTAATACCCTCCCGCCTTATTTACTGAACTATCAATAGTAATAAAACCGGCTAAACCAACCAATAAGTAAGCCAATGGGTAATCAAGCACTAACTGGAGCGGATGAACGATATAAGCCCCCATAACTAGCTGTAAAAACCCATAGACCAGACCGGTAATCATTCCGGGAATACCACCCCAACGCAAGGCAATAATCAGTACCGGTAACATCTCCAGACTAACGGACCCGCCCTGCGGCATTTTAAAAAGCGGCAGTAAATTCAGGATCGCGGATAAGGCTACTGCCAGTCCTATTTCCGCCATCATCTTGATTCTATTACCTTTCATCAAAAAACCCCCTCCTAATGGTTCTTGCTCCAGACCGGAAGAGATTAGATTGAGCACTTTTTTCCCTACGCCTGCATTATCAGGATCAGGTTAATGGGTCGATGTTGTCCATCCTCTCAGCCCCCAGTCTGTGGCTCCCCAATTATTATATTATATTTCCGTAAAGATTATATCTATATATAATTCAATAAAATATGGATAACTCCTGCTTATTGCTCAAGATTTTTGCAAATTAACTCCACTCAGCTGCTCTTCCATCTTTTTGAGCTGTTGACCGGGATCCGGAGCACCAAAAATGGCGGAACCGGCCACAAAAATATCAACCCCGGCTTGAGCCAATTCTTGGACATTACTGCTATTAACTCCACCGTCAATCTGCAATTTAACCTCTAGTCCCCTTTGATCAATGAGTCGGCGCAGGTCAACAATCTTATCGATCATATACGGAATAAACCTCTGTCCACCATAACCAGGATTAACCGTCATTAAGAGGACCAGGTCCAGTTCAGTTAAAATATGATCAAGCACACTTAAAGGTGTAGTCGGAGTTAAAGCAAGCCCGGCCTGACAGCCATTTTCCTTAATTTGATTAACTACCCGGTCCAGATGAGTAACTGCTTCCACATGGACGGTGATAATATCACTACCAGCGGCAGCAAACTCCTCAATATACCTCTCCGGCTCAATAATCATCAAATGGGTATCAAAAAGGGCTTTGGAATAAGGTCTCAGGTCTTTAATCAGCATGGGACCAAAGGTTATATTAGGAACAAAACGGCCATCCATTACATCAAGATGAAGGTAGGTGGCTGCCGTTACCTGTTCAATCTCTTCTTTTAATTTACTAAAATCGGCTGCCAGAATTGATGGGGCAAAATTGCTCATTAGCTCACCTCATTTTTTAATTTCCTGATAAAAAGTTTGATAGGACTGATATCTCCTTTGGGAGATCTCCCCTTGCTCGACGGCGTTTTTGACCGAGCAGCCGGGTTCATGGGTATGGCTACATACTCTGAACTTACATTGATTAAGATATTGGACAAATTCAGGATAGAGCAAGCTCAACTCTTCAGCAGCTATTTGATCAATATCAAGGGAGGTAAATCCCGGTGTATCAGCAACCCAGCCCCCTTCTTTAATTGGTAATAACTCGACATGGCGGGTAGTATGGATTCCGCGTTGCAGCCGGGGACTAATTGCTCCCACTTTCAGCCGGGCTCCACTGACAATTTCGTTGATCAATGATGACTTCCCTACCCCGGATGGACCAGTTAAGACATTAATCCGCTGATCCAACAATTTTATCAGTTCAGCCAGACCGGTATTGTCTTTCACACTGACAAAACAAACCCGGTACCCGGCTTTCTGGTAATCAGCCAGCTCTTCCCGGATTTTAGTTTTATCGGCAACCAGGTCTATTTTGTTAATGACAATCAGTGGTAATAGCCCCTCCGCCTCAACGACCAGCAAAAAACGTTCGAGTAATCTCCTGTCCAGAGAGGGAGCAGCTACCGCCTGAACGATTACGACCTGATCTACATTGGCAATGCAGGGCCGGAGTAATCTGTTTTTTCGGGGATAGAGCTCTTCGATCATTCCCCCGGCAAATTTGACCAGATCCCCTGGATATACTTTCTCTTTAACTTTTCCCCGGATCTTGGTCCGATAAATCTGTTGCTGACTATCCGCCGGAAAAAAGAAACCTCCAACCGCTTTAGTAATAATCCCTTTCATTGAACCTCCTTAAAAACCAATTTTTTCTTTGGCATATAACTCACCATTAGTATAAACCTCATAAGTAGTCGGACCGACACTATTTACTGTTACCGCAATATAATCACCGGGGTGATGGATTTGATTATAAATATTATCCCGGCCGTTGTTATCAGTAACATAGATTTGGATCTGTTGCTCATAAGGTCCGGGCGGGACTGCCTGTACCCGGAAGAGAACGGAATGTACTTCTGCTCCCCCTGTATTGATTAGGCCCAGACTAATCGTCAGGTCAACACTGCTTCCCTCGGCTAATTCAGTCCCGGGTTGATATTGTTGGCGAACTACTTGATTAGAGATAAACCTCCTGGTCATCTCCTCTTTGACCTGTCCTACCCTCAGGTCATTAGCAACAATCCGCCGCAATGCTTCTCCCCGCTCCAGCCCAATCACATTGGGAACTATAACCATAACCGGTTGTGCTCCTTTGCTAATTACCAGGTTTATCTTAGCTTCAATGCTTAACTCTTCCCCCGGTGCCGGTTCCTGGCTAATAACTTGTCCTTCGGCAATATTCTCATCAAATTGATAAGTTAAATCACCTATTTGCAGGTTCTGATTATCGAGAATAACCTCTGCTTCTCTAAGTTTAAGATTGAACAAATCGGGAGCCGGCAATACGGCCGGTCCTTTGCTGATCGTTACCATAATATCCCTGGTCTGCCGGACCCTTTCCCCGCCCAGTGGAAACTGTGAAATAATATAGCCTTCGCTAATCTCGGCATGATGGACTTCACTCTGTTTCTCCAGATGCAACCCATACTGGGCAGCTGCCTTTTTGCCTGCTTGGAAATCCATCCCCACTACATCCGGCACCGGTACTACCGGAACATCCATATAGCTCTGATAAAAGATAATCAAAGAAACAACAGTTATCAAAACAACCAGCAATGAGAGCAAAGTCCACTTCATCCAGGCGGGGCTTTTGCTAGCTTGCGCCTGTTCAGTCAACCTCCTTGGTTCGGAAAGGAGCTGTCTTTGATGGTTGGCCGGACCCACTTTTTTCATCACTTTAGTATCCCCGTCATCTACCGTGATAAATTCTCCCTGCACCAGCTCTTCACGATTCAAACCCTTTAAAATACCGGTAATACTCTCTCTCAGCTCGGCCGCATCAGAAAAACGTGCCGCTGCTTCTTTGGCAATTGCTTTTAATACCAGTTTCTCTACTTCCGGCGGGATATCGGGATTAATTAAAGAGGGTTTTTGGGGTTTCTCCTGGATATGTTTCAGGGCGACTGCGATCGGACTATCTCCTTTAAAAGGCACTTCACCGGTAAGCATCTCGTAGAGGACGATCCCCAGTGAATATAAATCAGAATGGGTTTTAATCTCCCCGCCCCGCGCCTGTTCGGGAGAAAAATAATGGGCACTTCCGACAATTGTATCAGTAATCGTCATCGTGGCCGAACTTGCCGCCCGGGCAATGCCAAAATCAGTTACCTTAACCTGGTGATCAGCTGTTATTAAAATATTATGGGGTTTAATATCACAATGGATAATATTATTTTTATGAGCCACAACCAGAGCCGCGCAAATCTGATTGGCGATATCCAGGGCTTCGGCCACCGGTAACTTACCCCGTTCTTGGATAATATTTTTAAGGTTACGGCCTTCGATATCCTCCATAACCAGATAATGAACCTCTCCATCTTTGGCAATGTCAAATATATTAACAACATTGGGATGGGAAAGTCGGGCAACGGCCTTTGCTTCCTGTCTAAATCGCCTGGCAAAGTCTTTATCATTGACATACTCCGGCCGAAGCATTTTAAGGGCAACCTTGCGGTCGAGAAATAAATCCGTTGCTTCAAAGACGATTGCCATTCCACCTTTACCCAGTTCTCTAATTATTTTATATCGTTCATTAAAAATTTTCCCCAGCATAAGCTCTCACCCCAGTACTAATTGATCTGATAAATAATCAGGGTTATATTATCTTTACCGCCATTTTCCAGCGCCTTTTCTCCCAGTAGATTGGTCAATTGTTCAATATCCCCGACGGTTTGAAATAAACTTTCTATTTCCTTGAAGCGAATCATATCACTCAAGCCATCAGTACAAAATAAAAGCAGATCATTTTTCAGCAGTGGTATTTTAATTGTCTCAACATCCAGTTCCACCTGTGCACCCAGGGCTTGTGTAATCACATGGCGCTGGGGATGATTAAAGGCTTCCTGTAGGGTTATTTGTTGCTGATTAAGTAATTCATTGACCAGAGAGTGATCGGTAGTTAACTGTTTTAACTGATTAGCCCGGAAGAGATAAATCCGGCTATCACCGATATGACCTAAATATAAATCCTGATTATAAATTATCCCCATCGCCAGAGTTGTCCCCATCCCCCGATATTTCTCATGATCAAGGCCTGATTTAATAAGCTGGCAGTTAGCGTGCTCAATTACCTGTACAATCTGATTTAGGAGCTCTTCTTGCAAGTCGAATTGATAAGCAGCAATAATATCTACCGCCATTTTACTGGCAACCTCACCGGCCCGATGTCCGCCCATTCCATCAGCAACAGCAATAATTGTTAACGGTTTAGTTTTTAACAAATAGCTGTCCTCGTTTTCGGCCCTGGCCTTCCCAATATTTGCAAAAATGGCATGCCTCATATTTATCACCCCTCATTGCTTAAGGCGGCGCAATTGACCGCAGGCGGCCTCTATTTTGCTTCCTCTTTCCTGTCTAATTGTTGTCTCAATCCCTTGTTCTTCCAGAATCTCCTTAAACCGGTTAATCCTTTTCCGGTCCGGTTTTTTTAGCTTAAAGTCATTAACCGAATTTAGCGGAATTAAATTGACATTACATAAAATCCCTTGCAGTAATGAAGCAGTTGCTCGGGCTAACTGAACAGATTCGTTAACATCCTTAATCAAGACATACTCAAAGGTTATCCGTCGACCTGTTTTTTTGATATAATATCGGCTGGCGGCCAGTAATTCTTCCAGTGGATATTTTTGATTAATCGGCATCAGATAACTCCGCAACTGATTATTCGGGGCATTCAACGATATCGCCAGTACCAGCTGCAGATCCCGTTCAGCCAGGGTTCTAATCCCCGGAACCAGACCAGAAGTTGAGATAGTTATTTTCCTCATCCCAATATTTAAGCCGGCTCGGTCATTTATAATCTCTACTGCGGCCAAAACATGCTCAAGATTAGCCAGCGGTTCTCCCATTCCCATCAAGACCACATTTGAAATCCTGGGTTCACCAAAACCCTCTTGGCTGATCTCAGCCTGCATTTTAAGAACCTGGTCGACAATTTCACCGGATGTCAAGTTTCGCACTAAACCTCCACTTCCGGTAGCACAAAAACGGCAATTAAGCATGCAGCCGACCTGACTGGAAATACATACGGTATTTCGTCCCTGCTCGCCGGGCAAATAAACACTTTCGATCAACTCATGGTCGGAAAGCAGCCAGAGGTACTTAATAGTCCCATCCGTAGCTTTGCTACTCTCCTGGCAAGACAGGCGGTAAATAAAGGCCTTTTCAGCAATCTTATCCCGAAGACCGGCCGGGAGATTAGTCATCTCGGCGAAATGGTCAACCCCATTTTTAAACAACCAATTAAAAACCTGCTTTGCCCGAAATCCCGTAAAGTTATGTTGTTCAAACCATTTAATTAATTCTTTTCGTGGTAAAGACTTTAAATCCTGCTTCTCCCCCATCAATCTTCCCTTCCTAGCGTCGTTTAAATTTTGCGATAAAAAATCCTTCTGTCCCGCTTTCCGGAGGGAAAAGCTCCAGATATCGGTGATTTCTCGCGGGGAAGCTTTCATCCAGACCCAGTCTTTTCAGATCACTGGCCAGGTCAATTAATTCCACTTTATTCCGATATTCCAGCCGAAAGCTCTCCACTATCCCCTGATTTTCTTGCTCAGTCAAGGTACAGGTGCAATAGAGGATCACACCATTATCTTTAACCAACTGCACGGCTTTTTCCAGGAGTTGAAACTGCAATACCGCCATTTTTTCAATATCTTGCCGGGTTTTGTTCCACTTTATTTCCGGTTTTTGTCGGACTAAACCCAGACCGGAACAGGGGGCATCAAGCAAGATCAGATCAAAGCGATCGGTCGGCGAATACTCTCTAGCATCATAATTAACCATTTTGACTATTTTTATACCCAGTCGTTGGCAATTTTTTCCGATTAAGTCTAGTTTGTGTTGATGGTGGTCCAGGGCAATGATCTCCCCTTGATTTCCCATCAGTTCGGCCAGATGAGTTGTCTTACCCCCTGGAGCAGCGGTCATATCAAGGATTCGCTGCCCGGGTGTCGGAGCTAACAGCAAAGAAGCCAGGGTAGCTGCTGGACCCTGAACCATAAACCCCCCCTCCTGATAGAGGGTTAGTTGTCGAACACTGTTAATTCGCTCCAGCCGATAGGAACCGGGGATCATCTTCTTTTCGATCCCGATCCCGGCAGATTTCATCGCCTGTACCAGGGCTTGCTCACTATATTTTAAGCTATTTCTCCTGATCGTCAGTTCGGGTGGCTGGTTATTATATCGACATAACTGCAAAGTCCTGTCATAACCAAATTTTTCTAACCACATTTTAATTAACCACTGGGGATGGGAATGACGGATCGAAAGATACAAAAGGGGATCTTCGCCGGGCCGAGGGTACTCGATCACTTCTTCTTTGCGGAGATAATTACGGAGTAAGCCATTGATTAAGCCAATAGCCCCTCGGTTAACCATGCTCTTAACGGCATTAACTGTTTCATTAACTGCTGCCCGCGCCGGGACCCGGTCCAGAAAGATCAGCTGATACAGTCCGACCCGTAAGGCTAAAATAACGATTAACTCCAATTGCGCCATTGGTCTGCTGGCAAGCTTTTTAATCAGATAATCTAAGCGATTTCGCTGTCTAAGTACACCATAAACTAATTCGGTAATTAAAGCCCGATCCCGTTTAGCGGCGATTCCTTTTAATTTTTGATCCAGGATTAGATTGGAGTAAGCCCCATCTTCAATTTCCTGTAATATTTCAATCACAACTCGGCGTAAATTTTTCACTTGCTTACCCCTCAGTCATCCCTTCTCATCCCGAAAAGCAGGAAAATCCTTAATAAGTTAGCCAGGGCAACCAGGGTAGCGGCTACATAAGTAAAAGCTGCTGCTTGTAGTACCTTTTTTGCTCCCATTAATTCTCGAGCGGTCAAATAACCGCCACTGGAGAGTAAGCTAATTGCCCTGCTGCTGGCATTAAATTCCACCGGCAAGGTCACCAGATGAAATAAAAAAGCACCAATAAACAAAACTAACCCTAAACCGATCATAAATTGCGACTGGAGGAAAAAACCCAGGATTGCCAAGGGCAAACCCCAACTTGCTCCAAGATTCGCCGCCGGAACCAAACTGGCCCGGATCGATAAAGGGAGATAATTACCGGCATCCTGCAGGGCATGGCCGGCCTCATGGGCAGCAACCCCAATTGCCGCCAGCGAGCTTTTACCATATACACTGCCGGAAAGCTTAAGGGTCTTTGTCCTGGGATCATAATGGTCGCTCAGCCTACCCTGGATCGGTTCAACTGCCACATTGCTAATTCCCTTTTCTTTTAATAGCTCCCGGGCTACCTGGTCAGCGGTCATTCCCCTTTGAGAATTAACCTGACTATATTTATTAAAGGTACTTTTAACCTTATACTGGGCGTATATTGCCAGAATTAAGGCCGGAATTATTAAGATCATTGTCGGATCATAGAAAAACGGATACATCTTTCATCCCTCCTTTTATTTTATTCATTGTTATCTTTAAAACGGTCTCCAGTTTTTAACTGATAACCCCGCAAAAATTCTCTGGAAGTCAAACTCTTCCGTCCGGTCAGTTGCAGCTGATCAATCCGGAGCTGCCCTTTTCCGGTCTGAACAATTAAACCATCTTCTTGCTTAGCACTTACTACTTCACCGGGCACTGCTTGCCCTGCGCTATTCTTTGCGCACGGCGTAACTTTCCAAATCTTGACTAATTGACCGTGCATGTATGTAAATGCCCCGGGCCAGGGATTGACTCCTCTGACCAGGTTAGCAAGTTCGGCTGCTCCTTGCTCCCAGTTAATTAAACCCTTATTTTTATCAATTTTATAGGCATAGGTTGCTCGCTCTTCTTCCTGCTCAATCCGGGGAGCCCGCCCTTCTTCCACCGCCAACAAAGTCTTCTCCAGGAGTTTGCCTCCAATAACCGCCAGTTTGTCGTGTAAAGAAGCGAAAGTATCACTTTTCGCGATCGGAACTGTTTCCTGATAGATCATATCTCCTGTATCCCAACCCTGGTCCATATAGATCGTAGTTAGGCCGGTAAACTCCCTCCCATCAATCAGCGCCTGATGAATTGGACTTGCTCCCCGGTATTCCGGCAATAACGAGGCATGAAGGTTAATACAACCGTATTTTGCGATTGATAAAAGCCTGGTCCCCAGTTTCTGACCAAAAGCCACCACTACAATCACATCAGCTGCCATCCCCTGCAATAAATCTAAAAATTGACTATGATTGACATCCCTTTCCGATAACACGTTAAGTCGCAGTAAGTGGGCTTGTTCTTTGACCGGGGTAGGCTGCAACTTCTGTCCCCGTCCCCTCTTCCGGTCAGGTTGCGTGATCACTGCTTTAACGTTGATCACAGGATTTTTAGCTAATACCTCCAAGGAGGGAACGGCAAAATCCGGGCTCCCCATAAAAACAATGTCCATGCCAACACCTCACAATTGATTAGATTCAGGTATCTTAATTCCTTTATCGATAAGTAAAACCCCGTCCAGGTGATCTATTTCATGCTGTAAAGCCCGGGCTAAATAACCTTCAGCCTCAATAATTATTTCGCGCCCCTTTCGATCCAGACCCTTGACCTTAACCTGCCGGGCCCGGATTACATTATAGGCAGCACCGGGTATACTTAAACACCCTTCTTCCAGCACGGTTTGTTCCTCAGAAGTTCGGATAATCTCCGGATTGATCAACTCAATCAATCCATTTTCATCATTTACATCAACGACAATTATCCGTTGTAATACCCCAACCTGAGGAGCAGCTAACCCAGCACCTGGTGCCTTATACATTGTTTCGGCCATATTATCTAATAAATCAATGACTTGAGCATTGAGCTTAACTACTTCTTTAGCTTTACTACGCAGTACCGGATCTCCCACTTTCCTGATCTTTAAAAGGGCCATTATTCCACCTCCACTTTAATTATAACATCTTTAACGGGTCGACATCAATAGTATAAGTGACCTCCCGGGACTGTTCCGGCAAAAATACCCTTTTAATCTCGGTTAAAACAAAATTCCGGGGACCCCAGTCATTGAACTTTAAAATAATCTGCCAACGATACTTATTACGCAGTCGGACAAGCGGGGCCGGGGACGGACCTAATATCGTCGTTAGATATTGGTGGTATTGTTTTAAAAATACCCCCAGCGCCATTGCCCCCTTAATAACTGGTTTTTCTTGACGACCCTTTATTATTATATTCACCAGTTGTGAAAAAGGTGGATAAGATAGCTGTTCTCTGACCGCAATTTCCTGCCGGTAAAACCCGTTAAAATCATGATTACGAGCAGCCTGGATACTATAGTGTTCCGGATCATAGCTTTGAATAATCACCTGTCCTTGTTTGGAGCCCCGCCCGGTCCGACCGGCTACCTGGGTTAATAACTGAAAGGTCCGTTCGGCGGCCCGGAAGTCGGGTAGATTTAAAATGGTATCAGCAGTTATCACCCCGACTAACGATATATTGGGATAATCATGCCCTTTGGCGATCATCTGGGTTCCAACCAGTATATCGGTTCGGCCTTTTTCCAGTCTTTCCAGGATCAACCGGTGTGAATCCTTTCTACCGGTTGTATCGACATCCATCCGGTCAATAAATGCTCCCGGAAAGGCCTTGGCCAACTCCTCGGCTACCCGTTCGGTACCAATGCCAAACTCACGGATAGAACTACTCCCACAGGCCGGACAATCGGCAGGGGGTTTACCGGAAAAATTACAGTAATGGCAGCGCAGGAGATTAGCACCGGCATAATAAGTCAGCGAAATATCACAATTATTACACTTAATGACCCGACCACACTCCCGGCAAAGAACGAAACTGGCATAGCCCCGACGGTTTAAAAAAATCAAAATTTGTTCTTTTTGTTTTAGGGCCTGAGCGATCGCGGCAAATAATTCACTACTAAAGATTGTAGTATTACCCCTTTTTAGTTCTTCCCTCATATCAATAATTTTAACCGGAGGTAAACTGCTTTGACTGACTCTCGCCGGTAAGTTTAAATATTTAAAGATGCCTTTTTTGGCCCGGTAATAACTCTCCAGGGTTGGGGTTGCCGACCCAAGGAGCACGGTTAATCCCTCTAATTTCCCGCGCATTAGTGCTACTTCCCGGGCATGATAATAGGGGTTTTCACCCTGTTTATATGAATTCTCGTGTTCTTCGTCAATAATTATTAAGCACAGCTCTTTAATCGGGGCAAAAACAGCCGACCTGGCCCCAATTGCAATTTTCGCTGTGCCATTTTTCAACCTGCACCATTCATCATAGCGTTCACCCGGTGAGAGGTGGCTGTGTAAAACTGCAATCTGATTGCCAAAACGGCTGTAAAAACGTTTGATCATCATTGGGGTTAAAGATATTTCAGGGACCAGAACGATTGCCCCGCCACCCCTTTTTATGACCCCTGCGATCACTTGCAGATAGACCTCCGTTTTTCCGCTACCGGTTATCCCGTGTAAAAGAAAAACCTCAGCCTGTTTATTTTTTATCCCGGTGTTAATAGCAGCAATAACCTCGGCCTGGGCTCTAGTAGGTTGAAAAGCACTGCTTAGGCTTTGATCCACTTGTAAAAAGGGACGACGATGCTCTCTATCTTCTTGATAACTTAAATAACCCTTTTTAATCATGGTATAAACAGTTGATCGATTTAGACTGAGTATTTTTGCTAATTCTACCACCGTATAATCACGCTCAGCCTTAAGTAGAAAATCAAGAACCTTGCTCTGTTGAGGAGCCCGTTTCTTTAAATCCTTGATTAATAAACCCATTTCCCCTGTTGATCGATTTAATTTTACATAATTAATTTTCTTTGTGCTGACCTTTCCCTCGATTAGGCCGGCCGGAAGAGCAGTTTTAATCGTATTTATTAAAAAAGACTTATAATATGAAGCCATCCAGCGTAGTAAGCGCAACATATTTTGATCAAACAGGGCTTCGCTGCGCTCCAGTTTAATAATTGGTCTAATCTTATTAAGATCGAGCGCCGGTTGCTTAGCAAAACCGACAATAAAGCCTTTACGCCGTTGCCGCCCAAAAGGGACCGTAACAACCTGACCGAGCCGGAGTAGCTCACGATACTTTTCAGGTATTGCATAGTAAAAAGACTGATTTAAATCAGCTACCGCTATATCGACAACAACCTGTGCATACTCGGGCCGCATTCTCAACCCCTCTTCCAGCCAATTTCCTTAAAAGCAAAACATCCTCCGATAAATAGAATTAAATAAAAAGTAATAAAACGCCAGATAAAGGTAACTAACCCGACCAGACTTCCCGGGATAAATGAGACAAATAAAGAGGCAAAACCCAGTTCGGCAATACCGCTGGCGCCCGGGGTCGGCATGTAAGGTATTACCAGGTAATAAATAGTCTGCATCACATATGATTTTAAATAATGGGCTTCAAGGCCTAATCCATTTAAAATCAGTGGTATCACCATAAAAAGAGTACTCCAGTAAATAGCGGTGCAAAGTCCGGCCAGAAACAAGCGGAAAGGATACTTCCCTAAAGTATTCAGCGACTGCCGAAATTCCCGCAATTCTGTTCTGACTTTAACCATTAGCCTTTTGGCCCGGTGATTTCCCTGAACAAAACTCCTTAGTCTTTTGATGCTAAAGATCAACCCAACAAACCAATCAATTGTCCCGGGGACCACCGTAAACATAATTACAAAAAGACCAAATAAAAACCCAGCCCCAACAGCCAGATAAAAGATTGATACCGGGATAACCCCTGGTGAGATATAGTCTTTGAAAAAAATCATCGCAATACTACTGGTAATGGTAAAATAAAAAAGGCGTAAAACCAGTTGAGTTACAATAACCATTGAAGCTTTTCCGATATTTATCCCCTTTTTATGCAGAAAATAGATCTGAAAGGGTCCACCCCCGGTTGCAAAGGGGGTCACATTGGAAATAAAGGCCCCGGATAAAAAAATAATAATGCTATCCCCAAGCGAGATCTTTTCACCAACTGTATTAACCAGGATTTTTAAGATTAAGCCCGCTACAACCCAGTTCAAACCCATCGTTAAAATAAGGAAAAGTATCATCGCCGGACTGATACTTTCAATAGCTCTGGTGAAGGAATCAATGTCAATGGTCCATATAATTAAAATAGCTGATATTAACAAACTTAGTAGAATCGCAAGCTTTAAGCCCTTTAAAACTGTTATTGCTTCAATCACTTTACTTTCGTCTTTTTTAATCATCCATTTCACCTCACAACTCAAACAAGTACCGAAGGAATCTCCTTCGGTACCTTAATCATTGATCAATCCCTGCTGCTTGCTTTAATATTTCACTTTTGTCGGTTCTTTCCCAGGATAGATCTAAGTCGAGCCGACCAAAATGCCCGTAGACAGCAACCGGTGAATAAATCGGTCTTCGCAGAGCCAGATTTTTAATGATCTGAGCCGGCCGCAGGTCGAAGTGTTCGCGAATCAGGGCAATCATTTTGTTCTGCTCGATCTTTCCGGTGCCAAAGGTATCGACCATAACTGATACCGGGTGAGCAACCCCGATCGCATAAGCCAGTTGAACCTCACACTTCTCAGCAAGACCGGCGGCAATAATATTTTTGGCGACATACCGTGCTGCATATGAGGCCGAACGGTCTACTTTGGTCGGGTCTTTTCCGGAAAAAGCCCCGCCGCCGTGCCTGGCATATCCGCCATAGGTATCTACGATAATTTTCCGGCCGGTCAAACCAGTATCACCATGGGGACCTCCAATCACAAATCTACCGGTCGGATTAATTAAAATACCTGTCTGCTCATCGAGCAATTCAGGTGGAATAACTTCCTGGATTACATAATTAATCAGGTCTTCCCTTATTTTTTGATTTTCCACTCCGGGGTGATGCTGGGTCGAGATCAAGACCTTATCCAATCTTTGGGGCTTCCCGTTTTCATATTCTACTGTTACCTGGGTTTTCCCATCAGGACGCAAATACGGTAATACCCCCTTTTTTCTAATCAGGGCCAGCTCTCTGGCCAGCTTATGGGCCAGAACAATCGGTAAAGGCATTAACTCCGCTGTCTCATTACAGGCAAAACCAAACATTAACCCCTGATCCCCGGCCCCTAACTGCTCTTCTTCTTGACCGGTTTTAGCTTCCATGGCCCGATCAACCCCCCGGGCGATGTCAGCTGATTGTTCGTCAATGGCAGTCAAGACCGCACATGTACTGCCATCAAAACCATATTTAGCCCGGTCATAACCGATCTCCTTAATTTTTTGACGGGCAATATCGGTAATATCAACATAACACCCGGTAGAAATCTCACCGGCAATTAAAACCAACCCGGTTGTGACGAAAGTTTCACAGGCCACCCGGGCCAGCGGATCTTGACTCAAGATCGCATCAAGCACGGCATCAGATATCTGGTCAGCCACTTTATCCGGATGGCCCTCGGTAACTGACTCCGAAGTAAATAAGTATTTTGCTCCCACGCTTCCACCACCTTATCAAAGCAATCTGGAAAAATTTATGTAACAATAACATTAGTGTAGCATAATCTTGTTAGCCTGTCAATTAAGGAAAATCGGACTTATTCCCCAGCAACAGCCAGTTTTTTGATCATGACTGAAGGTGCACCAAAATGTCCGGCTCCGGGCAGGGACATTACAAAATCATCTCCCACTAACTCTATCCTCTTTAACACCTCCAGAAAATTACCGGCAATGGTGATCTGATCAACCGGTCTGATAATTTTTCCGTCCTCAACTAAATACCCGTAAGCACCGAGTGAAAAATCACCTGATACCGGGTTTGCCCCGGAGTGAAGTCCCTGCACATTAATAATCACAATCCCCCGCTCCAGGGAAGCAATTAATTCCTGATAAGCTATATCTCCAGGTTCAATATACATATTAGTCGGCGCTATATCAATAAAACCCTTATAAGAACCCCTAAAGGCATTACCAGTTGATTCAACACCATCCTGACGGGCTGTTTTCAAATTATGTAAATAGGTGGTTAATCGCCCCTGCTCAATGACCTTCTTTTTCCTGGTAGCCACACCTTCCGCATCAAACGGCGCGGTCATTGCTCCCCCGCTGAAAAAGGGGTCATCAACAATCGTAACATTTTCGGCCGCTACCGCCTGATCCAATTTCCCCTGAAAAAGGGATAATCCCTTTTGCACACTTTCAGCTGATAAAGTAGTAGCAAAAGTTGCCAACAGATCCGCAATAACATCATAACGCAAAATAACCGGATAATTACCTGAGGGAAGGGAGCTGGCTCCAAACAGTGATACCGCCTCATCGACCGCTTGATTGGCTATTTTAACAACATCAAATTCACTAAAGTCCTGGGTTAGCATAAAATGGCTGCCGGTCCTGATCTCCTCTCCTTCCTTGGCTACTACTGATAGGTAAAGGTAAGCCAGGTTATTGGCATAATTTAATTCCAGACCCATTGAATTCTTGATTTCTTTCTCGATCTCCAGATCACTGTAAAGGCAATAATTTACTGTGGCAACCCTTTCATCACGGTTAAAAGCTGCCTGTTCCAATCGTTTGACTAATTCAATCTTTTTTTCCGGCTTAATCCCCACTAGTTGAGCCGAGTAAGGATTAATCGTTTGATACTCTTCCGAACCGCTAAAGATCTCTCCCTTACTATTGGAAATAATTCTGATATTATCCTGGACCTGTTCCAGCAAGTTAGCCATACTCGCTTGATCGATTTTCTCGGAATAGGCATACCCAATCTTACCGCCGTGGAGAGCACGCAAGGCCATCCCCTGATTCTCCGCAATCCCGTAATGATCTACTTCCTGATTGAAAACCCGCAAAGACAGACTACGCGTCTTTTCCCGGTATAACTCCATCCGGTTAAACCCATAATTATCTCCCCGGGCAAATAGTTCCTGGCTGCTTAATTCCATCATTATTGTTCACTCTCCTTTCGACCGCCAACCGTCAGTTCTGAAACCCTGATCATCGGCTGTCCGATCCCGGCCGGTACGCTCCCACTAATCGAACCGCACATCCCCTCGCCAAAGCCCAGATTATTGCCGACCAGATCAATCTTCTTGAGAACATCGGAACCCTTACCGATCAGGGTAGCACCCCTAACCGGTTCTGCTATTTTACCATCCCGGATCAGATAACCCTCACGGACGCTAAAATTAAATTCTCCGGTGGCCGGATTGACCGAGCCGCCACCCATACATCGGGCATATAAACCATATTCGGTTGCAGATATAATCTCTTCCGGACTTGAATTGCCGGCAGCAATATATGTATTAGTCATCCGGGAAGTAGGGGCATAACGGTAGGACTGTCTTCTCCCGGAACCGGTCGGATTGCTCCCCATCCGCCGACCATTTAAACGATCAACCATATAGCTCTTTAGAACTCCCTTTTCAATCAAGACTTTTTTCTCCATCGGTACGGCCTCATCGTCATAGTTTTGTGAACCCCAACCATTAGGAATTGTTCCGTCATCGATCGCAGTAACCAGTTGACTGGCGATCTGTTCACCTAATTTATCGGCATAAATTGAGGTTTTCTTGGCCACAGAAGTAGCTTCCAGACCATGGCCACAGGCCTCATGGAAAATTACCCCGCCGAATTCATTATCAATAACCACCGGCATCTTACCCCCGGGTGCGAAATCAGCTTTGATCATGGTAACAGCCATTCTGGCGGCTTCTCTGGCATATTCCTCAATATCGATCTTGTCATAAAGCTCAAAACCCATCTGGGCCCCCGGGCCATGAAACCCGGTCTGTTTCTCATTACCCCGGCTGGCTACCGCCTGAATCATCGTTCTGGTTCTTACCCGTTCATCTTCAACAAAAGCCCCTTCCGAATTAGCGATTAACACCTGTTGAATATTTTCCAAATAATTTACCAGTACCTGGCTGATCAAATCATCATAACTTTTCGCAGAACGATTGGCTTTTTTCAGCAATTCTACCTTATCCTGTTGCGTCTTGCTCCTCAGATCGACTAAAATCGGATGTCGATTGATTGGCTGACCGGTAATAAAATTAAGTGTGTTCAGCTCAAAGTTACCCTGTAAGGTCCGGGCGGCTTCTCCCGCTACTTTTAACAGATTATCCCGGGAATCATTATTAGTGAAGGCATAAACGGCATTGGTTCCGCTGAAAATGCGGATGCCGATCCCGTAGTCATTCCCGGTGATCGCTTCTTCAACCTCCCCGCTGACCATCTTTATCGCATTATTATAGGAATTTTCCACAAATACCTCGGCAAAGTCTCCCCCACTGGCCAGCGCCGCAAAGATAACATCTTCAACTAACCCCTTATCCAGCATCAAACCCCATCCCCTTTCTGTGTTTTAAATATAAAATAATTCCACCCGTTAAAATTGCCAACAGACTGATTAACTGAGCTACCCTGAACGGTCCCAACATCAGGCTATCCAGTCTGATCCCCTCAATAAAAAAACGTCCCAACGAATATCCGATGACGTAAAACAGGAAGAGGTCACCATCCTTAATAAAATCCTTGCTTTTAATCACTAACAAAAAGATGAAAAGTAGGAAATTCCAGACTGATTCATACAAAAAAGCCGGATGATAATAATTTCCATTAATCAACATCTGTCGCTGAATAAAGCTCGGGAAATAAGCGATAAATTCTTTACTGACTACCGAACCGTAGGCTTCTTGATTAATAAAATTCCCCCAGCGGCCAATCGCCTGGCCCAGTACCAGAGCAGGGGCCACTGTATCTATCACCTGTCCGAAGGGTACTTGCCGCCTTTTCGCCATTAAATAAAAAACCACCAGTCCGGCAATAATTGCTCCGTGAATCGCCAAGCCCCCTTCCCGGATCGAAAAGACCTTGGCCAGATTATAACGATAAGTCGACCAGCTAAATATGACATAATATAAACGGGCTCCGATAATTGCCACCGGAATACTATAGATAAATAAATCCAGGAAAAATTCCTGCTCAATCCCTTTTCGCTCGGCTTCACGGAAAGTCAGCAATAAACCGATCAGAACGGCCATACTGATTAATATTCCATACCAACGAACCGTAATCGAACCGATTTGAAAGGCTACCGGGTCAATCATATAATCCCCCTCCTTATCTACAGCTAGCTTGCACTCACTTTAAATATATTAAACATCTAATTATGTATTCCTGCAAAAAAAATAATTAAATTAAACCTACTGGCAATAATATTAGTAAAAAGAGAAAGGGGTGGCAGGTAATATGCCCAGAAAGATTAGCTGTGATGTCAATAACTGTACATATAACGAAGAGAACAACTGTAGAAGGGAAAAAATCCGGGTACTGGCCAACACACCGGAGGCAACAGGAAATGAGGCGATCAGTTGTATGAGTTTCCGTAATCGAAACTTAACAGAAGCAAATGCCCGGCCGGAGTTAGCTGAAGCCAATAAGACTTAAACCGTGATAATAATCTTGTCTGAACTACCGGTATAGTAACCGGTAGTTTTTTTACTCCGTATAATTATCTCCCCTTAAGTTTGGCCATCATTAAAAACAACAAAATACCGGCTAAAAGTAGGATTACAAATAGACCCATTACCCATTTTAATCCCCATAGATCAGCGGCGATACCCAGTGGAGTTATGGTCAGACCGGCAATTCCATAACAAAGACCCATCATCAACCCGGCGACAAATCCTTTATTCCCCGGTAAAATTTCCTGGGCATATATAATCGTAACCGGAATAGACAGCAGGAGCATTCCCCCGCTCACAATTAAGACAATCAGGGAGAAAAGCCCGGCACTATTTAGAAAAATAAACAGGAAGCAAGCAGCCGCTATCAGTGAAATAACCGTTACCTTCTCTCGCCCATAGCGGTCAGATATATACCCGCCAAAAACGCCGGCTAACGCACCACACAATAAAAACAAGGATAGCCATCTACCGCCGACCAGTTCATTATAACCGAGCTGCTGAAAATAATATGGCAAAAAAGTAACCATGCCGGAATGGACAATCGAACGCAAGATCACGATCAAACTGAGTACAGTCACTGCCGCTAATTTATGCTTTCCTACCCGCTGAAAACCGCTCAATCTACTTCTATTCGTCGATATAGCAAGAACTTTATCTTTTCTATCTCCGGATCGCTTAGTTACAACCGGCTCTGTTTCCTTCAGATAATATATATTAAATAAAATAAATAAAAGCGTTGCGGCCAGACCAGGTAACATTAAAAGCAATGTCCCCGACAATCCGAAATAAATCACCACCGGCATCACGACTGCCGGAGCAACCGCGAACCCCAAACTACCCCCGGTGCTAAAGATAGAAACCGCCAGGCCCTTATTATGCTCGGCAAAGAGGTTGGAATAGGTTGACCCAAGCGGGTGGTAGAGCGCAGAACCGATGCCGGACAGGGCCGATAAAATAAGGAGGAGATAATAATTATCGACCACTCCCACTAGTCCCATCGTAACTGTTACCCAGAGCACACTCACCGGCAGTAACCATTTGTTTTGTTTTTGATCAATTAAATACCCTAAATACGGTTGGAGAAAAGAGGATGTAATTGATTTGGCTGATAAAACAGTAGCCGCCAGGGCCAGTGACAGTCCCATATTTCTTGAAATCAGGGGTAAAATCGGGGGTAAAAGATTCATATATAGATCAATAATAAAATGTCCCAGACTGAATATCCCCTGATTAATCAACAGTTTTTTCCGGTTGTTACCGGGAAGGCCAGTCTGGGTATTTATTTTGTTGTCAGCAACTACCTTTAATCGCTCGCCCATATGATTCAACTTTAACATCCCCTATTGATAGTGTAATATATTATCCAGAATAATGTCAGCCAGTTTCAGCTTTTTAAGTTGTGGCAACTGATTGCTCGAGGATGCTGTCATAATAAGCACCTGATTTTCCTCACTGGCAAAACCAAGCCGGGGATTACTGATGTCATTGGCAATAATCATATCGAGGTTTTTCTTCCGCAACTTGTCCCGGGCATTTTCCGACAGATTCCTGCTTTCGGCTGCAAATCCGACCAGAAATTGCCCCGGCCTTTTCCTTTTCCCCAGCTCAGCCAGAATATCAGGATTAGGGAGCAGCTTAATTTCAGTGTGTTCCTGCTTATGACTGCTCTTTTTGATTTTATCTTTTTGGGGATTGGCCGGCCGGAAGTCGGCCACTGCCGCAGCCATGATAATAATATCCTGTTCGTCAGCTAAACAATCTACTGCTTCCTTCATCTCCAAGGCCCTCTTTACATAGATGGTCTCAACCCCTAACGGCGGATTTAAATCAGTCGGCCCGGAGATTAGTTTCACTTCCGCTCCGCGATAGGCTGCCGCACGGGCCAGGGCATAACCCATTTTCCCGGAAGAATAATTAGTTAAAAAACGAACCGGATCAAAGGGTTCCCGGGTTGGTCCGGCACTAATTAAAACCCTTTTCCCGCTAAAATCTTTTACGGTTAAGTGTCTTAAAAGGTATTCGACCAGTTCAGCCGGTTCCGGTAACCGACCTTTTCCCTCATAACCACAGGCTAAATAGCCAGTACCAGGTTCAAGCACCTCATATCCCTTTTCCCGGAGGTAGGTCAGATTTTCTTGTACAATCGGATTATCAAACATATTTACATTCATGGACGGTGCCAGCAAAACCGGAGCTTTACTCGCCATTATAATCGTAGTTAAGAGGTCATCGGCTATCCCGTTGGCTAGTTTGCCGATAAAATTAGCGGTAGCCGGAGCGATTAAACAAATCTCTGCTCGATCAGCCAGCGAAATATGTTTGACCTCATAGTGGCGGGGTGGAGTAAACAAATCTGTCTCAACCGGATTAAGGGTAATATTCTGAAATGTTAAAGGGGTAACGAACTGTCTCCCCCCCTCGGTCATCACAACATGGACGGAATGACCCAGTTTGGTTAATCTACTGGCCACCTCAACCATTTTATAGGCGGCAATACCACCGGTAATTCCCAGGAGTATGTTTTTGTTCAGTCCCTTCACCCCCCTTGTTGTTATTTAAATCCTTGATCATAATTTCTACGGTAAGTAATTTTACGGGCATTTACTTCTTCCAGACTCCGGGAGACCGGCTTTTTGCTCCGGTATCGATCCAGTAATTCCGGCCCGCCAAGATTTAATTGTCTGGCCCGACCGGCGGCAAGAATAACCAGAGTATAAGGGCTATCTACCTTATGCAATAAATTATCCAGGGAAGGATAGGTAATCATTAATTATCATCCTCCTTATCAATTCTACAACTTTCAGCAATAATTATTGATCTAAGCTGATCAACAGTTTCTTCAATCCGATCATTAATAATTACATAATCATACTTTTGCTTTTCGTGCATTTCTTCTCTGGCATTTCTCAATCGTATTTTTTTATTCCGCTTATCCTCTGAACCCCGTTGCTCGAGCCGTTGTTCTAATTCTTGCAGTGAAGGGGGGAGCAGGAAAATAAAGACGGCATCCGGGTAGTTCTCCCTGACCTGTTTTGCCCCCTGAATATCGATCTCTAAAATAATATCTTGTCCCTTTTTAAGGGTCTTATCCACATATTCCTTTGGTGTTCCGTAATAATTATTATGTACATTGGCCCATTCGATCAACTGATCGTTTTCAACCAACTGAAAAAATTCCTCTTCGGACAGAAAATAATAATTCTCCCCTTGAACCTCACCTGCACGGGCCTGACGAGTGGTAGCCGATACCGAATATTCTATATCATGAAAATCTACAAAAAGTCTTGCCAGTATAGTCCCTTTACCTACCCCGGATGGACCCGAAAGGACAAAGAGTTTACCCTGCTGCAATCTAATCCTCCCCTTTGTATCACATCACTTCTCATCGGTCAAACGGTGTGAAACCGTCTCCGGTTGTATCGCCGATAAAATGATATGATCACTATCAGTAATAATAACTGCCCTGGTCCTGCGTCCATAAGTAGCATCAATTAACATGCCTCTTTCCCTGGCTTCTTGAATAACTCTTTTGATCGGAGCTGATTCAGGACTTACAATGGCTATTACCCTATTTCCGGCCACGATATTCCCAAAACCGATGTTTATTAAGCTAACCCTCATCCTAATTATCCCCCTACCGTGTTTTTAACTTTAATTTATAATATATCACAGTAATCCTGTTTTGACAAGGGAAGATCATTACAGTTCAACTATTTTTCGCTTTTTTCCGGTTAGCCACAAACCGCACCAGGTCAACCAGAATTGTCGACCAGATCGATAAAGCAAAAACAACTACCCATTCGTTAATAGTTAGGACCCTGGTCTGGAAAAAACGACTAAAAAATGGGAGATATATTACCAGTATGTGCATGACAGTAGACAAGGTAACTGCTGCAATTAAATACATGTTCTTAAAAGGAGATATTTCCCAGAAGGAATGGTCTTCCGAACGGCAGCTAAAGACAAAAAACAGTTGAGAAAAAACCAGGGTGGAAAAAGCCATTGTTCTGGCTGTCGGTAAATCGAGACCGAAACGGTAAATTCCGATCAGAAAAGCCAGCATAGTACTGATACCGATCAGAGCGCCTTGTCCGGCAATATGGCTGACCATCCCATTAGCAAAAATACTTTCTTCCGGTTCACGCGGAGGTTTTTCCATCACATCGTCACTGTCATTATCCATTCCCAGGGCCAGAGCTGGCAAGCCGTCAGTCACCAGGTTAACCCAGAGGATCTGGATCGGTAAAAGAGGGAGGGGAAGCCCCAACACAATTCCCGTAAAGATCGCCAATAACTCTCCCGTATTACAGGCCAAAAGATAGCGGATAAACTTCCTGATATTATTATAGATCTTCCGTCCTTCGGCAATTGCTTTCACAATTGTAGTAAAATTATCATCAGCCAGGATCAGTGATGAAACCTCCTTCGTCACATCACTTCCCTTTTCGCCCATCGCTATCCCGATATCTGCTTCTTTTAAAGCAGGGGCATCATTGACCCCATCCCCGGTCATCGCAACTATCTCCCCATTTTCCTTTAAAGACCTGACGATCCGTAATTTATCTTCAGGAGAAATACGCGCATAGACCCTGGCCTGATCGACAATGCTCTTTAACCCTTGCTGCTCTGTTTTTCTTAGTTCTTCACCGGTCACTACGCGGTCGGACCTGGTGATAATAGCCAGTTCTTCGGCAATTACCCGTGCCGTAATTTTGTGATCACCGGTGATCATTACCGGTTTAATTCCTGCCCGGAAACAGGCCTGAACAGCTTGATATGCCTCCGGCCGTGGCGGATCAATTAACCCGACCAGCCCGATCAGGATCAGATTATTTTCATAATCCTTCAGCTGAGTTGCCCGGACCTGCTTATTTAAAGGCCGATAGGCGATCGCCAAAACCCGCAGGGCATCACCAGCCATCGCTTCATTAGCCCTTAGCACCTCTTCTCTGAGACCGGCTGTTAACTTTTCCTGTTGACCGTTAAACTCGAGATATTCACTTAAATTTAAGATAACTTCCGGTGCCCCTTTGATCCACAATTCCCTTTTTTGCTCAGCCGGGCTTACCAGGACAGACATCCGCTTTCGGGATGAATCAAAGGGCTCTTCGGCGATAATCGGATATTGCCGGCTTAATTCGGAAAAAGTCAGATCATATTGGTAGAGCGCCCGGACCAATGCTGTTTCAGTCGGGTCTCCTTTTAATTCCGGTAGTTGCTTACCGACAAAAAACTTTTTCACCCGGTTAATTGTACCGGTCTTCTCTTCTTCTTTTAATTGAACTGAGCCGCAGATCGCTCCGATTTTAAGCATTTTTTCGATCTTAGCCAATTCCGTTTGTCCGGAAAAATTCTTAATCCGGTGATTAAAATATATTTTTTTTAAGGCCATCTCATTTTTGGTCAGGGTCCCGGTTTTATCAGAACAGATAACCGTTGCACAGCCCAGGGTTTCAACTGCCTGGAGCCGTCGAACAATCGCATTATTCTTGATCATCTTTTGAATACCGAGGGCCAGGACCAGAGTCACTATGGCGGGAAGTCCTTCCGGGATAGCTGCTACCGCCAAACTAACTCCGGCCAGTAGCATTTGATAAATCGACTGGCC